>NZ_JAFCTH010000002.1:0-388476 GCF_049895905.1 Polaromonas sp. DSP2-3-2b2 | reverse complement strand
CTGAAATACCGGTTTTTCTGAATCACGATAGGAACTTAGCTTAGCTGTCGATAAGCTCTGGTTCCTAAGCCCCTAAAAAAATAGCAATCGTTGAAACCGGATCAGCGCAGGCCCGCGCCGCCAGCCGCTTCGGCGCGCTGGATCAGCTCGATCTTGTAGCCGTCCGGGTCGGTCACGAAGGCAATCACCGTGCTGCCGCCCTTGACCGCGCCGGCTTCGCGCGTGACGTTGCCGCCGGCTGCCTTGATCTTTTCGCAGGCGGCGTAGGCATCCGGCACGCCCAGCGCAATGTGGCCGTAGGCCGTGCCCATCTCGTAGTTTTCCGTTCCCCAGTTGTAGGTCAGCTCGATCTCGGCCTGCGCCGGATTGCCCTCGAAGCCGACGAAGGCCAGGCTGTATTTGTATTCGGGGTTTTCAGACCGGCGCAGCAGTTGCATTCCCAGGACCTGGGTGTAGAAATCAATCGAGCGCTGAAGGTTGCCAACGCGGAGCATGGTGTGGAGTAGTCGCATCGCCTGATTATGGAATGGGCGCAAGAAGTTTGCAGCCGTTTGCCGCCGCACGGGCATGGCTTCAGCGGCCGGGGTTCAGCACCTTGGCGACCGGATGGTGGCGCAGCCTGAACGCATCGGGCATGCCGGAGCCCAGCAGCGGGCGCAAATACATCCTGAAGGCGTCGGTCACGTCGGTGCCGTTGCTGGCAATGAATTCGTCTTCCATCACCCGCGTCTTGCCGGCCACGGCGCTAAGGGGCAGCAGTTCGTAATCGACCGAATAAAAGCCGGTGCGCTTGATGGCGACCGAACCGTCCTGCGCGCCCCACATGGCGAACTGCACGGCTTTTTCGCCGACCTCTCTGGCTTCGCGCTGGTCCACGTCGGACACGCAGCCGATGAACGAGCGCTGCAAATAGCCGAAGGTGTCGCCGCGCACCCGCTTGATGCCGAGCTTGGCCTTGATTTCCTCGCACAGCAAATCGGCCAGCCCGCCGTTGCCCGACAGCTGGATATTGCCGTGGTCGTCGTGCTCCAGGTCTTTCGCCAGCAGGCTGGCAATCGGCGCGCCCGAGGCATCGTGGATGCCTTCGGACACGGCGATCACGCAGCGGCCAAAACGCGCGTAGGTTTCCTTCACATCCGCCAGAAACTGCTCCAGCACAAAGGTGCGCTCGGGCAGGTAGATCAGGTGCGGGCCATCGTCGGGAAACTTCTTGCCCAGCGCGGACGCCGCCGTCAAGAATCCGGCATGGCGGCCCATCACCACGCCCACGTACACGCCGGGCAGGGCGGCATTGTCCAGGTTGGCCCCGGCAAACGCCTGCGCCACGAAGCGCGCGGCCGACGGAAAACCGGGCGTGTGGTCGTTGCCCACCAGGTCGTTGTCGATGGTCTTGGGAATGTGGATTGAGCGCAGCGGGTAGCCGGCCTTTTGCGCTTCCAGGCTGACGATGCGCACCGTGTCCGACGAGTCGTTGCCGCCGATGTAGAAAAAGTGCTCGATCTGGTGCGCCTGCAGCACCTTGAAGATTTCCTGGCAATAACGCATGTCGGGCTTGTCACGCGTCGAGCCGAGCGCCGACGACGGCGTGCCCGCCACCAGTTCGAGGTTGTGGCTGGTTTCCTGCGTCAGGTCCACGAAGTCCTCATTGACGATGCCGCGCACGCCGTGGCGCGCGCCGTAGATGCGCGTGACCTCGCCAAAGCGCCGCGCCTCCAGCGCCACGCCGACCAGCGACTGGTTGATCACCGCCGTCGGGCCGCCGCCCTGGGCGACGAGAATTTTTCCGGATGCCATGGTTTTTTCCTTTGGTTGCGAGATGGAATCGCTCGGCGTCATCGTACACATCGCAGTGGTCCCGGCAAGATCGGCGGCTGGTTTTTGCGGCGGAGAAGTCGCTGGTGGGAGATTTTGCTATTGAAAATATAGCTGCTTACGCATGCCCGTATTGCGCAAGAGGCTGATTTGATGCCTGATATGGTCAAAAAAATCAGCTAACTTCGACCAGCAGCGATGACAGGATTTGGCGCGGTTTTCCGGGAAAGTGGCGCGATAGTGGCGCAGTTCGATCAACTGCGCCACTGGTATGGCGCGATTCGCTGAATGCCAAGGCGCGACGGCTATTTGGCAAGTACGAACGCAAAAGGCTCGGCATTGGTTATGGGAAAGCGAATTTGCACGAGGCGCTTGCGATAGTGATTCGCGCATATTGAAAGCCAACTGAGGCGGCAGTACCGTTACCGTCTCCTTTAGACTGATTCCGGTCATCCGCCGAAACCATGTAAAACCAACAACAAGATGAAAGCCGACCTACGATTTCCCCTGAACCAGCCGTTCGCGGTCGAGCCTAATAGCCTGGAAGCTGTTATCCAACGTCGACCATCAATTTTTCAGAATGGACGTCTCTGACGCAGCGGGAGTGCGTATTTGCGATTGGCCGCTTCTAGGCGAGCCAATAAGAATCACTTAAGGCAGCCGCCATAAACTTTCAAGTGGCTAAACACATGTGCTGGCCCTTTTTTATAGAAACCTTCCATGAAATACACCCCCACTTTGCGCCATGGCTTGCTGGTTCTGTCGCTAGGCCTGGCCGCCCTGCCCACATGGGCCGGTGACGATTGCGATGCGCCGGTGAATCGCTGGCAGACGCGTGAGGCTGTGCGGCAAATGGCAGACGCACAGGGCTGGCAGATTCAGCGGCTGAAGATCGACGACGGCTGCTATGAAATCCGCGGCACGGATGCCCAAGGACGCAGCTTCAAAGCCAAGATCGACCCGGAAACCCTGAAGGTGTTGAGGATGAAGCAAGACGACCACCAACGTTCCCGGGAACGCGATCGTGGTGACGGGGGTGCCGCGCAGCAGGCACGACCGCCACAACCGGACGGCGCCGCCGTGCCATCGCCTTTGTTGACCCCTGGCACCGCGCCGCGCGGCCAGATCGAGTAACCACCATTCCCACAGGAGCATCACCATGTCCAAACCCCTTTTGACCATTTTGGCCACCGCCTGCGCGCTGGCCCTTCCCGCCCTGGCACACAGCCGCCCGCTCACGCTGACCGCCCAGCTCAAGAACTACGGGGGCGACGGCGCCTACCTGGCGGCGTACCTGACCGATGCCAAAGGCGCCTATGTGCGCACGCTGTGGGTGGCCGGCGGAAAGGCCAAGTACCACAAACACTTGTCTGACTGGAGCCGCCTCTCGGCGGGTGACGCCAAGCGCCTTAATGGCGTCACCGGCGCCAGCGTTGGCGCAGGGCGCACGCTCAAGGTCACAGCCGATTTGGCGGATGCACTGATTGACGCGGGCTATGAAATCCGCATCGACGCCGCTGCAGAAGACATGCGAGACAGCCCGTCGGAGGTCCGCATACCGCTGTCCAAAGCCAACGTCGGCAAGCCGCAGGCCGGCAAGCAGTACATCCAGTCGGTGACCTTCCAACTCCAGTAAAGGAACTCCCATGGGCTGGAAAGCAATCCACCGCTGGCTGGGCCTGACCGTTGGCACTTTGGCCGTGGTACTGGGCGTCACCGGTGCCATCTTGGCGATCGACCCGGTGCAGCAGGCGTGGCAGGCACCCGCCGCACCGGGCGATTTGCCCGTAGCCACGCTGGTGGAGCGCGTGACGCGAACTGTCCCGGGCGCGGGAGAGATTCGCCACCAGCCCTCGGGTGCCATCGTGGTGTTCAGCTTTGCCGGCGACCAGCCGCAGGCGTCTTACGTGGACCCGGCCGATGGCCGGGTGCTGGGTGCGTGGCAACCCTCGGCGCTGCCGCGCTGGGTCAAGAATCTGCACCGCTCGCTGCTGTTGGGCGACGCCGGGCGCTGGGGTGCAGCGGGCATTGCGTTGGCCATGGGCTTGTTGTGTGTCTCTGCCCTGGTGCTTTTGCTGCGGCGCATGGGCGGCTGGCGGCGGCTGGCGGCGCGGGTGCGTGGCTCGCTGGCGCAGCGCATCCACGTGGTCGCAGGCCGTGTGGTACTCGCAGTCCTGTGCCTGACATCGCTTACGGCGCTGACCATGAGCGCCTCGACCCTGGGACTGGTGAAACTGGACACCAGGATCGAGCCTGAAGTGCTCTCGGTGGTCACCGGCAAGCCTGATTTGCCCGGCGCGCAGTTTGCCACGCTGCAAGGCCTTGCTGTGCAGGATTTGCGCAAGCTGAATCTTCCCGACGCCACGGACCCAGAAGACACCTGGAAGGTCGCCACCGCCCAGGGTCAAGGTTGGATCGACCGGTACTCGGGCCAGATGCTGGCCTGGCAGGATGCAACCCTTGCGCAGCGCGTTTACGACCTGGCCGTGGTGCTGCACACGGGCGAAGCGGCCTGGCCCTGGGCAGTGGTGCTCGGGCTCGTGGGCGCCAGCGTGCTGCTGTTCTGGCTGTCGGGCGTTGTCATTTGGTGGCAAGCACGCCGCCAGGCGCCACACATCACAGGCAACACCCCGCTGGCACAGGCCGACGTGCTCATCTTCGTTGCCAGCGAAGGCGGCAGCACCTGGGGTTTTGCCCAAACGCTGCAAGACGCACTGAGCCAAGGCGGCCACCGCGTTCACACCAGCGCGCTGGAGAACTTTCGAACCACGGCCGCCACGCGGCAGGTGTTTGTACTTGCAGCAACCTATGGCGAAGGCCAGGCCCCGACCCACGCCAGCCACGCCCTGGAGCACATCGCCAAGCTCAACGCCAGTGCTGTGCCGGTGACGGTGCTGGGCTTTGGCGACCGGCAGTTCCCGGCCTTCTGCGCCTTTGCCGAGGCGCTAGACCAGACGCTGCGCGCACAGGGCTGGTCCGCGCTGCTGCCGCTCGAGTGCATCCACCAGCAATCGGGCCAGCAGTTCGCGCGCTGGGGCGTTGCCCTGGCACAAGCGCTGAACGAACCCTTGGCGCTGGAGCATGTACCGCGCGTGCCACCCACCGCCGCGCTCACGCTCATCGCGCGCCAGGACTATCCCGGTGTTACCGGGCAGTCCACGGCGATCCTGCGCTTCGCGTGGCCAGCACAGGACCTGGGCACACGCCTGCGCGGGCACGGCCTGGCGCGGTTTGCAGCTGGCGATCTCGTAGGCATCGTGCCGCCGGGTTCGGCTGTGCCGCGCTACTACTCGCTGGCGTCGGGCTGGGAAGACGGGTTTCTGGAAATCTGCGTGCGCCAGATGCCCGGTGGCCTGTGCTCTACGCACTTGCTGGGCCTGCAGAAGGGGGACTGCATCAACGCCTTTATCCGGTCCAACCCCGGCTTTGCACTGCCGCGAACGCGGCGGCCTGTGCTGCTGATTGGGGCGGGCACAGGCGTGGCGCCGTTGGCCGGCTTCATCCGCCGCAACGACAGACGGACCCCGATGCACCTGTACTTTGGTGGGCGCGATCCGGCGCGGGACTTTTACTTCGGCCCCGAAATTCAGCGCTGGCTCGGCGAAGGGCGCCTGGCGACATTGCAGACAGTTTTCTCCCGCGTGCCCGACGGCGGCGGCTATGTGCAGGACGCCCTGCGCCGAGATGCCGAGAGCCTGCGCGGTCTGTTGGCACAGGACGCCATCGTGCGCGTTTGTGGAAGCCGCGCCATGGCGCGCGACGTGGCCGAGACGCTGGACGTGGTGCTGGCGCCGCTGCAGTTGAGCGTATCGAAGCTGAAAGCAAAGGAGCGTTATGCCGAAGATGTCTTCTGAGTCCGCTGCGGCCTGCAAGCGCACCACCCTGCACGGCCCGACCATGGGCACACGCTGGTCTGCCAGTGTCGACGCCGACAACACCATGGACCTGGCGGCCTTGCGCCAAGACCTTGCCGCTGCGGTGGAGCAGGTAGACGAGCAGATGTCGCCCTGGAAGCCGGACAGCGACCTCATGCGCCTGAACCGCGCGCCTGTGGACGCCTGGGTAGACCTGCCCGCTGAAATGCTGGAGGTACTGGACTGTGCGCTTGATGTCCGCCGCCTGAGCGTTGGTGCATTCGATCCGTGCGTTGGGGCGCTGGTCGATGCCTGGGGGTTTGGCGCGGTGCGCGATGCACCCGACGCGCAAGCGATCCGCGCCGCACGCCAGTCCACGCCTCTCACTGCGCACGGATGCCTGGAGCTGGATAGGCCCTCAGGCCGCGCCCGCAAGCGTGCGACCTTGCAACTCGACCTGTGCGGCATTGCGAAGGGATATGCGGTGGACCGCATGGCCAATGTGCTGCAACAGCACGGCGTGCGGCATGCGCTGGCAGCGCTTGATGGCGAGCTCCGCGCCGTGGGCGGTCAGGCCAGCGGCGTGCCCTGGGCTGTGGCGCTCGAACGCCCCGAGGCTGGGCGCCGCGCGGTGCACGGGGTCATCGAGTTGGAGGATCTGGCTGTGGCTACCTCGGGCGACTACCGACGCTATCTGGAGGTGGGCGATGCGCGCCTCGCGCACACCATGGACGCGCGCCGCTGTGCGCCTGTGAACAACGCCGTAGCATCGGTCACCGTGCTGGCGCGTACCTGCATGCACGCGGACGCCTGGGCCACGGCCTTACTGGTGGCAGGCCCCGACGAAGGTCTGGCCATGGCACAGCGCATGGGGATGGATGTGCTGTTCCTGCTTCGCCGTCCCGAAGGTTTGGTGGAGGTGGGGCTAGGTCGGTTTGGCAGATCCGCAGATCGGTCAAACCTTGTATGCCACACAAATTGAAGCAGCCAGGTTGCGCACCGCCGACAACACCGGCTTTCTGATGGTGCCGGTGATCGCGCTGCCCAACGGTGGCTATAGGTCCAGCAACTGAACAGGTGTACCAGAGGTCTGCAACTCGTCGAATGTCCATACATGGACGCACCCGGTTTGCCAAGCTTTCAATCTATGACGGATCAAAGGTAAAGATTGCACACGTACATTCGGACTTTTGATGTGACTCCTGGTCACTGTCCCTGATGGGATTCGCTGTCGATGCCTCAATCGCTTTGTCGCACTCGAATGTGCTCGGACATTCACGTGCTTTGCCAACCACGGCCCAACTTATCTTGCCATCACTTCATGCTCGCCTGCGCAATCGGTGGTTCCTCGCACTGTCTTTGTCTTTGTCTTTGTCTTTGTCTTTATATTTGTCTTCTATCGGCCGGCCATGGCTACGCCAGCACCTCGGCGCTTGTATTGGCAGGTCGGAATTCTCGGTCGTACACCCTGATTTACCGCCGCACCAAAAATCTGCGCGCAGTGCAGTTGTTAATAGGGAACACCACAAACGAGAGCACCGTGGGGTATCCGGGAATCGAAGTTGCAGACGCGTTGAAATCGCCGAGCAGGCCGATATTTGACGAAATGTTTTTCTGTGAATTGGCGCCGAAGATTTGACCGCCGGACAGCGGTCTTTTCTGTCGGACCGCAACTGGTCGTATCCGACCAGCCGACGCAAGCCCGCCAACGACTGCTGACGAGAAAACCATCGCCACCAGATCGAAAATTCCTAAATCGCCGGTGGTTGACCGCTTTGTAGATTTTGGGGTGGTCGGATGATGGAATTGGATCTGCGACGCGAACGACCGGTCACGAGATCTCGATAGAAATTCTTGGCTTGCATCGAAGGGCCGCTTCCGCTGCAAAGGAGCCATTGGCAAAACCATTTCAAAATGCCCCATAGGCTCTCCTCAAATTAGCTGTTCACGCTGTCCGGCGTCAAATCAAGCGGTCGCTGCCTCGTGAATCAAGCGTGTCCATGCAACATGGACCAAACCTCCAGCCCAATTGCATACAGAACTTCATCATGGGCGATTCGGACGGCTGGTTAGGCGGCGCCCGTTGGCCCGATCATGACTTTGCGGCACGCAGCAAAGCCGGATGGCGTTCCTCAGCCATACAAAAAAGATAGCTGCTCACGCCCATCCGTATTGCGCAAAAGCCCGATTTAATCCCAAAATCTAGGTTGAAAAGCAGCTGTGGCACGCCGATGAGCGCCAGGCGGAAGGCGACTCGTAGGCAGAAATCACCTCCCCACTTTATTTAAAATTATGCAAACGTCATA
This sequence comes from Polaromonas sp. DSP2-3-2b2, assembly GCF_049895905.1. Classification (NCBI taxonomy): domain Bacteria; kingdom Pseudomonadati; phylum Pseudomonadota; class Betaproteobacteria; order Burkholderiales; family Comamonadaceae; genus Polaromonas; species Polaromonas sp. DSP2-3-2b2. The sequence goes on along the minus strand of NZ_JAFCTH010000002.1, from coordinate 380,504 downwards.
ATTACCAAACTACTCCAGAAATCCATAAACCATGACCTTCCGCCGCACCGCCCTCGCGCAGGAAATGGCCAAGCAGTTGCTGCGGCCCACATTTCTCGACACCTCATTGCGCTCCGGACTTTTTCTTTCCGGGCAGCGGCGGGTCGGCAAAACCACGTTTCTTGCCACCGACCTGATCCCGGCGCTGCAGGATTTGGGGGCCATCGTCATCTATGTGGACCTGTGGAGCCAGCCGCAGGCCAACCCGGCGGACCTGGTGCACGGCGCCATCCGCCAGTCTTTGAACGCGTTGCAAACCCCCGGTTCAGCGATGCTCCAGCAACTCAAACGGGTTGCCAGCGTCGAAGCGGGGGCGGCGGGCTTCAAGTTTGGCTTCAAGCTCGCCGATGTGGGCAAGGAAGGCGGCGTTAGCTTGGCGCAGGCGTTCACGGAACTGATCGCCCAGTCGAAAACCGACCTGGTGCTCATCGTTGACGAGGTGCAGCATGCGCTGGGCAGCGCCGATGGCGACAACATGCTGCACGCACTGAAAGCCGCGCGCGACGCCATCAACACGCGGCCGGCAACGCCGGGCTACTTTTTGTTCGTCGGGACCGGCTCACACCGCGCGCGCGTTCAGGAACTCTCGCTGAAGGGCAACCAGGCGTTCAACGGCGCGGTGACGCATGAGTTTCCGGTGCTGGGGCTTGAATTTGTCGAATACGTTCTGGAGCAGGTCAAGCCGCAACTGGGCGTCATGGCGCCCTCGGCCGGCGTCACCGAAGCGGCGTTCAAAAGAATGGGGAGCCGGCCCGAGGAACTGATGAAAGCCCTCAATGTCTTGCGCGCCTTGCCGCAGGGCGCTAACCCCGACGAGCATTTGCCGACCATTGCCCAGTCGTTTGGCGCTGCGGCGGCGGACATCGAGCTGCAAAAAATTGAAGCCTTCGGCCCGCTGGCGCAAGCCGTCTTTTCACGCATCTGCGGCATCGGCGGCAACGTCAAGGGCGTGTTCACCGCCGACGCGCTGAAGGAATATTCAGCCCGGATCGGCCGGGAAGTCACTACCCAGGAAGTTCAGGGCGTTTTGGGCTTGATGACTTCCGCCAACTTGCTGATGCGCGTCAAGCACGGGCACTATGGGGTGACGGACAGCTTTGTCGAAAAAGCCTGGGGGACACGGTTGCAGGCCGACACGCTGTTGAAGCCTGGGCGGGCTTAACGGCCCGGCCGGTGCCGGCTATGCTTGCAACTTATGTACGCGCACCATTTTGGCTTGAGCCAGGACCCGTTTTCCATCGCGCCTGACCCGCGTTATCTGTTCATGAGCGAGCGCCATCGCGAGGCGCTGGCGCATCTGCTTTATGGCGTGGCCGGTCCGCACGGCGCTGCAGGCGGATCGGGTGGGGGCTTTGTGCTGCTCACGGGCGACATCGGCACCGGCAAGACAACGATTTGCCGCTGCTTCATGGAACAGATTCCCGCCGGCTGCCATGTGGCCTATATCTTCAACCCCAAGCTCACCGTGACCGAGCTGCTGCAGTCCGTGTGCCAGGAATTCCACATCACGACTGCAGCAGCGGCGGCTTCAGGCCCGCCCACGCTCAAGGACTACATCGACGCGCTCAATGCCTTTTTGCTGCAGAGCCATGCGGCCGGGCAAAGCAGTGTGCTGATCATCGACGAGGCGCAGAACCTCACGCTTGACGTGCTGGAGCAGTTGCGCCTGCTGACCAACCTGGAAACCAGCGAGCGCAAGCTGCTGCAGATCGTGCTGATCGGCCAGCCTGAACTGCGCGCCTTGCTGGCCCGGCCCGAGATGGAGCAGCTGGCGCAGCGCGTGATTGCCCGCTTTCACCTTGACGCACTGACCGAGGTTGAGAGCGCGCAGTACATCGCCCACCGCCTGGCCGTGGCCGGGTTCACTGGCCCGCTGCCGTTTGATGCGCAAGCGCTCAGGCGCATCCACCGCCTCGCGCGCGGCGTGCCGCGCCGCATCAACCTGCTGTGCGGGCGCGCGCTGCTGGGGGCCTGGGCCAACGGGCTGTTTCGCGTGAACCGACAGGTGATTGACAAGGCGGCGGCCGAGGTGTTCGGGCTGCATGCCGGGCATGCGCCGGGCGCCGGCACGCGGCCATTCGCCTACGCTCTGGGCGTGGCCTTGCTGGCCGGCGCTGGGCTGGCGGGTTTCCTGCTACTCAGTCCGGTGAAAAAAACAATAGCGCCGTCCCTGCCTCTGGCGTCAAGCTTGCCAGCGCCCCGGGATGCCGCTTCATCGCCTGTCCCGGCCAAGCCGCCAGTTCCGCGTCCTGCCGAGGAGATCGATGCCCTGCTGACGCAACTGCCGACCGACATCAACGTGGCCTGGCGCGAATTGGCGCCCGCCTGGAAAATATCCGCCACCGATGGCGACCCCTGCCTGGCCGCCAGCGCGCAGCAGCTGCAGTGCTACCGCACCGACAGCTTGACCGTGCCGCTGCTGCGCCAGCTTGGCCGCCCCGGCATCCTGACGCTGCACACCGGCAATGGCCCGCCGGTGTATGCCGTCATCACGGGGCTGGACGACCAGACCGCCACGCTGCAGATGGCCGCTGGCCTGCACACTGCCAGGCTGGTATTGCTGGGCCGGCTGTGGCGCGGTGAGTTCGCCACCTTCTGGCGCCCGCCGCCGGGTTACACCGCCGGGCTGCAGGGTGACGGCGCCGGTCCGGCGATCCGCCAGCTGGCCAGTCAACTGGCCCAGCTGGAAGGGGCGCCCTCGCCGCTGGCTTCCACGGCCCCGCCGGTTCTGGACGCGGCCCTCAGGGCGCGCGTGCGGGCCTTTCAGCGCGCCCAGGGGCTGGACGCCGACGGCCAACCCGGCCCCCTGACCTTCATGCAGATCGACAGCGCCACGAATGCGCAAGCGCCGCGCTTGCCATCCCATCCGCCATCAGCCAAATAAGCCTATGTCCTACATCCTCGACGCCCTCAAGCGGGCCGATGCCGAACGCGAGCGCGGCGCCGTGCCCGGCCTGCAGTCGCGCCACGCGACGTTGCCCGCCGCCGAAACCGACCGCCGCGCGCGAAATTACCTCTGGCTGGCAGCAGCAGTCCTGGCGCTCGGCGGCATGGCCGCAGGCGTGTGGCTCTGGCAAACACCTTCCGGCACCGAGCGGCTGGCGGCGGTCGCGCCCGCCGTGGTCACGCCGCCGCCACTGGTGCCGCCCGTGCCATCGCCAATAGTGTCCATGCCGGCATCGCCGCCTGCGGTGGTGGCGCCACGGGTTGTCGCCTCTTCCCCACCTGTCGTGAATCGCGTTGCGCCAAAACCTGCGCCCAAGCCGGCACCTGCGGCCTCTGCGGCTGCCGTGCAACCGCAGCCCAAGCCCAAAACAGAGCCTGTCGCCAAGGCAGCGGCAAGCCAGGCTGCGCCGCCTGCCGTGCGGCTGCTTGGCGATCTGCCCGAAGACCTGCGTCGTCAGATTCCGCCGCTGCTCATCACCGGCTCGGTTTATTCGAACAACCCGGACAAGCGGCTGCTGCTGGTGAACAACCAGGTTCTCCCGCAGGGCAGCCTGGCCGCGCCCGGGGTGACACTGGAACAAATCCAGGCCAAGAGTTCGGTGTTCAGTTATCAAGGCACACGGTTTCGGGTGGCGCATTGATGGTTTCGCCTGCCTGCGCTGAACAGCCGCCTCGTGGTCACCTGGCGCGCAGGCGTTGAGCCAGGCAACAACTTTTCAGCATTCAATAGGACTCTTGCGCAAGTACAGCATGCGCAAGCAGCTATTGATTTAATAGCAAAAATTTGTCAGGCAGCCTGAGTGTCGTGATGCACGGGCAGGGTGGTTTCGCGCTGTTACCGAGCCGGCAGGTCAAACACCAGGCAAGTGGTCGTGGCATGCGCATACAGCTTGCCGTCCGGCCCGACGATGCGGCCCTCGGCCGTGGCCAGCTGCTTGCCGCAGTGGATCACCGTGCTAATGGCGCGCAGCGGTCCGGTTTCGTGCGAGGCCGTCCGAACGATGTTGATGCCCAGCTCGGCCGTGGTGTAGCCCCGGCCCGCCGGCATCAACGAATGCACCGCGCAGCCCACCGCCGAATCGAGCAGCGTGGCATACCAGCCGCCATGCACCGTGCCCAGCGGGTTGTAGTGCTTGAGCTGCGGCGTGCCCTGGAAAGTCGCCTTGCCGGGCTCGACGGCGATCAGCGCGAAGTCCAGCGTCTCGGCTATGTGCGGGTAAGGCAGTTCGCCTGCCAGCATCGCCTGCATGATTTCCATGCCGGTCTTGTCGGCCACCCATTCGGGGTTGGCCAGGCCGGGCTTGCCGCCGCCGGCCAGCAGCTTGACGCGCACCGCCGCGCTTTCTTCCATCCACTCGGTCAGTGTGTCCTTTTTGCGGGTCATGTTGTTCCTTTACGGCAGGGTTTCAACGGGTGTTTTTCAGGAAGCTGCTGCGGTTGTCGGCTTCGGCGTACCGGGCGCGGCCAGCTCTTACATGGCGAACAATGCGCGGCGCGGGATCTTCGGGCTCCTCGTCGTCCCGCTGTTCATCGTCCCGGTACTGGTCGCGCAGGGCCAGCGCGCCGGCGGCCAGGCCGATGGCAAGCGCGGCATGAACCGCCAGCAACGCTCCATTCGACAGGCGGTGCTCGTAGCCAGGCGTGAAACGGTGCGGCGTGAGCTTGAAATCGACCAGACAGGCGGTAGCGCTGGTGGCCGCCGCACCCAGCACCACGCCGGGCGTGGTGCGCAAAGCCGGCCGGTCGCTGGCAAGGGCCGCATACAGCGCGGCCCAGAACGTGGCCGCGACATGGTGCGTCAGGTAGCCTGCCGCCGTGTGGGCCAGGTCCGCTTTGTCCAGGCGCAGCGCTTGGTCGCCCCAATACCAGTGGCTGACGGCATTCAGGGGCGCCGCCGCGCTGCCTGACTCGCGGCGGCCGGCAAGCGCCAGCACTGCTGTGGAAATCAGGCTGGCAAGACTGCCTGCAAGCAGGCCTTGGCTGAGGACCAGTTTCCATTTTTTCACGCTCAAGCTCCTTGTAAAACGCCTACTTTGCCGCAGTCCCGGCCCAGTGACTGTAGGCCCTGGCCGAACGTCAAGATAAGGCGCTTTCCTGCAATCAGCCGGGATGAAAGCATGATTAATTTCTGGAGCAGGGTATGGACTGGTCGGGTTCAGCGGTTCTCGCCCAGATGCTGGGCACGTGAACGGCCGTTTCGTGCCCATCCTACGCGCCCCGGCAAAATGATCGCGTTCGCTGTGCACAATCAACATCGCCGGCGGGCGCCTTGACCGCCGCACCGATGCAAGCGCAGCGAGCCCCGAACATCGCATTGGAGAAGCCCCCCTTGAGTCCCCTGCTGAACTGGAATGACATTGACCTGGTCGTGTTTGACGTTGACGGAACGCTGTACGACCAGCGGCGCCTGCGCCTTGCCATGCTGCGCCGCCTGCTGGCCGCCACCTGGCGAACGCGCAGCCTGGACACGCTCCTGACCTTGCGCACGTTTCGCCAAGTGCGTGAAGCGCTCGGCGACCGGCCGCAAGCAGACTTCATGCGCCTGCAATATGCCCGGACGGCCGCACGGCACCACAAGACCGAGGGCGAGGTGCGCGCCCTGACGAGCGAATGGATGGAGCGCCAGCCGCTGCCCTTGCTGGCCGGCTGCCGCTATCCGCACCTGGACGCGCTGTTTGCCGGCTTGCGCGGCGCAGGCAAGCAGGTTGCCGTGTTTTCCGATTACCCGGCCCTTGACAAGCTGGCGGCCCTCGGCCTGCAGGCCGCGCCGGTCGTTTGCGCCACCGACGCAGCAGTGGCCAGGCTCAAGCCCGACCCGGCCGGCCTGCTGGACATCCTTCGCCAAACCGGGGTTGATGCGCGGCGCGCGCTGATGATTGGCGACCGCTTCGACCGTGACGCCGTGGCCGCCAGCCGGGCCGGCATGCGCGCGCTGATTCGCTCTGGCAGGCAGCATCCGGACTACGGCACCTTCCGCGCTTATGACGATCCGGTATTCCAGCCCCTGCTGGCCGGGCGGGCGCCCGCCGGCGAAGTGGGCTAAGGCGTCACGGTGTAGTTCAGCGTCATGCGTCCGCCATCGACGACGACGATCTCGCCGGTGATGTAGCTTGCGGCGTCGCTGGCCAGGTAAGCCACCGTGTCGGCAATCTCCGACGGCTCGCCCAGGCGGCGCATGGGCGTGCGGCTCATGATCCGGGCCCTGGCCTCTTCGCTGGTCAGCACGGCCTGGGCGGCCAGTTCGGTGGCGATGGTGCCCGGCGCCACGGCATTCACGCGAATGCCCTTGTCGGCCAGCGACAGCGCCATCACCCGCGTCAGCTGGTTGATGCCGCCCTTGCTGACGTTGTAGCTGGCTATCGTCGGAATCGCCAGCACGCCATTGACCGAACTCATGTTGACGATGCTGCCCCGGCCCGCCTTGGCCATCTCGCGCGCCACCGCCTGGCCCATCAGAAATGAGCCCTTGAGGTTGACGCGCAGCACGTCATCGAAATCGGCCTCGCTCATGTCGAGGAAATCGGCGGCCCTGAAAATTCCGGCATTGTTCACCAGCACGTCAATGCGGCCATACGCGGCCAGGGTTTGCGCCACCAGCGCATCGACCTGCGCCTTGTCGCCGACATCGCAATGCGCATACACGCCGCCCAGTTCGGCCGCCAGCGCGGTGCCGCGCGTGTCGTCGATGTCGGCAATCACGACCTGTGCGCCCTCGCGGGCAAAGCGGCGGATGCAGGCTTCGCCGATGCCCTGCGCGCCGCCGGTGACGATGCAGACGCGGCGCTCTAAGCCAAAGTTGATTTGTGATGATTTGGTGTTCATGCGCTTATCGTATATGAGCTTTGTGCTATTTAATTTGTAGCATATGCGCATGCGTTTCAGGCGCTGGGCGGCGCTGCCAGCCGTTGTAGCAGACGATCCCGCGCGATTCCTGTCGCCTGCGTGAAGATTTTTCCTGGTTTTTTCTAAAGTTTTCTTTATTTCTGGCTGATAGAACGACTGGACAGGCGTTTGATCCGTGGACTGATATCGAGACCAACCGGATGCAGCACGCCTGATCCCGATCTCCAACAAAAAGCCGATATGAACGAAACTGAAAAATACCTCAATAGTCACTATCGAAGGGCAGACCGGATCATGCTGCCGGTGTTGTGGGGGCTGTTTGTCGTTTCCCTGGCGTTATCTGGCCTGGTACGACACCCTTTGGTGGGTGCTGCTGATTGGTTTGCCCACGGCCATCATTCCCACGGCCCTGGTCTTTGGCTCGCCCGGCTCGTTGATGACGCGGTCATCCATCGCGGCCGCATGCATGGTGTTTGCCGGGCTGCATGTGCATCAGGCCGCAGGAATGACCGAGTTTCACTTCGGCATCTTTGTGCTGCTGGCTTTTTTGCTGGTCTACCGGGACTGGCGCGTCATCGTGGTGGCGGCAGCCGTCATCGCCGTGCATCACCTGAGCTTTAACTTCCTGCAGGAACTCGGGTATGGCGTGATCTGTTTCACCAAGCCGGGGCTTGGCCTTGTCATCGGTCATGCGGCCTATGTGGTGGTCGAGGCGGGCGTGCTGACCTATCTGGCCATTTTGATGCAGCGCGAACTGGTGCAATCGGCCGAGCTCGATGTGCGCGTGATGTCACTTTGCGCCGACGAGGCGGGAACCATTGACCTGTCGGCCACCATGGAGCCGTATAGCCAAAGCGCCAGGGATCTGGAACGCGTCCTGAACGCGCTGCGCAAGGCCATGACCGACATCAATCAGGGCGCGCAGACCATCGCCACGGCCTCCAGCCAGATCGCTGCAGGCAACCAGGACCTGTCCAGCCGCACTGAGGAACAGGCGAGTTCGCTGGGACAAACCGCCGCCTCGATGGACGAGCTGACCTCGACCGTCAGCCAAAACGCCGACAACGCCCGCCAAGCCAATGAACTGGCCTTGACGGCTTCCGGCGTGGCCGTCAAGGGAGGAAACGTGGTCGCGCAGGTCGTCGGCACGATGGGTGCAATCAACACCTCGTCGCGCAAGATCGTGGACATCATCGGCGTGATCGACGGCATCGCCTTTCAGACCAACATCCTGGCCTTGAACGCCGCAGTCGAAGCCGCCAGGGCCGGCGAACAGGGCAGGGGCTTTGCAGTGGTGGCCGCCGAAGTGCGCAACCTGGCCCAGCGCAGCGCGGCAGCAGCCAAGGAGATCAAGGTGCTGATCGACGACTCGGTGCAAAAGGTCGGCCAGGGCAGCCACCAGGTAGCCGAGGCTGGCCGAACGATGGAGGAGATTGTCGAGAGCGTCAGGCGCGTGACCGACATCATGGCCGAGATCCAGACGGCGAGCCAGGAGCAGACGCAGAGCATCGGCCAGATCAACCAGGCGATCACGCAGATGGACCAGGTGACGCAGCAAAACGCCGCGCTGGTCGAAGAAGCCGCCGCCGCAGCGCAGTCGCTGCAGGAGCAGGCCGGAAATCTGGCCCAGGTGGTCAGCGTGTTCCGGCTGGACGATCAGTCCGTGCAGGGCCCGGCTGCGGCCCGGCCGGTGCAGGCAACCAGCGCGTACGCCGTCAAGCGCCAGCCGCCGCAGGCCAGGCGCGGTATCAAAGCGCCTCGCCCCGAGCCGCGACCACGACTGGCTGCCGCGACCGGAACGGGGGATTGAAAAGCGTTTTAAGTTTGAGCTGGCGCGAGACCAGGCCGGCCTTCAAATGGCCATGTAGCGGCCGGGCCGGTGGTTGATGGTGAGCGTCATGTTCAGCACCACCGCGCCCAGCACCGACAGCGCGACCCGCTCGCCGTCGGCCACCATCAGCGCGCCCAGCACGATCAGCGCGTCCATGGCCATCTGCACCTTGCCGGCGCGCCAGCCAAAGCGTTCCTGCAGATAGAGCACCAGCACATTGAGTCCGCCCAGACTGGCGCGGTGGCGAAACAGCATCAGCATGCCGGTGCCGCACAGCAGCCCGCCCAGCACCGCCGCCAGGGGCGGCGACAAAAAGTCAAAATGCAGGCCCAGCGGCAGGAAATGCACGAACAGCGACAGCAGGCCGACGGCCGCGAAGGTCTTGGCGGTAAAGGCCTTGCCCATGCGTTTCCAGGCAAACACATAAAAAGGCAGGTTGATGACGAAAAACGCCAGGCTGAAACTCACGCCCGTGGCGTAGTGGATCAAAAAGGCAATGCCCGCCGTGCCGCCCGTGAGCAGCCCGGCGGTGCCAAACATCACCACGCCCAGTGCCACGAACAGCGTGCCGATGACCAGCGCCTGAATGTCCTCGTACCAGCGGTGGCGTGTTAGCGCCGCCGTGTCCGCAGCGGCGCTCATGGTGTCGGCCGGGTCATGGGCATGGGAAAACTCCTGTTCTTGCAAAGCTGCGAGCCTGAGGAATTGCACGCCGCCGGGGGGCTGGCCCAGGTCATGAAGCGGCCTTGCCGCCAAGCCTGCGCTGGCGCTGGCATGCATGATGCTCTTTTTTTAATAGCTGGCAGCGCTTGCTGGTAGTGCGCAAAAGGCATATTTCTTATGAATTTTGTGCTGAAAATGAAAATCGCCCGGCAACCGTGAAGGATTGCAGGGCGATGCATGCTTGGCGGCGCTTGACTCCCTGAATCAGCTCGCCGCCAAAGGCCGTTTAACGACCGGTGAACGAGCCGGGGCCGCCTGGACGGCGCGGTCCGCCGCTGCGGCCACCCGCACCGCCGCCGCCGGTGCGCGGACCGCCCCGGAAGTTGTTGCGGCTAGGCTGGCCCGACGACGGAAAGCCTGACGAGGCGTGGCTGGCCGGTTGCTGGCTGTCAAAGTCGTTGCGCGGCTCATGGTCACGCTGCTGGCGCGGTGCCGGGGCATGGGCGTTTCTTGGCTGGTTGAAAGACGGCTGGCCGCCGCCTTGCGGATAACCGGCGTTCTGGCGCGGCTGGGCCGGGCTGCGGCGGTCGGCATTGCCGCCACCGTTGCCGCCGAAGCCGCCACCGCCATTGCCGCCACGGCCAGCGCCCGCGCTGTTGCCAGCAGGGGCACGGGGACCGCGTCCACCGGCGCCTGCACCGGCATTGCCGCCACGCGCGGGCTGTGCGCCCTTGGTGTCGCGGATGCGCGTCATCATTTCGCTGCGAGCAGCCTTGGCGGCGGCCTGCATCACGTCGCGGCTAGGTGGCTTGCCGAGGCCGCCCCAGATGGTCTGGCGGCCCATGGCCAGCGGCTCGGCGCGTTCGCCGGGCTCGGCTTCGAAGCCGGGAACGATGACGTTTTCGATGTTCTGCTTGGTGAAGCGCTCGATGTCCTGCATGAAACCTTCTTCGTCCAGGCACACCAGGCTGACGGCTTCGCCGCTGTTGCCGGCGCGGCCGGTGCGGCCGATGCGGTGGACGTAGTCTTCGCTGACGTTCGGGATTTCATAGTTCACGACATGCGGCAACTCGTCGATGTCGATGCCGCGTGCGGCAATGTCGGTGGCCACCAGCGCACGGATGTCGCCGTTCTTGAAGCCTTGCAGCGCCTGCGTGCGCGCCGTCTGGCTCTTGTTGCCGTGCAGCGCCATGGCCGGGATGCCGGCCTTGGTCAGGTGCTCGGCGACATTGTTGGCGCCGAACTTGGTGCGCGTGAACACCAGCACCTGGCTCCAGTTGTGCTCGTTGATGATGTGCGTCAGCAGCGCTTTCTTCTTGCTGCGGCCAACCGGGTGGATGGTCTGCGTGATGCGCTGCACCGTGGTGTTGCGCGGCGTGACCTGGATCGACAGCGGATTGCGCAGCAGGCCATTGGCCAGTTCGCGGATTTCATCGCTGAAGGTGGCGGAAAACAGCAGCGTCTGCTTCTGCTTGGGCACCAGCGCCAGCACCTTCTTGATGTCATGGATGAAGCCCATGTCCAGCATGCGGTCGGCTTCGTCCAAAATCAGCACCTGCACCTGGCTCAGGTCCAGCGTGCCCTGGCTCGCATGGTCGAGCAGGCGGCCGGGGGTGGCGACCAGAATGTCGACGCCACGGCGCAGCTTGTCGATCTGCGCGCCCATGCCGACACCGCCGAACATCACCATCGAGGTGAGGTCCAGGTATTTGCCGTAGGTGCGAACGCTTTCCTCGACCTGTGCCGCGAGTTCGCGGGTTGGCGTCATGATCAAAGCGCGAACGGCATTGACGCCGCGCCGGTTGGTCAGGCGCGGCTCGGACGAGAGGCGCTGCAGCAGCGGCAGGGTAAATGCTGCGGTTTTGCCGGTACCGGTCTGGGCGCCGCCCAGCAGGTCGCTGCCCGCAAGCACGGCCGGAATGGCCTGTGCCTGGATCGGCGTGGGCGTGTCGTAGCCCTGCTCAAGCACGGCCTTCAAAATGGCCGGGGCCAGGTTCAATTCTTCAAATTTCATGGAATGTTGCGCCGCTGGGGCGCTTGTCTTGATCGGCCTGTTGGGCGCCTTGGTTTGAAGGCAACCCGCCAGTCATAGGCAGATGGGGTCAAGGAGCCGGGCTGAAAAACATCGCAGCTGGGTTGCTAAACCTGTCCCTGGATGTGCCCGAATGTTGAAGGCAACTGGAGCCCTGCAACCTCGCTATTGTTGCACGGAACGATAATCAACGGATTAAAGCCTGTATTTCGCCTCTAATGGCGCACTCAGGCATGCCGCCCAGCCCGCACAATGCGGCATTCATTTGCCAACTGGCGGGCCTGCAATTTATCCTTAGCTGTTTTTATTTAACAAAGTGATCTGATGGCCCAGTACGTATTCACCATGAACAAGGTCGGCAAAATCGTGCCGCCCAAACGACAGATTCTCAAAGACGTCTCCCTGAGCTTTTTTCCGGGCGCCAAGATCGGCGTGCTGGGCGTGAACGGCTCGGGCAAGTCGACCCTGCTCAAGATCATGGCCGGGCTGGACAAGGAAATCGAAGGCGAAGCCACGCCGATGCCGGGCCTGAACATCGGCTACCTGCCGCAGGAACCCAAGCTCGACCCGGAGCACACGGTGCGCGAAAGCGTCGAAGCCAGCATGGGCGCGGTGTTTGCCGCCAAGGCGCAGTTAGAGGCGGTGTATGTCGCCTATGGCGAGCCCGATGCCGATTTCGATGCGCTGGCGACCGAACAGGCTAGGTTGGAGGCCATCATTGCCACGGCTGGCACTGATTCCGAGCACCAGCTTGAAATTGCCGCCGACGCGCTGCGCCTGCCGCCCTGGGATGCCAAGATCGGCCTGCTTTCGGGTGGTGAAAAGCGCCGCGTAGCGCTGTGCAGCATGCTGCTGTCCAAGCCCGACATGCTGCTGCTTGACGAGCCCACCAACCACCTGGATGCCGAATCGGTGGACTGGCTGGAGCAGTTTTTGCAACGTTACCCCGGCACCGTCGTCGCCATCACCCATGACCGCTACTTCCTCGACAACGCGGCCGAATGGATTCTGGAACTGGACCGGGGCCATGGCATTCCGTGGAAGGGCAACTACAGTTCTTGGCTGAGCCAGAAGGGTGACCGCCTGGCGCTGGAGCAAAAGGGCGAGGAAGCCCGCGCCAAGGCGCTGAAGAAGGAGCTCGAATGGTCGCGCCAGAACCCGAAGGCGCGCCAGGCCAAGAGCAAGTCGCGCCTGGCACGTTTCGAGGAACTGTCCGATTTCGAATACCAGAAGCGCGTCGAAACCAACGAGATTTTCATCCCGGTGGCAGAGCGCCTGGGCAGCCAGGTGATCGAGTTCCACAACGTCACCAAATCGTTTGGCGACCGGGTGCTGATCGACAACCTGAGCTTCACCGTTCCGGCGGGCGCCATCGTCGGCATCATCGGCCCGAACGGCGCCGGCAAATCGACGCTGTTCAAGCTGATCGCCGGCAAGGAAAAGCCGGACAGCGGCGAGGTGGTGATCGGCTCGACCGTCCGCATGGCCTTCGTGGACCAGAACCGCGACGACCTGGCAAATGAAAAAACCGTCTGGGAAGACATCTCGGGCGGCCTGGACATTCTCAATGTCGGCAAGTTCCAGATGCCCAGCCGTGCCTACGCCGGCCGCTTCAACTTCAACGGCGGCGACCAGCAAAAGCGTGTCGGCACGCTGTCGGGCGGCGAACGCGGGCGCCTGCACCTGGCCAAGACCCTGATTGCCGGTGGCAACGTGCTGATGCTCGACGAGCCGTCGAACGACCTGGACGTCGAAACCCTGCGCGCGCTCGAAGACGCGCTGCTCGAATTCGCCGGCTCCATCATGGTCATCAGCCATGACCGCTGGTTCCTCGACCGCATCGCCACCCACATCCTGGCGGCAGAGGGCGACAGCCAGTGGACTTTCTTTGACGGCAACTACCAGGAATACGAAGCCGACAAGAAGAAGCGACTCGGCGAGGAGGGCGCCAAGCCCAAGCGCATGCGTTTCAAGGACTTGAAGTAATGCCCCCACGGTCGCTCACTGCGTGTAGCTTCCGGCCCCCCGAGGGGGCCACTGCGCCTGCGGCCCGGCAAAGCCGGTTCCGCGGCCCTGGCTGGTGGGGAAGTGGCCGTCCTGCGCTGCGACCGTTGGCTACTGAGAAGGGTGGATCATGACCGACGACGAAGTCCTGAACCAGACCCGCCACTGGCTTGAAAAAGCCGTGATCGGTCTGAACCTTTGCCCGTTTGCCAAGGCGGTGTATGTCAAGAACCAGGTTCGCCTGGTCGTGAGCCAGGCGCGCCATGCCGACGACCTGCTCGAAGAACTCGACCGCGAGCTGGACCTGCTGGTCAATACGCCCGCCGAGCAACTCGATACGACGCTGCTGATCCATCCAACGCTGTTTGATGATTTTCTGGATTTCAACGATTTCATGGAGGTTGCCGAGGGCGTGCTGGACGAGCACGGGCTCGAAGGCGTGGTGCAGCTGGCCAGCTTTCATCCAAAGTTCCAGTTTGACGGCACCGAACTTGAGGACATTGGCAACTACACCAACCGGGCGCCGTTTGCGATGATTCACTTGCTGCGCGAGGAAAGCATTGCGCGGGCGGTGGAGGCGTTTCCACATGCCGAAGCCATATTTGAAGAAAATATCCGGACGCTTGAAAAGCTGGGTCACTCGGGCTGGCAGGCCCTGGGCTTGAATTCCGACTGATCCATGCTAGGTAAGCAAATGCCAAGGCTTGGCACCCCGAATTTCTTATGCGAAATTTTGCCAGAAGTGAGGTAGCAGACGCCATGACAAACCCAACACACGCGCCAGGTGCGGCCTTTCAGTCATGCCTTGAAGCAGCCCTCAAGCAGTGCCCTTTCTTGATTGACCGCTGGACTTCAAGGCTTGCGGACGCCATGTATGAGCGTTCGCTAGGTGTTGCCGATTCCTGGGAACGGCATCAGCTTCAGGATGCCATCTCGGTTCTCAAGAAAAACCGCTTAAGCATTGAGCAAGGCTTTTCCGAAAGATTGAAAAAGGCCATGGCTGCTGACGGCGCCACCAAGAGCGCCAGCAAAAAGCCGGTCCAATCCGGGCGCCCGCTGTCGTCGGTCAGCTTTGATGACCTCGAACTGATGGGAGACAGCCAGGTTCAGCAAGCCGTGGAGACCGCGCGCTTGCAGCAGCTCGTGAAACTGGGCTGCGAAGCCGGGCTGTCCAGTTTCTCCGCGCGGCTGAGCACGGCGCAGGGCTTGCTAATGGTCAAGGTCGACAGCAACCCCCTGCGCCCGGAAATCATGGCCCTGGCCTTGCTCGAATTGCTTCAGTCACTTCCCGCGTCAGCCCAGACACGGGCCTACTGGCTGCTCGATGGCGCCCGGATCATGGGCGAGGAGCTCCAGTCGCTGTATGTGTTCCTGAATGATTTCCTCGCCGGCCAGGGAATTGCTCCGGCGGCCTATGGTGTCATTGGCGCGGCTCAGGGCAGGGCGTCAGGCGCGTGGTTGTCTGAAAAAACAGAACATGTACCGCCAGCCCCGTCGTTTTCCGGGCAGGCCGATATCCCCAAAGGCCTGACTGCGCAAGAAAATGCCTCAACGCATGCCGGGCGCAGGCCCTTGCTCACGCTGGACCTTCTGCATCACCTGTTGATCGGTGACTATGAAGATGCCGGCCATGAAGTGACTTCCTTTTCCGAGTTCGGCACTGAAGAGCTTGTGCACCAGGATTTTTCGCACACGGTGCCAGTCGCGCTCGATGCGCTGACCGAGCTTGAAGAGAAGGGCCTGGTTTCCGCCAGTGCGAAATTGACTCGGCCCCCGCCCTCGGCGCCGGTGGCCTACCTGCGGGCCCGGCTCAAAACCGATGCCAAGACGCTGGGCCAGTCATTGGCCATTGAAGTGGTCGGACTGATGATCGAGCAGGTGGCCAGCGATGAGCGGCTCCTGGCGCCGGTCCAGCAGATGATTGCGAGTGCGGAACCGGCTTTTTTGCGGCTGGCGGTGACAGATCCCCGGTTTTTTAGTGACAAAAGCCATCCGGCAAGAAGGCTGCTGGACGCCATCACCCGCGCCAGCCTGGGATATGCCAATGAAAACGCGGCTGGCTTTCCGGAATTTTTGCAGCACCTGCGCGAAGTTGCCGTCCTGCTCGGAAACGAGCGGGTCAGCGATTCCGATGATTTCGCCAGTTTGCTGCGTGACTTCGAACGCAGGCAAAGCCGCAATACCCCTGAAAACCGCAAGATGCAGCGCCTCGCGGTCCAGGCCCTGCTTCAGGCAGAACAACGAAACCTGATGGCCGTCAAGATTGCCGCCGAAATCAGGGCCCGACCCGATTTCATCGACGATAACCGCATCATCACGGCTTTTCTCACCGGTCCCTGGGCGCAGGTCATGGCCCGGGAGCGGCTGGCCGTGCTGGGCAAAACTTCCGGCGGCAGCCCGTCGGCATTCAGCCTGGCGCTGGACGATGTCCTCTGGAGCTTGAACGTCGAGCAGGCGACGAGGCACCGCAGACGACTCCTCAAGCTGATCCCGGACCTGATCGAGTCGCTCAGGCAGGGACTGCTGTCGATCGATTTTCCGGCCGAGCAATCGCGGCCGTTTTTTGATGAACTCATGCTGGTCCACCAAGCCGCTCTCAAGGCGGTCTCCGGCCTGCCAGCGCAGCCTGTAAAAGACAGCCATTCGCTGGGCAAGATGTTTGTCGAAAATTCCGCTTCGATGCCGCTGTGGCTGGCGCCGTCCGAGGTTCAGGACTCCGGCTTCATGAATGACCCGGACGATCCAACCCAGCCGTGGTCGGCCGCCAGCCTGCTGGAGCCTGAAGGCAGCGGGCATTCCGCCAGTGCTGAACTGAACGGGAAAATAGAGCTTGACCTGGGCGACTGGGTTGACTTGCTTGTGGACATGCAGTGGCTGCGGGCGGAACTGACATGGGTCAGCCCCCTGGGCACCTTGTTCATGTTCACCAGCCAGGGGGGGCGCAAGCATTCGATGACCTCCCGCGTGCTGCGCAACCTGCTCACGCTGGACCTGGTCAAGGTCGTCAGCCAGCAGGGTGTGGTCGATGATGCGCTGGACAGCGTTGCCCGCACGGCCATGCAAAACAGCGTGCACGACAAGGGCCGGTCCTAGTGCTTTCGTTTGAGCTTGAAAATAACATTTTCAGTATCAAATAGGCCTCTTGCGCAGGTGTGGCCTGCGCTAGCAGCTATGAATTAAGTAGCAAAAATTTGTTAGATGCCTTGAGTGCCGTGGTCAACGACAAAGGCGATCTCGCGCCAGCATCAAGCCGTTCTGGCCGTGTTCAGCCAGCGGCTGGCCAGTTGCACCCAGTAGGCGGCGCCCAGCGGAATCAGCTCGTCGTTGAAGTCATAGCTCGGGTTGTGCAGCGTGCAGGGGCCGCCGCCATGGCCAATGTCGCGGTGAGCGCCTTCGCCGTTCGATATGAAGCAATAGGCCCCAGGCCTGGCCTGCAGCATGTAGGAAAAATCCTCGGCGCCCATGGTGGGTTCCTGTTGCATGACCTTGTCCGCGCCGACGATGCCCGACATGACCTGGCGCGCGAAATCCGCCTCGGCCGCCGAGTTGATGGTGGGCGGGTAGTTGCGCGAGAACTCGAACTCGCAATGCGCCTCAAACGCCGCGCAGATGTGCTGCGCAATCGCCCGCATGCGCTGCTCGATCAGGTCCAGCACCTCGATGCTGAAGGTGCGCACGGTTCCCTGGAGTTCGCAAAAGTCGGGCACCACGTTGGTGGCTTCGCCGGCGTGGATCATCGTGACCGAAATGACGCCCGCATCGACCGGCTTCTTGTTGCGGCTGATGATGGTCTGAAAGGCCAGCACCATCTGGCAGGCCACCGGCACCGGGTCGATGCCGGTGTGCGGCATGGCGGCATGGCCGCCCTTGCCGCGAATGACGATCCTGAATTCGTTGCTCGACGCCATGACCGGCCCGGCGCTGACGGCAAACGTGCCGACCTCGCCGCCCGGCCAGTTGTGCATGCCGAAGACCGCTTCCATCGGAAACTTTTCGAACAGGCCATCCTGGATCATTTCCCGCGCACCGCCGCCGCCTTCTTCGGCCGGCTGGAAGATCAGGTACACCGTGCCGTCAAAGTCGCGGTTTTTTGAAAAATGTTGCGCGGCTGCCAGCAGCATGGCGGTGTGGCCGTCATGGCCGCAGGCGTGCATCTTGCCCGCGTGTTGACTGGTGTGGGCGAACTGGTTGAACTCCTGCATCGGCAGGGCGTCCATGTCGGCCCGCAGGCCCACACCACGCCCGCAAGCGCCGCCGTCACGCCCGTGCACGATACCGACGACGCCGGTCGTGCCCATTCCCCGGTGGATCGCAATGCCCCAGTCCGTCAGTTTGCGGGCCACCAGATCAGCCGTTCTAAGCTCCTGAAAGCACAGTTCCGGATGGGCATGGATATCGCGTCGAACCGCGGCGATTTCTGCAGCCTCCGACGCGAGGGAGTCAATAATTTCCACGTTGAGAACCTTTTAAAAATAGGATGGACGCCAGGCTTGCTCAGTGCGAAAGCGAACAGTGAGCGTGAATCCTGGCAAATCCAGGCGCCGTGACCAGCGCCACAGGCCTTGTTTTTATCACGCCCGCTCAGCCGCCGCCATGTAAAAAGACCAGCGCTGCGTTGAAAATATAGGTTGCCAGCAGCCCCGCACTGACCCAGCTCAGCACTCGCAACTCGCGCCCCTGCGGCCGCATCACCAGGCCGCTCATCACCACCGCCGAAATGGCCGCGCCGCCATGCACCGGCGAGGCGTCGATCAGCAGCGGGCCATGCGTGTAAAAAATGTCATCAATGGCCAGAATCGCCACGTTGAACAGCTTGCTTCCAAGCAGGTTGCCAATCGCCATGTCCAGCGCGCGCAGGCGCAAGGCCAACAGCGTGACCGCGATTTCGGGCTGCGTGGTGACGAAGGCCATGAAGAGCGTGCCGACAAAGCTCCGGCTCCAGCCCATCATCTAGCGCCGCCAAGCCAAAGCGGGTCCATTCGGGCCTCAATCCAGGCGTGGGCTGCGCCATGGCTTCGGCGCTGGCGGGCGCAGTCGCCGCTGGCTGCACGCAGCGCAGCGACTGCTCGTGCGCAAAAATGCTGCGCAGCGCCAGCAGGTAGAGCGCCAGCAGCACCGGGCTGTACAGCCCCAGGTGCAGCATTGCCGGCGTGGTGCCGGGCAGCAGCAGGCTCATCGCCACAAAGCCGAGCATCACCACGCCGAAGGCCGCCGACAGCAGGTGCGCCGCGCTGGCATGGCGGTAGATCGGCTGGCGGCGCTGCAGCGCATCAATCACCACCAGAAACACCAGGTTGAACACGCAGGCGCCCAGCGCATTGCCGACGGCCAGGTTGGCGCGTCCATCACCGTCACCGCGCTGATGCCCGAGGCGAGTTCGGGCAGCGAGGTCACGGTGGCCAGCAGCGCCAGGCCGATCTAGCCGCCTGTCAAGCCGGTCGCCCGGGCCATGCGGTCAGCGCTCTGACAAATCCAGTATCCGGCCACGCCGATCAGTGCCGCGCACGGCAGGAATTGCAGCGCCAGCAGCCCGGGCGTCATCGCGCCAGCCTGCGGCCGATCCGCACGACGAGCTTGCGCAGCTCTTCTGCCCACAGCACGCCGCTGGCCAACGCGGCCAGCGGCAGCAGGGAAGCGGGTGCCAGCGGCACGGTATGGAACAGCGCGTTCATCGGCGGCGCATACAGCACCAGCGCCTGTAGTCCCATGCTCAGTGCCAGGCCGCCGAGCAGCCAGGGGCTTTTGAACACCCCCAGCGCCAGCGCCGAGCGGGTGGCCGACTGGCAGTTCAGCACATTGAACCACGCGCACATCGCCAGCATCGTGAAGGTTTCGGTGCGCACCAGTTCGATCGGTACTTCCTGCCCGAGTCGCCACCAGAACCAGCCGAAGGTCACGCCAGCGATCAGCGGCGTCATCAGCAGCACCCGCGCCAGCATGTCGCGGTCCAGCAGCGGGTCGTCTCGCGGCACTGGCGCGCGCCTCATCTCCTCGCCATCGGGCGGGTCCATCACCAGGTTCACTGTCACAGTGCCTTCGGTGACGATGTTGATCCACAGGATCTGCACCGCTACCAGCGGCAGGGGAAACCCCCCCAGAAGGGCCAGTAGCAGCACCAGCACCGCAGCCATCGACGTGGCGAACAGGTACAGGATGACCTTTTTCAGGTTGCCATAGACCACGCGACCCTGCTCGACGGCGCCGACGATGGTCGAGAAGTTGTCGTCGGTGATGATGATCTTGGCCGCGCTCTTGGCCACCTCGGTGCCGGTGATGCCCATGGCCACGCCGACATCGGCGCGCGCCAGTGCCGGTGCGTCGTTGACGCCGTCGCCGGTCATGGCGACTACCTCGCCGCGCGCCTGCAGGGCTTCGACGATGCGCAGCTTTTGCGCCGGGTGCACGCGCGCAAACACGGCAATGCTGTCCAGGTCGTAGCGCAGGTCGGTTTCGCCCATCAGCTCCAGTTCGGCGCCATCGACGGCCCGGTCGCCATCGCGGGCAATGCCGAGTTCTCTAGCAATCGCCAGTCCGGTGAGCTTGTGGTCGCCGGTCACCATCACCGGCCGGATGCCGGCCGCGCGGCATTCGGCGACGGCGGCCTTGACTTCTTCGCGCGGCGGGTCGGTCTGGCCGACCAGGCCGAGCAGGCGGGCGCGTCCGGCCAGCGCGCAAAAGCCCGCGCCGGCGTCCAGCGGGTCGTCGTCCACCACGGCAAAGGCCAGCACGCGCAGCGCCTGCCCGGCCATGGCTTCGGCGGCGGTGCGCGCCGCCTGGGTCAATGCGCCATCGCCGGCGCCGCACAGTCCCAGTACGGCTTCAGGTGCGCCCTTGATGTACACCCGGCGCGGCGCCTCGGCAAAGCGGTGGCGCGTGGCCATCATCTTGGTGTCGGCGTCAAAAGGCAGCTCGGCTTCGCGCGGTGCGTCGTGTTTCAGCTGTTCCAGGTCGATGCCGGCCTTGGCCGCCAGCACGATCAGCGCGCCTTCGGTCGGGTCGCCCAGCACCGTCCACTGGGTTCGGGTTTCTTCGGGCGGCAACAATTGGGCATCGTTGCACAGCGCCGCCGCTTGCAGCAGCGGCAAGGTGGCCGCGTCGTCGGCGCTGAGCCGGCCTTCGGGCGCGTAGCCGATGCCGCTGACGGTGACGTCAATGCCGCCGGGTAGCCAGAGCCGGCTGACGGTCATCTCGTTGCGCGTCAGGGTGCCGGTCTTGTCGGTGCAGATCACCGTGGTCGAGCCCAGCGTTTCCACCGCCGACAGCCGGCGGATGATGGCGCCGCGTCCGGCCATGCTCTGCATGCCCACGGCCAGCGCGATGGTCATGGCCACCGGCAGGCCCTCGGGCACCATCGAGACCATCTGGCTGATCGCCACCATCAGCACATCGGCCAGCGGCAGTTCGCGGTACAGGCCAAGCGCGACGACCGCGACAAACAGCAACAGCGCCGCCGCCACCAGCCAGCGGCCGAACTGCTCGATGCGCTGCTCCAGCGGCGTCTTGGGCTCGGTCGCGTTTTCGGTCATGCCGGCGATGCGGCCGACTTCCGTCTGGGTGCCAATCGCCACAACCACCGCGCGCCCGCGCCCGGCGGTGGCATGGGTGCCGGAAAACACCATGTTGCGGCGGTCGGCCAGGCCGGTGGCTTCAGAAAGGGCCTCGGTCGCCTTGCTGACCGGCATCGACTCGCCGGTCAGCGCGGCTTCGGCGGCCTGCAGCTGCGCGGCCTCGATCAGCCGTGCATCGGCCCCCACCGCATCGCCCGCCGCCAGCAGCAGCACATCGCCGGCCACCAGCTCGCGCGCCTCGATCGAGGTTTCCTGGCCGCCGCGCAGCACCCGCACATGCAGCGCCGAGAGTTGCCGCAGCGAAGCCATCGAGCGTTCAGCGCGGCCCTCCTGGAACGCGCCGATCAGGGCGTTGGCCAGCACCACCAGCAAGATGACCACCGCGTCGCCATGGTGCGACAGCGCGATCGCCAGCACCGCTGCCGCAAACAGGATGTAGATCAGCGGGCTCTTGAACTGGCGCGCAACGATCGCCAGCATGGAGCGGCGCTGCGGCTCGGGCAGCATGTTGGCGCCGTGCTGCGCGCGCCGCCGGTCAGCCTCCGCGGCGCTCAGGCCCGCCGCCGGGTCGCACGCCAGCCGGGCCAGCACCTGCCGGGCCGGCAGGGCGTGCCATGGCGGCGCCGGCGGGTTCTTCGATGGCGCCTCGCTGGCGGGTGCGGGGGGCGTTGACGTCATGGGCGAGCCATTTAAATCTGCCAGCGTAGCGCACAACGCGGCCAAATCAAACGGCGGCGCGAAGCTGGCCGCGCGCAATCCCCTATGCCTTGCGTTAAATCAAGTGATTCTTCATCGGGGCGGTTGTTGGCCTGACTGGCGCTGGCGTTGCAGGATTAAACCCATCCTGGCGCTGGTGGCGGTGGTGCTGCTGGGCAGCGCCTACGGTTCCTTCTGAACGCCGGGCCGGTGTTCCAGTTTGCGGCGCACCAGCCCGATATTGTTGCGCAGCGCATACAGCTCGTTGGCATAGGACAGCGGCACGCTGATCTTTTCGGCGCGGCGCTCCAGGCTGCTAAGTTCTTCCAGCAGCCCGCCTGCGGCGTCCGCGCCGTCGATACGGTTTTCAATGTCGCGCAGCTGGCCGTACCAGCGAAAGATGCGCGAACGCACCCGGAACTCGTACAGCGGCGGCACGATGCGCGACAGCGGCAGCATGATGGCGATGATCAAGCCCATCACCAGCCACATGCGTTCGACCAGGTTGGCCACCCAGAACGGCAGGTAGCGCTGCAAGAACGGCTTGTCGTTGCGGATGCTGCGCTCGGCCTCGGCTGAAATCGGCACCTCGTTCTGCGCCAGCTTGGGGTATTCGCGGGCCTGCTTGAACCAGCCCGCGCTGCCGTGGATGTCGTTGCCCGCCAGTGCGAACAGCTGCAGCAGCGCCGGGTGCGTGCCGGTGCGCGTGAGCAGGGTGGTGGTCGGCGCCAGCAGGCGAACGTCCTGCGGCGGAATGTCGGCAGCCAGATCGACCACGCCGCGCGGCAGCACCGCCGGGCTTAAAAATGGAAAGCGCCGCGAATAGGCTTCGCTCTGCGCAAAATCCATCAGCTTGACACCGGGCGTCTGCAGCAGCATCTGCACCATCAGCGACTCGGGCGCCGAGGCGAACACGATGGCGTCGAGCTCGCCGCCCAGAAAGGCCACGGTGGCCGGCGTCTGCTCCAGCTCGGACAGGGCCAGTGCGCCGCTGTCGATGCGGTTGCTCTCGAGCAATTTGGCCATCAGGCTGGGCAGGCCGCTGCCCGCCGTGCCGACGTTGACGCGCAGCTCCTTGAGTTCCGTCAGGGCCGTCAGCGTGGCTTGCGGGTTGACCCGGCGCGCCGCATCTTCGCGGTAGAACAGCCAGACCGGCTCCAGAAACAGGCTGCCCAGCGATTCGAGTTCCTCGTCCGGCGGGTTGCCCGCCTGGTTGCTTCCGCCCTGCACAAAGCCCAAGTCGGCCTTGCCGCCCCGCAGCAACTGCAGGTTGGCGGCCGACCCTTCGGAGGGCAGCAGCACGACATCGATGCCTTCGGTTTTCAGCGCCTCCGCATAGCGCTTGCCAAAGGCCTCGTACGCGCTTTGCGC
Organism: Polaromonas sp. DSP2-3-2b2; assembly: GCF_049895905.1. Classification (NCBI taxonomy): domain Bacteria; kingdom Pseudomonadati; phylum Pseudomonadota; class Betaproteobacteria; order Burkholderiales; family Comamonadaceae; genus Polaromonas; species Polaromonas sp. DSP2-3-2b2. The sequence goes on along the minus strand of NZ_JAFCTH010000002.1, from coordinate 357,511 downwards.
CGGGCCGGTGGCCAGCGTGACGCGCTTGGGCGGGTTCGGGTCCAGCCAGCTGTAGGCCAACACCAGCAGCGCCACGGCCAGCACCAGAAACGGACCGGCAGAAATCGCCAGGTCGCGCAGTGACAGCAGGGTAAAGCGCAGGGTCTTGGGCATGGGCCGAACCATAGCATGCAGCGCCGAGCCGATGTTTTGGACTCAATTTGTGAGTCAAATAGGCCTTTTGCGCAGTATCCACCAGCGGTGACAGCTATGCTTAAAATAGCAATCCCATGGTTGGGTTTCATGCGTTCGGTGCTTATTGCCAGAGCGCAGGAACTTCACCGGCGCCAGCCACCCCAAAGAACATGAACAAAATGAAAACCCTGATCCTGGCCGTCTTGGCCGCCGTACTGGCCTTTCCTGCAGCTGCCCAGTTTGCCAAACCTGAGGACGCCATCAAGTACCGGCGGTCGTCCTTCAGCGTGATGCAGACGCACTTTTTCCGCCTGGGCAACATGGTCAATGGCCGCGTGCCTTACGACGCCAAGGCGGCGGCAGAAAATGCCGACATCGTTCAAGCGCTGGCCCGGCTGCCCTGGCCGGCTTTTGCCGCCGGCACCGGCGAAGGCGAAACCCGCGCCCATCCGGCTATCTGGACGCAGCAGGCCAAGTTTGCCGACCTGTCGAACAAAATGGTGGACGAAACCGTCAAACTCAGCGCAGCCGCCAGGGCCGGCGATCTGGACAAGCTCAAGGTCGCCTTCAGGGCCACCGCCGGGACTTGCCAGTCGTGTCACGACGCGTTTCGTACGCGCTGAGGGGGACCGCTTTCCTTTGATAAAAGTCAACGCTTGCTAGCGCTGACTGCGTAGCATGAGTCCACCGTGACGCATGCCCCCATGAAGCTCCTTTCACACGCCCGCGCCAAGTTGCGCATGCGCCCGCCTCATGGCCCGCTCATGCGGGCGCCGTTGCCAGCCACGGCGATCGTTTCCGTTTTTGCTACTCAACCAGGAGTTTTTCATGACCCGTTTTCGATTCGTTCCCCTCGCCCTGGCCCTCGCCGCCACCAGCGCCTTGGTGGCCTGCAACACTGCTCCGGGCATGCCCATGGGCGCTGCGCCTGCCGGCAGCATGGCCACACCCGACCACATGGCCAAGATGGATGCCCACATGAAAACCATGCAGGCCATGCATGAAAAGATGATGAACGCCAAGGCCCCGGAAGAGCGCAGCCAACTGATGGCCGAGCACATGAAAACCATGCAGGACGGCATGGCCATGATGGACAGCATGCCCGGCGCTGGCATGGGCGGCATGAAAGGAATGGGCGACATGAAAGGCATGCACGGCACGGCTGGCGACATGGGCGCGCGTCATCAGATGATGGAAAAGCGCATGGAAATGATGCAGGCCATGATGAAAATGATGATGGACCGGATGCCAGCGGCACCCGTCAAGTAAAGGCGCCCAAGCTTGCCTTTTCCGTCGATGTTGGACGTTGATGGGAATCTCGCGGGCAAGTCGCCAAAAACCATGGGGGGCTTGCTTTTTGTCCCGCAACGCCAGCACGGGCGACAGCGGTTGCTGCTGACTGCACTGGAATCTGATGCCCGGACAGTTAACCATCCTTGAAAGGAAAAGACCATGCCCTCTAACGACCGAACCCTACAGTCCGAGGTCAATGCGAAGCCCCAATCCCCGTCGTACGGGTTTCACGCCCATCTTGGAAAGACCGACTTCGCGGCCGCTGCCGAACGGGTGAGCGCTGCGCTGAAGAATGAGGGTTTCGGCATCTTGACCGAGATCGACGTGCAGGCAACGATGAAAAACAAACTCGGCATCGATGTTCCGGCACATCGCATTCTCGGCGCCTGCAATCCCGCGCTGGCTCACCGCGCCCTGATGGCTGAACCTGATATCGGCCTGTTGCTGCCGTGCAATGTAGTCGTGCGTCAGGATGCCGACGGCAAGGTGACGGTCGGCCTCATTGACCCGATAGCGATGCTTCAAGTGACTGACAACCCGGAAGTAGCAACGGTCGCCCGCGAGGCCGGCGAGCGACTGCAACGCGTGTGCGCCGCGCTGGCCACGGGCTGAATTTAAGCGCAAAAGCTTTTTTTCTACAGCAGGTTGCTGCATGGTTTGAGCAAGAGCATGCAGGATGGGTCGGCGCTGGTGGTTTGCTGTCGTGCTGGATACGCACAGCGCGGCCTGAGCGACAAGCTGATCCAAAGCGCGACCTTGACATAGGCAACGCCCTGCGGCTGCGCAACAGACGCATCTGAGCGCGCCGCCGCAAGCGGGCCAGGTCAAGTTCAGTCGCGGTAGCTCTGGTACACCCGGCTGCCGCCGTCCGCCTGGATCAGCAGCACGTCATACGGGTCCTTGCGGCCCTGGTAGGCAGGCCCGTCCATACCCGGCGAGCCGACCGGCATGCCCGGCACGGCCAGGCCCACGGCCTTGGGGCGCTCCTTCAGCAGCCGCCGGATGTCGCGGGCCGGCACATGGCCTTCAATCGCATAGCCGCCGACCTGCGCGGTGTGGCAGGAACCCATCTTTTCAGGCACGCCCAGCCGGGCGCGGGCGGCCGCGTTGCCGCTGTCGTGGACCTTGACCTGAAAGCCGTTGGCCTCCAGGTGGCTGATCCAGTCCTTGCAGCAGCCGCAGTCCGGGTCTTTCCAGACTTCGACCCGGGGCCGGGTTTGCGCCATCAGGCCGGGCGCAAGGGCAGTGCCCGCCAGGCTGGCGAGGGTTTGAAGCAGAAATCGTCTTTTCATCGGGTGTTCCTTGCAGGCGTACCGTTATTTGGCGGTTTCAATCGCCGTGACGACCATGGCGCTGCCCTGGTGTTCGGCGGTGAATTTCACCTGGTCGCCGGCCTTGACCTTGTCCAGCAAAGACGGGTCCACGACCTTGAACACCATCGTCATGCCCGGCATGTCGAGGTTTTTGATGGGGCCGTGCTTGAGGGTGATTTTTTGCGCTTCCTTGTCAATTTTCTTCACCTCGCCGCTGCTCATGTCCATGCCCATCATGTCCATTTTCGGGGCCGGACTGGCCACGTCACTCACCTTGGCCATGCCGCCCATGCCCATGGCGGGCTTGGCGGACTGGCCGCTGGCGGCGACGGCAACCTTGCCTTTCATGCCGGCATCATAGTGGCCCGGATGCAGGCAGGCAAAATCCACCGTTCCCGCCTGGGTGAAACGCCACAGCAACTCGGCGCTCTGGCCGGGCGCCACGCTGAGCATGTTGTCGTCGGCATGCTCCATGTGCGGGTTCTTTTTCATCACTTCGTAGTGCGCCTTGAGGTCTTTTTCCGTGCCCAGGACGAACTCGTGGCGGAGCTTGCCGCTGTTTTTCACCACGAAGCGGATCGTCTCGCCTTGCTTGGCTTGAATGGCGGCGGGGGTAAAGCGCATCGCGTCGCTCATGTCCACCTCCACGGTGCGCGTGACGTTGGCGGCCACGCCGGCTTCGCCAATGGCTGGCGCGCTGGCCGGGCCGTGTGCATGCCCGCCCGCGTGGTTTCCTGCGGCAAAAGTGGCTGTTGCGCAGGCCAGCAGGGCGCAAGAAGCTATAGTTTTGATAGTCGTCTTCATGGTGTTTCCTTGGGTTGAAGGTAAGTGGCTGGGAAAATCAATGGCCCGCGTGGCCCGTGGGCTTGCGGATTTGCACTTCGGTCTGCGGGCCTGCCGGGGCGGGCGTGGCCGCGCTGGCCTGCCTGCGCGCCGGATCGGGCAGGGCGCCGGTCCATTCAAAGGCGCGGGTTCCGGTGGGCTGCTTATACCAGCCGGAGTTTTTGTAGTCGCCGGGCTTTTGGCCCTTGCGCACCTTGAGCACGCTGAACATGCCGCCCATTTCCACGCTGCCGTAGGGGCCGGTGCCGGTCATCATCGGCGCGGTGTTCTCGGGAATAGACATTTCCATGGCACCCATGTCGGCCATGCCGCGCTCGCCCATCACCATGTAGTCGGGCATGGCTTTTTGCAGCTTGCCGACCAGCCCGCGATGGTCCACGCCAATCGTTGTCGGAATGGCGTGGCCCATGGCGTTCATCGTGTGGTGGCTCTTGTGGCAGTGAAAAGCCCAGTCGCCTTCCTCGTCGGCCAGAAATTCAAGCTGCCGCATCTGTCCGACAGCGACATCGGTGGTGACTTCGGGCCAGCGCGCGGCCAGCGGCCACGGTCCGCCGTCGCTACCAGTGACCTTGAACTCGTGGCCGTGCAAGTGCATGGGGTGGTTGGTCATGGTCAGGTTGCCGATGCGGATGCGCACCTTGTCGCCCAGGCGCACGTTGAGCGTGTCAATGCCCGGAAAGATGCGGCTGTTCCAGGTCCACAGGTTGAAGTCCAGCATGGTCATGATTTTCGGCGTCATGGTACCGGGGTCGATGTCGTAGGCACTGAGTAAAAACACGAAATCGCGGTCCACCTCGTCGATCAGCGGATGTTTCGCCTTCGGATGCGTGACCCAGAAACCCATCATGCCCATGGCCATCTGCGTCATTTCGTCGGCATGCGGGTGATACATGAAGGTGCCGGGGCGCCGGGCCACAAACTCATAGACAAAGGTCTTGCCGACCGGAATGGCCGGTTGCGTCAGGCCGGACACGCCGTCCATGCCGTTGGGCAGGCGCTGGCCGTGCCAGTGGACGCTGGTGTGCTCGGGCAGCCGGTTGGTGACGAACACGCGCACCCGGTCGCCTTCGACGACTTCAATCGTCGGGCCGGGGCTCTGGCCGTTGTAGCCCCACATGTGGGCCTTGAAGCCGGGCGCCATCTCGCGCACCACCGGCTCGGCCACCAAGTGAAACTCCTTCACGCCGTTGTTCATGCGCCAGGGCAGGGTCCAGCCGTTCAGGGTGACGACCGGGTTGTAAGGCCGGCCGCTCGGCGGCACCAGCGGCGGCGCAGTGTCCGCCCCGCTCATCAGGACCGGCTCGGGCAGGGCGGCCAGTGCCACCCGGATGACCGAGGCGGCGACCACGGCCGTGAGCGCCGCGCCGTTGAAAAAATTGCGTCGATTCATGGAGAAATCCTTGAGATTTTGATGGTTGTGGCGGTGCGGGTTCAGTGCGCGCCAGCGCCAGCGGCTGCGGTGCCCGAAGGGCTGGACGCCTGAGCGCCGGACGGCAACGCCACCGGCGCGCCCGCCAGCAGGGTCTGCAGGTCGGCCTCGGCCAGCCAGAAATCGCGCTGGGCATCCATCGCGCTGCTGGCGCTGAGCGCCTGCGCGCGGGTGTCGGCCAGCAGGTCGAACACGCTGAGCAGCATGCCGTTGTAGCGCAGCACCGTCTCGTCGTTGATGAACTTGCGCAGCGGCAGCACTTCGCTCTGGTAGTGGCGCGCCACGTCGTAAGCCGTGCGGTAGTTGTTGTAAACCTGCCGCGCTTCGCTGCGCGTGCTGACCGCCAGCGCGCGCACCCCGGCGGCGTCGCCCATCGCGTCCCACAGCGCATCGGCGCTGGCCGGACGCGGCTTGCTGGCCCGCTGGCGCTGCCACTGGTCCTGGGCCGTGCGCAGCTCCATGCGCTCGCGCACCGCCCGGCTTTCCACGTCGGGCATGTCCTGCGCCTGCGGCGGCAGCGCGGGCAGCTCGGCGGGCAGCGTGAAGCCGGTCTGCCCGCCCCACAGGCCGAGCAGGGTGATGAGCTGTTCACGCGCATTGAACGCGACCTGCTGCGCTTTGGCCAGTTGCAGCGTGGCTTCGGACAGCATCAGCTGGTCCTTGGCCTGCTGCAGTTTGCTCAGGTTGCCGACCTGCGTCATGCGCCGGCTCAGCTCGCCTGCGGCTTGCGCCGTTTCCTGCGCCTGCAGCATGGTGGCCGCGCCCTGGGCGGCGGCCACCGCCGTGATCCACGCCTTGCGCGCCTGGGCGGACAGCAGCGTCAGGTCTTGCCGCGCCTTGAGTTTGGCCGGGTGGTTGTCGCGCACCGTGTCTGAAATACTGACGCCTGCACCGGCCAGCGACGCCTGCCAGCCAGGGTTGTTCAGCAGGGCGATGCGCACGGCCGCTTCGGCGCTCAAGGGCGCCTTGAGCAGTTCGTTGACCTCTGCCGTGGCGTCCACGCCGGGGCGGGCAATCGGCACGGTGGCGCTGCCCAGTCCGACAGCCCTGCCAGCGGCGAGTTGCTGCAGAGCGGTCACGCCGCCGTCAAGCTCGGGCGTGGCCGCCAGCGCCGCGTGTCCGGTTAGGGCCAGTATCAAACTGGCAACGGCGCCCAGGCGTTGCGCCGGGGTGGCGCGTGGGTTCAAGAATAGGTTCATGGCACGCCTTAACGGGTGGGGGCAGGGGCTGGGCTGGATGGGGGATTGGCGGCTTTGGCCTGCTCCTGCTCCCATTTCAAAAGATCGGCATGGCCGCGTTGGAACTGGCCGACATCGGCATTGGCTTTTTTCCAGTCCACACGGGTTTGTTCCACCCCCGTGGGAACGCCGGCAAACGCCGAGCGGAACAGCGCGGCCTGAACCGGCGTGTCGGCGCTGGCAGCCAGCGTGGTTGGCTGCGGGTCGAGTTGGGGATAAGGGGCGGCCTGCGCCGGGGCGACACAGGCCACGGCCATCAGCGCCAGCCGGGCGGGTACGTTCGACAAGAAAGGGATGTTCACAAAAGTCTCCTGAAATACGAGCGGGGCGATGCGGGGCATCGCCGGTGGGCGGCATGCCGGTCTTTGAAAAAGACCGTGCCGCTGGCAAGTACAGGCCCAATACGGGCCTGGGCGTCAGGAAATGGGTGGTTTGTGGCCGGGCGCGGCTTCGGCGCTGGCGAAGCGTGCAGCTTTGGCGTGGGGCTGGATGCGTGAACCGAAAACCGGCGCTGCGCCCCCGGCCGCCGGGGTGAGCGCGACGCTGTGGCACGCCTGGCAGACGTCGCAGGATGGGCAATGCCCGTCCGCGCCATCCGCCGCGTGCCCTGCGCACTCATGTGCCGCCGGCATTGCCGATTCATGGTCAAAATGGGCTTCTGCGCTTTTCCTGTGGGCGTAAGTAGCTATTATTTTGGTAGTGGATTGCTGGGGCTGGTGCGGGTGTTGCAGCGAAGCCAGCGCCATGTCATTGGCCATCACGTCGCCCGTCCAGTCGCGCACAAGCAGCAGGGCGATCATGAGGACGAAGAGCAGGGCGCGCAGGGGTAAATGATAGGCCATGGCGGAAAAGGTTCCGGCCAGGCGGGGTTTTATCGAATTTCCAGCCATTCCAGCCGTGAGCCGCGCTGGCTTGCGTGGCGGCTGGATTGAACGCCTGACCGGCCGCCTGGGCGCGGCGTCACGCATGCGACAAAAAGCGCGCTGCCATCAGCAGCGACCCGAATGCGCCGCGCCCGGACTCGGGTTAGCCTGAGCGGACCTTATTCAGCCTGGAGTACTGCCTTGACCCGTTCTTCAACCGCCGACCAACCGGTAGCCGGCGCGCCGCCGCGCCACGACCTGCATTACCCGTTCTGGCCCAAACGCCTGCCGCGCAGCATCACGCCGCCGCAAACTTCCCTGTGGCACAACCTGGCGGTCAGCGCGCTGCGCTTCCCTGACAAGCCGGCGCTGGTGTTTTTTGACCAGGCACTGAGTTATGCCGAAGTGCTGCGACAGGCCGAGCGCCTGGCCGCTACGCTGCATCGGCTCGGCGTGCGAAAGGGCGACCGGGTGCTGCTCAACCTGCAAAACTGCCCGCAATGGGTGATTGCGCATTTCGCCATCCTGCGGATCGATGCGGTGGTGGTGCCGGTCAACCCGATGAACCGTGCCGAGGAACTCAAGCACTACATCACCGACCCCGATGTCAAGGTCGTCATCACCGCCGCCGACCTGGCGCCCGAACTGGCCAAGGCCAGCGGCGAACTGCCACCGGCCGAACGGCTGGCGCACCTGATCGTGACGCATTACAGCGACGCCTTCGAGGGCGAAACGGCTGCGGCCGACGGCGACGACGCGATGCCGCAATCCTGGCGCGACTGGCTGGGCACCCGGCACGACCTGCCCGCGCTGCCAGGCGGGTCGGTGCTGGCCTGGACCGATGCGCTGGCCGCCAGCGACATCAGCCACTTGCCCGACCACGCGGCCACGCCGCAGGACCTGGCCGTGCTGCCCTACACCAGCGGCACCACCGGCCTGCCCAAGGGCTGCATGCACACCCATGCCAGCCTGATGCACAACGCCGTCGCCAGCGGCCTGTGGGGCAACAGCACATCCGAGAACGTCGTGCTGTCGGTGATTCCGATGTTCCACATCACCGGCATGGTGTCGGTGATGCATGCGTCGATCTACGGCGGCGCCACGCTGGTCATCATGCCGCGCTGGGACCGCGAACTGGCCGGCCGGCTGATCTCGCGCTGGCGCGTGACGCACTGGACCAACATCCCGACCATGGTGATCGACCTGCTGGCCAGCCCGAACTTCGCCAGTTTTGATTTGAGCAGCCTGGTGTACATCGGCGGCGGCGGCGCGGCCATGCCGCAGGCCGTGGCGCAGCGGCTGTGGGAGCAATACGGCCTGCGTTTCGCCGAAGGCTACGGCCTGACCGAAACCGCCGCGCCGTCGCACAGCAACCCGCCCGACGCCACCAAGCAGCAATGCCTCGGCATTCCCTTCATGAGCACCGAGGCGCGCGTCATCGACCCTTTGACCCTTGAGGAAATGCCGCAGGGCGAGCAGGGCGAGATCATCATGAGCGGGCCGCAGAACTTCTCGGGCTACTGGAAGCAGCCCGGGGCCACTGCAGCCGCCTTCATCGAAATCGACGACAAGCAATTCTTTCGCTCGGGCGACCTGGGGCATGTGGACGAGGAAGGCTACTTCTTCATCACCGACCGGCTCAAGCGCATGATCAACGCATCGGGCTTCAAGGTCTGGCCGGCCGAGGTGGAAGCGCTGATGTTCAGGCATCCGGCGGTTCAGGAGGCCTGCATCATTTCCACCCGCGACGCCTACCGGGGCGAGTCGGTCAAGGCCGTCGTGGTGCTGCGTGAACAGTTCAAGGGCCAGGTCAGCGAGCGCGAGATCATCGACTGGTGCAAGGAGCACATGGCTGCCTATAAATACCCTCGCGTTGTCCAGTTCGTCGATGCGCTGCCCAAGAGCGGCTCGGGCAAGGTGATGTGGCGCGCGCTGCAGGAGGCTGAAGGCCGGCCGGGCTGATTCCAGTAAATTCAGAATGAAAAATGGCTTTTGCGCCATATCCACCTGTGAAAGCAGCTATTAAAAAAATAGCAGCATGGAAAATTGAAGGTATCCCTTTGGATTGGCAGCTTCAGCGACTGGTCTGCTTTGGTTTATTCTGAAAGCTGGAACCCGTACAAACCTGAAACTTGCCTTCAACCATGGCCCTTACCTCTCAAAAAAGACCCCCGTTCGTGCCTTTGAAGCCTTTGGGCGGCTGGCGGCTACGCTGGTACACGATCATTTTCGAAGCCGATACACCGGCCGGCCGCTTGTTCGACCAGGTCCTTATCGGCATTATCTTGCTCAGCGTTGCCGTGGTGATGGCCGACAGTGTCGAGGCGGTCAATCGAATGCACGCCAGGACGTTTGCAATAGCCGAATGGTTTTTTACACTGCTTTTTACCTTTGAATACATTGCCAGGCTGGTATGCATTCGCAATCCCTGGCGCTATGCCACCAGCTTTTTCGGCATTATTGACCTGCTGGCCGTGCTGCCCACCTATCTGGCGCTGTTTTTTCCGGAACTCTACGCGTTGATCGACGTGCGTGTGCTGCGGCTGCTGCGCGTGTTTCGCGTGTTCAAGCTCACCGAATATGTGGCTGAATACCAGTCCCTGGGAAGCGCACTGGCAGCCAGCAGGCGAAAAATCCTGGTGTTTTTGTCCACAGTCGTGATGCTGGTGCTTGTCCTGGGCACGGTGATGTACGTGGTGGAAGGCCGGGCCAACGGATTTACCAGCATACCGACGTCGGTCTACTGGGCCATCAGCACGGTGACGACGGTGGGCTTTGGTGACATCACGCCCAAGACCGACCTGGGACGGTTGATTGCATCTTTCATGATGCTGCTGGGCTGGGGCACGCTGGCCGTGCCGACGGGCATTGTCACCGCCGAAATGGCGGCGCAGCGACGAACGAAGATGTCTCCTGAATCGGCGGCGCGCACCTGTAGCGCATGCCTGGCCGAGGGCCATGCGCCGCATGCCAATTTCTGCTTCAATTGCGCGGCGAGACTATCGACTGATCAGCGCCAGGCACAAGCTCCAACAGCGGCCGCACCTGTGCGCGAAAGCTGACGACTTTTGACAGCTCAGCCGCCAGCCGTCAGCCGGCGCGGCGTGATTTCCACCGACTCGCTGCCGGTGCTCATCCACACCGTGCCGTCCTGAATCGTGATCTGCAGCTGCATGCCGCGCTGGGCGAGTTTGGCCAGCGCCTGGCTTTGGGCCGCTTCGATCTGCCAGACCACCAGGTTGGCGGCGCGGGTCAGCTTGCTTTCAATGCCTTTCCACCAGACCGGCGTGCTGCTGGAAAAGCTGATGACCGTGACCCGCTCGGCCCGGCCGGCGGCGCGCATCAGGCGCTTGTCGTCGGGCTGGCCGACGTCGATCCAGTGCAGCACCGCGTCGGTGTAGTCCTTGTGCCAGAGCGCGGGCTCGTCCACATCCCACAGGTCCTTGGCGAATTCGAGGTTGCCGCGCTTGTCGTCGCCCTGCACGTTCAGCGCGAACGCCAGCAGGCGGATCATCATGCGTTCGTCGGTTTCGGATGGGTGGCGGGCAATGATGACGTTGTGGTCGCCATAAATGCCGCGGTCCATGTCGGCAATTTGCAGTTGGGCTTTGTGAATGGTGGCTTTGATGGCCATGGGAATCGTTCTCGGGTGGCAATGCCCGGCTGCCTGACAGGCAGCCGGGAGTTTTTGCGTTAAACCGCCTATTGGAACAGCCTTTTTGCCGTCCGTTGTTGCCTAGAGAGCGATCAGATCAGCTTGGAATAGGCCGCTGTGGTCGGCTGGGTCAGGTACTTGTCGAACACCATGCCGCTGGCGCGAACAAACATGCGTCCCTTGGGCGTGACCCGGATCGCCTGCGCATCGATGGTGATCAGGCCCGCTTCTTGATACGGCTGGAGCAGCGCCAGCTCGTGCGCAAAATAGGTGCTGAAGTCGATGCCGTGGTCGCGGTTGACAGCGTCAAACTCAACCGGCGCGCTGCACATCAGCGTCATGATGATCTCGCGCCTGAGCACGTCGTCCGCGCTCAACTCAAAACCTTTTTCAAGCGGCAGGCGGTCCTGGTCGAGCCGCTCGTAGTAGGCGTTGACGGTGCGCACCGACTGGCTGTAGGAGTTGCCAACCTTGCTGATGGCCGACACGCCAAAGCCGATCAGGTCGCATTCGGAGCGCGTGGTGTAGCCCTGGAAATTGCGGTGCAGGGTTTTGCCCAGTCTTGCCTTGTTCAATTCGTCGTCGGGCTTTGAAAAATGGTCGAGCCCGATGTACACATAACCGGCGTCCAGCAGGCGCCGCATCGACATCATGAAAATCTGCAGCCGCTCCTCGGCCGACGGCAGGTCGCTGTCGTTGATCAGCCGCTGGGCCTTGAAGCGCTGGGGCAGGTGCGCGTAGTTGTACAGCGCGATGCGGTCGGGCGCGATGCGGATCAGGCTGTCGAGCGTGTGGCCGAAGCTGGTCAGCGTCTGCTTGGGCAGGCCGTAGATCAGGTCGGCATTGATCGACTCGAAGCCGGCCTTGCGGCTTTCCTCGACGGCTTTTTCGACCATTTCCAGCGGCTGGATGCGGTTGACGGCCTGCTGCACCGCCGGGTCAAAGTCCTGCACGCCAAAGCTGTTGCGGTTGAAACCCAGCCCGGCGAGCATGGCCAGCGTGCCGTCGCCGACGGTGCGCGGGTCGATTTCAACGCCCAGTTCGGCATCTGGCGTGAAGTCGAAATGCCGGCGCAGCATGTCCATCAGCTGGCCGAGTTCTTCGGCGCTGAAAAAAGTCGGCGTTCCGCCACCCAGGTGCAACTGCACCGCCTTGCGGTCGGGGCCGATCTGCGCGGCGACCAGCGCCATTTCCTTGTCGAGGTAGCGCAGGTATTCGGCGACCCGGCCGTGCTCTTTCGTGATGATCTTGTTGCAGGCGCAAAAGTAGCACAGCGATTCGCAAAACGGCAGGTGTACGTAGATCGACAGCGGCGGGTTGCCGGGCTGGCCGGCGCGCTGCGCGAGGTGGCCCTGGTACGACTGCTCGTTGAAGCCGGCGTGGAACCGGTCGGCGGTCGGGTAGGAGGTATAGCGGGGGCCGAGCTTGTCGAACCTGCGGATCAGTTCCTCGGACAATTCAATATCGGGCAGGGGAGAAGTCATGGAAGGTCCAGGCAAAAAGGGTGGGATGATTTTGTCGCAAATTAAAACGCCTTTTGCCGTCGGCGCCGTCTGCGGCAAGATCGGGGATGCCGTCAGGGGTTTGTCAGGGCGGCGGTATTTTTACAAGCAGGAAATGATTGTTTGCAAATTTCACCTTATCCTACGCCGCGCCGGCCGCCTAGCTGTTACAAGAAGGCCATGCGGCTGGCAAAGTCCGTGCAGGCATCAAGCGAAACGAATTCCGCCAGCCCTGGGCGACCATTCATCGAACATCAGGAAGGAAAAACATGAAGGCTATCTGGAATGACGCTGTCATTGCCCAAAGCGACAACACCGTGGTGCTTGAAGGCAACCATTATTTCCCCGAAACCTCGCTCAACCGCGACCACGTGACGTTCAGCAACCACCACACCATGTGTTCGTGGAAAGGCCAGGCCAGCTATTACTCGCTGCTCGTCAACGGCGAAATGAACACCGACGCCGCTTGGTATTACCCCGATCCCAAGCCCGCAGCCGACAATATCAAGGGGCATGTCGCGTTCTGGAAAGGCGTTCGGATTGAGCCCTGAAGTCAAGGAATTGGGCCTATGTTCAAGCACATTCTTGTTCCTGTCGACGGCTCGCCCGTCGCCCGTCACGCTGTCGACAAAGCGCGGGCCATTGCGTGCGCGTTCAGGAGTTCGGTGACGCTGATCTATGTCATTGACCCTTATGTCTTCACCAACAGGGGCGCTGATTTTTCTTATGGCCAGTCCGACTACCTGCGTGCCGCCACGGTGGAGGCGAATGAAGCCATCAGCGCGGCCAGGCAGGTTTTCGAAGCCCGGGGAATGTTTGTCAAGGGTTCGGTCGTGGAAGGCCATTCGGTTTATCAGGCCATCCTGGAAGCTGCCGAAACCCTCAATGCCGACCTGGTGGTGATGGGCTCGCACGGCCGCCGGGGGCTGGAGAAACTGGCCCTTGGCAGTGTCACGGCCCAGGTGTTGTCGCACGCCCACCTGCCCGTGCTGGTGGTGCGCGATCAAGGCGCCTGAATTTTTGTTCTCAAAGGAGTTGTCATGGAATTGTTGAATCACGATCTGGCGCATGAGTTTCCCCAATACCTTGAAAAAATGAAGCAGCTCAAGGCATCAGACGCACATTTCGCAAGCCTTTGTGAACATTACGATGCCGACAATCACACGATTACCCAACATGAGCAGGGCAAGACCGCCATGGCCGTAGACGCGCTGGAAGTGCTGAAGAAAAAGCGGCTCGAACGCAAGGACGAGATCTTCCAGATACTGAAAGCCGACTGACCGGTCCATGGTTACTCTTGAGGCATCAAACAAGTGCTTTGCGCATGCCACGTATGCGTTGTATGTTATAAAAAAAGCAAAATACTTCTGAAATACCCCGCATTCGTTTTCCCTGCAGGCGGCTTTAATTTTTCATCAAACTGAAACAACGCATTGTTATGCTGGCCTGTTAAATTAACCAGCAGTGCCCGGAGCGCGCCATGAATTCAATTGACGAAGAGGTGATGCGGCGAATCCGCAATGACCTGATCGACAGCTACGACGAAGAGCTGGAGATGGAGCTTGAAGACCAGACGCTGGCCCAGCTCACAGGGGAAGAACCCATCACCTCAAGCGCGCAGGACAAGGAACGCCGCCGCCAGTATTTTCGCGAGCTGTTTCGCCTGCAGGGCGAACTGGTCAAGCTGCAGGACTGGGTGATTGCCAGCGGCCACAAGGTGGTCATCTTGTTTGAAGGGCGCGATGCCGCCGGCAAGGGCGGCGTGATCAAGCGCATCACCCAGCGCCTGAATCCGCGCGTGTGCCGCGTGGCGGCGCTGCCCGCGCCCAACGAACGCGAACGCACCCAGTGGTACTTTCAGCGCTACGTCGCGCATTTGCCCGCCGCCGGCGAGATGGTGCTGTTTGACCGCAGTTGGTACAACCGCGCCGGCGTCGAGCGGGTGATGGGTTTTTGCACTGACGCGCAGTATGAGGAGTTTTTCCGCACCGTGCCGGAGTTTGAAAAGATGCTGGTCAGTTCGGGCGTGCAGATCATCAAGTACTGGTTTTCAATCTCCGACGACGAGCAGAACCTGCGCTTTCTGGGCCGCATCCATGACCCGCTCAAGCAGTGGAAACTCAGCCCGATGGATCTGGAGTCGCGCCGCCGCTGGGAGGAGTACACCCGCGCCAAGGAAGTCATGCTGGAGCGCACGCACATTGCCGAGGCACCGTGGTGGGTGGTGCAGGCCGATGACAAGAAAAAAGCCCGGCTGAACTGCATTCACCACTTGCTGGCGCAAATGCCCTACCAGGAAACCCAGCATCCGTCCGTGGTGCTGCCCGCGCGAATCCGCCATGAAGACTACGTGCGCCAGCCGGTGCCGCAGGACATCGTCGTGCCCGAGGTGTATTGAGCGGTTTTCAGTCCCGGACGTCAGCGACCGGCTGCGCGCCAAAGTCGGGCCGCGCCAGCCAGGCGAGCACGCGCCGGGCGGCTTCGCCAGGCTCGGTCAGCTGGCCGCCGGTCTTGAGCCGCGCAAAGCTGTCGCGGTCGGGAAAAGCGTCTCGAGGGGCGCTGCGCAGCTGAAGCTGCATGGAGGTGTCGATGACGCCGGGCGCGAGGGAGCAAATTTTTGCGCCACCGGTCTTGAGCGCTTCTTCCAGCGCCACGCAGCGGCTGAAATGGTCCATGCCGGCCTTGGCTGCGCAATAGGCAGCCTGCGACGCCATTGGCCTGCGGCCCAGGCCCGACGAGATGTTGAGCACCCTGCGTTCGGCCTTCCAGCCTTCGGTGGCGCGCAGGAAGGCTGACGTCAGCAGCATCGGTGCTTCCAGCCCGACCCGCAGGGCATGCGCCAGATCGGCTGGGTCGGCCTGGCTCAGTGGACCAATGTGGGCAATGACGCCGGCGTTGTTGATCAGCGTGGCGCTGTGCCAGTCCGTGCCGCCCTGTTCGCGCAGCCAGCCTTCAAGCCGTGTGCCCGGCGCGCTGCTGTCGGCCAGGTCGTGGCACCACTGGAGCAGACAGGCATCGGCCTGCCGGGCATGCTGCGCAAGCGCAGGCGATTCAGTGCGCGAGATGCACAGCAGCGTGTGGCCCGGCGCGAGCAACTGGCGCGCCATCGACAGGCCCATGCCGCGCGATCCGCCGGTCAGGATGAAAAGGTGTGGAGTCGTCATGCAGCGCATGGTAGCGCCAGGCGTTCCGGCATGCAGGCGCGAACGCCGGAACGGTTAAAAATCAGGCGGGCTTTCAAACGACAGCAGGGCGCCGGTTGCCGGATGGACCAGGCGCAGGGCGCAGGCATGCAGCAGCAGGCGCGGCGACCGGGCCTGCACCGCCCCGGGCGCATACAGCGCATCGCCCAGGATCGGATGGCCCAGCGCCAGCAGGTGCACCCGCAACTGGTGCGAGCGGCCGGTGATCGGCTCCAGCTCAACGCGCGTGCGGTTTTCCGCATCATCAAAGGCCAGGCTGCGCCAGCGCGTCTGGCTGGGCTTGCCGCTGGCGGCGTCGATGATGCGCAGCGGGCGGCGCGGCCAGTCCACCGCGATTGGCAGGTCGATCAGGCCCCAGCCGTCAGCGCTCGATGCGGGCGCCAGCCGGCCATCGACCAGCGCCACATAACGCTTGTGGACCGCGCGGCGCTCGAACAGCTGGCTCAGTGCGCGCTGCATTGCGGCGCCGCGCGCCATCAGCATCAAGCCCGATGTGGCCATGTCCAGCCGGTGGACGACCAGTGCATCAGAGTAGATGGATTGCACCCGGCGGCTCAGGCAGTCTTGCTTGTCCATACCGCGCCCGGGTACGGAAAGCAGGCCCGAGGGCTTGCCAAGCACCATCAGGCTGTCGTCGGCATGGAGGATCTGCAAAGGCGGGTCCGCAGGCGCGCCGGGGCCAGTGATTTCCTGGGCAGGGGTCAAGGCTTGGGCGGAGGGAAGTTGTGAACGGTCGGGCTGGTGCGCCGGACCTCGCGCAGCATGAAAAGGTAGAGGCTTTCAACCTTCTCGCGCGCCCAGGGCGTCTTGCGCAGGAATTTCAGGCTCGACGCCACGCTGGGCTCGCTGGTGAAGCAGCGGATGTTGATGCGCTGGCCCAGGCCCTCCCAGCCGTAGTGGGCGGCCAGCGCGGTGACGATGGTTTCGAGCTTGACGCCGTGCAGCGGGTTGCCCGGCTGGCCGCCTGCCGGGGCAGGCTCTGGCGCAAGTGCGGTGGAAGGACCTGCGGGAAGCACCATGAGGCGCTTATTTATTCTTCAGCTTGCCGCGAATCGGAACCTGCGTCACCACGGTCGGGCGAACCGCGTCGGGCGACACCAGCTTGGGCGGCGAGCTGTCTTTCTTGGGTTTTTTGACCATCTTGTCGTTGTTCTGTTGACCTTTTGCCATGTCGTTTCTCCATTAAGTTGATGCTTGAATTATCAGTGCAACTTTATACGTGGCCGGTGCGTCCGGTCAATCATTTCGGACAGGGTGATGCGTGCGGTTTTGGTGGGTCCGCCGCGAGCCAGAATGAGAGCGAATGGGTTTGGTTTTATGTAAAAAAGGTCGTTTACGCATACACAGAATACGTTAGCAGCTATTTAATATATAGCAACAGGTGGCTGTGAATGCTGGCCTTCACGGGTTTGGAGAAGCGGCCCGCTGGTAAGCTCCCGGCCCCATGCCCATGCACAGCTTTGCCGAACTCACCCGCCAGCGCGCCTTCATGCGCATGTGGTTTTCCCGACTGTTCGGCACCACCGGCAACCAGATGCTGATGGTTGCCGTCGGCTGGCAGATGTACGAGCTGACCGGCAGCGCCTGGGACCTGGGGCTGGTCGGCCTGTACCAGTTCGCGCCTGCGCTGCTCTTGACACTGGTGGCCGGGCATGTGGCCGACCGGCTGAACCGGGCGCATATCGTGGCGGCCTGCCTGCTGACGCAAGGCGGCGTGGCGCTGCTCCTGGTGGCCGCGACGCAGGGCTGGGGCGCATCAAGCGGCTGGGTGTCGCGCGAGTTGCTGCTTGGTGTGTCGGTCATGCTGGGCGTGGCACGCACCTTCCAGATGCCGGCGCAGCAGGCCCTGACGCCGATGCTGGTGCCGGCGGTGATGCTGCCGCGCGCCACAGCCTTGCTGCCGATGTTTGCCAAAGGCATCGTGCATGTCGGGCCCTGGGGTCTGGGCTTGCTGCGCGGGGCGCCGGCGGCGGGCGCCCTGCTGCTGTCGGTGGCGCTGACAATTCGGTGTTCATCGGCGCGTCGAACCAGCTCGGCGAATTCGAATCTGGCGCCACGGCGGCGCTGCTCGGGCCGGTCGGGTCGGTGGTCGCGGGCGGCATCGGGACGCTGCTGGTGGCCGTGCTCTGGCTCAAGGGCTTTCCGGCGCTCGCCAACCGCGACCGCATGACCGACCCGCCAGCGCCAAGATAAAAACCTGGCGGTGGGCGCTCAATGCGCCTGGTTGGCCCGAACGCGGTTGACTTCCAGCGGCGTGACGGCGCCGGCCTGGTTGCCCCACGAAGTGCGGATATGGCTGATCAGGCCGGCCACCTCGCTGTCGCCAAGCACCAGCACGAAAGGCGGCATGCCAAAGGGCCGGGGATTGCCCACTGTTGCCGGCGCAAAGCCGCCGTTGAGCACCATCTGCACCAGGTTGTCGGCGGCGGCCATCGTCACCGCCCGGTTGCCGGCCAGCGGCGGATAGGCATTGGCAATGCCTTCGCCCTGCGCACCGTGGCACTGCGCGCAATGCTGCTCGTACAGTTTCGCGGTTTTGTCAGTGCTCGATGACGGCGGGGCGGGGCGGGGCAGGGCGGTTTTTTCAGGCGCCGGGCTTGCGCCGGGAAGCGCCTTGAGAAAGTTCGCCATGGCGCTCAGGTCCTGGTCCGTCAGGTGCTGGGTGCTGCGCAGCACCACCTCGGCCATCGGTCCGCTGACCGAGGTGCCCGGCGCCACGCCGGTCTGGAGCAGTTGCACGATGCGCTCACGGTCCCAGTCGCTCACGCCGGCCTCGTGCGGCGAGGTCAGCGACGGCGCGTACCAGTTCTGCATCGGGATCAGCCCGCCGGCCAGCGCCAGGCTCTGGCGGCTGCCGCCCAGCGCATCGCGCGGCGAATGGCAGGCGCTGCAATGGCCCAGTCCTCTGGCCAGGTAGGCGCCCCGGTTCCATTCGGCATCGCGGCGGGTGTCTGGCTGGTACACGCCGGGCTTGAAGTACAGCGCGCGCCAGACGGCGAGCGCGGCCTGCGAGCTGAAGGGAAAACCGAGCGCGTGCGACCGGTTCGGCTGGTTCACCGCAGGCTGGCTGCGCAGGAAGGCAAAGATCGCGTCCGAATCCTCGCGCGTCACCTGGGTGTAGCTGGTGTAGGGAAAGGCTGGATACAGCAGGCGGCCGCTTTTGGAGCGTCCGTTGTGCAGGGCGCGCCAGAAATGCGCCGACGACCAGCTGCCGATACCGGTATTGGCATCAGGCGTGAGGTTGGAGGTGAACACCGTGCCGAAGGGCGTCGCAATGCCCAGCCCGCCGGCATAGCTGGCGCCGCCGCGCGCGGTGTGGCAGCCCATGCAGTTGCCGGCCGTGGCCAGGTAAGCGCCGCGCGCGATCAGGCTGTCGGAGGGGGCAAAAGCTGCCGTGGCCTTGAGATCGACCTCGTCGCGCACATTGAGCGCCCAGATGGCGGCCGCGGCGCCAAGCACCAGCACGGCGATGCCCAGTGCAAATCGGGCCCTTGTCTTCATGGTTGCGCTTTCATCTCAGGCATGCCGGACGCCGGCAGTGCCGCGCTGCCGCAGCGCAGGGGGTCGCTGCCCGGCGCTTTGGCGGGTGGCGAACTGGCCGCGCGGGTATCGGCCGGTAGCGGCTGGGCGGCAATCCAGCTGGCCACCGCGTTGATGTCTTCCAGGCTCAGGCGGGCCACGACGTCCTGCATGCAGTCAGGAGCATGGGCGCGGCGCTGGCCGGCCTTCCAGGCGCCAAGCTGCGCATTGAGGTAGTCGCGCGGCAGCCCAAGCAGGCCCGGCACCGCAGGCGCCACGCCGGTCATGGCCTGGCCGTGGCACTGGATGCAGGCGGGCAGCTTGCGGCCGCGGTCGCCATGCATGACGACTTGCTCGCCCCGGCGCAGCACCGCAGCGGGCGCCTGGGGCGGCAGCGGCGCCGGGTAGGGCACGTCCAGGCTGGCGAAATACTGCGCCATCTCCAGCAGGTAGGCGTCGCTCAGCGGATCGATCAGCCGGGTCATCAGGCCGTAGTGGCGCCGGCCTTCGCGGAAATTGAGCAGCTGGTTGTACAGGTAGCCGGCCGGCTTGCCGGCCAGGCGCGGGTAGTAGCCGTCGGGCGCGGCGCGGCCTTGCGGACCATGGCAGGCGGTGCAGGCCAGTGTGCGCTGGGCCATGGTGTCCTCGAACGGCGGGGCGGCGGCGGCTGCACTGGCGCCCGTGGCCAGCAAGCCGCAGCCTATCAGGGCGGGCGTAGCGAGTCGGCGCGCCAGGGTTTGCAGTCGGGTCATCTTCATGTGGGAATCATGCCTCAGCCTGCAGGCGTTTGTTCGGGGTCAGAAAAGCGCTTCAATCACCACGTCGGATGCGGGATGCGCCACGCAGGGCAGGATGAAACCCTCGCGTTTTTCATCCAGGCTCAGCCCCGGCCAGTCGATGCGGTACACCACCTGGCCGCTGACCAGCCGGCACACGCAGGCGCGGCAGGTGCCGTTGCGGCATGAACTGCCCCGCAGCCACACGCCGGCCTGCTCGGCGGCGAGCAGCAGCGGCAGCGCCGCAGGCGCTTCAAACACCGAGTCGCCGCCGGCGATGCGCGCGCTGAAGACAAGGCCGGCGGGGTCTGCCGGGGCTATGGCTGTCGGTTTGCGTTCTGGCATGGCGTGATGGGTGGGGGTAGCGTGTCGGCGCAAGGCAAAAGGTTGAATTTAACCCAAGCCCTTTGGGCGCCGTATTCGAATTGCGCGACAATCCGGCCTTTTGAGCATTCCCCTGACTTTCACAAGCGATTTCTCCTATGTCCAGCTATTCAGTCCGTCCCGCCTTTGCCCGTGATGCCAAAGCCATTGCCGAAATCCATGTTGCCACCTGGCAAGCCGCCTACAAGGATTTGATGCCCGAGGACTACCTGGCCAAGATGACGGTGGACAAGCGCCAGGCTTACTGGCGCGAAGCCATCGAGTACAGCGAGCCGCAGGTGCTGGTGGCCACGCAAGGCGACGAGATCGTCGGCTTCGTCGGCTTCGACCGTTCGCGCGATGCCAAGACCCGCTCGACCGTCGGCGAAATCTGGGCCCTCTACGTGGCGCCCGAGCACTGGAGAAAGGGCGTGGGCCTGCAGCTGTGGGACGGCGCGCGCGACGGCCTGAAGGATGAAGGCTGCACGCAGGTCACTTTGTGGGTGCTGCTGGGCAACGAGCGCGCACTGGAGTTTTGCGAACATGCCGCCGGCTTCAAGCGTGAAATGCCGTCGCTCAAGACGGTCGATTTTGGCAGCGTAAAACTCGAAGAGTTGCGCCTCAAGCGGGCGGTGGACTGACGCCAGCTGCCGCCGTCGGCCAGCCGACGGTTTGCGACAGCAGTATCTGGTGGTCGGCTTGCAGTCCCATGGCTTCGGACAGCGCCTGGCGGTCCATCCAGGCACGAATCACCGTTCCCAGCCCGGCCGATGCACAGAACAGATAGACGGATTGCGCCATGGCGCCTGCCGCCACGGATGCATACGATTCGCGGTTTGCCGCAGGCACCGCCGTCATGCGCGAATGGTCGGCGACAAAAATCAGGTCAAGTGGCGCCTGGTCGACAAAGTCCTGATAGCCCGTCACGCGCCGCACATCGGTCGCGCTGATCAGGTACAGCACATGGCTGGAAGACTCGTAGCGGTACAGGCCCTCGGGCAAGGCCACATAGACCTCGATTTCCTGCGAATTCATCGCGCTGGGCGTTGTGCGTCCCTCGTCATCGGGCCGGTTGACGCCCGCTGCCGCCCAAAGCAGATCGGACAAGACCTGATGGTCCAGCGGTGAAGGCGAAAACTCGCGCTCCGAATGGCGCTGGCTGCGGCTTGAGCTGGCCGATCATCCCCATTGCCAGTTTGGTCAGTGTGTTCATGGCTTCCTTTTTTGCGACAGCAACATGTCCATGCTATGGCAACAAGCTCGTCGGGACTTGCTTTTGATCAAGCACTTTCATGAAAAGCAGTTGAGGGAAACCCTGAAGCACACCGGCGTCGCGCGATTTCGTGCAAAACGCGACGCCAAGGTCCGGCGTTCGCGCCGGCGTCAGGTCGGTGCCGTGACCTCGCCTTCCTCGTCCGGAATCAGCGGCGTTCCCTGGTCGGGATTCACCGGCAGTTCCAGGCCTTCTTCGTCTTCATCTGCCTCCTCGCCCGGTCCCTTGCGGGGCAGGGTGTGGCCGGCAGCGCCTGCGTGGTGGTTCTGAAGGGCGGAATTTGAAAAATGATGCATGGGGTTCCTCCGGGTTTTGGCGCGGCCGGTTGGCGCCATGTGTCGGCAGTGGATTATTGGCCCAAATCTGTCTCGGTTTCAGCTGGGCAGAGTTTGTCTTTTCTGTCCTACAAGGGCTCTCTGCGGCGCCGCACAGGCGGTGAAGTGCAGCCCCGCTTAAACTGGACTTTCAAGCCCATGTGGCGTGGTTTCTGCACGGCACCGCCTGTCGGCAAGATTCGAAACTGCTGAATTTTTAAAGGAAACAAGATGGAACACACGACTTCATACCCCGGCGATCCCAGCGCTGGCAACACCAACACCACCGACGGCGGCGCGCTAAAGCGCGGCGTGGAATCGGCGGGCTCGGCGCTGCACAGTTCCATCGACAAGATGGTCGATCCTGCGATTGACACCGTTGCACGTGTCACCAGCGTGGCGCATGAGGCAGTCAACCGGCTCTCCAGCGGCGCGACCCACGTCGCCGACCGTGTTTCCGAGCAGGCCACACGGGCGTCCGAAGCGTCCGGACGTGCCGTGGAGTGTTCAAAATCCTGGATTCAGGACAAGCCGCTGGAAGCCGTTGGCATGGCGCTGGCGCTGGGCTTTATTATCGGCCGCCTGACAGCGCACTGATCAATACCGGGCCCATGCGCCGATGCCCGGAACTGAAAACCGCCTGAGGGCGGTTTTTTGCTGTGCCAGCATTCGGAACGATTGCGTTTTTCTGTTTCCTTTTTTTCCTTAACCCCGTCGTGTCGCCGCACGCCCTGAAAACCCATGGCCACCAGCCTTCTAGCCCTGATCGATGACATTGCCAGCGTGCTGGACGATGTGGCCCTGCTGTCCAAGGTGGCTGCCAAGAAAACCGCCGGCGTCCTCGGCGACGACCTGGCCCTGAATGCGCAGCAGGTTTCAGGCGTCAAGGCGGAGCGCGAATTGCCGGTGGTCTGGGCGGTTGCCAGGGGTTCCTTCATCAACAAGGCCATTCTGGTGCCGGCGGCGCTGGCGATCAGCGCGTTTGCCCCGTGGCTGGTCACGCCGCTGCTGATGGTCGGCGGCGCTTTCCTGTGCTTTGAAGGCTTTGAAAAGCTGGCGCACAAATTCATGCACAGTTCTGCCGAGCAGGCGGCTGAGCATGAAAGGCTGGTCAGCGCACTGGCCGATCCGGCGGTGGACCTGCGACAGGTGGAAAAAGACAAGATCAAGGGCGCGATCCGCACGGATTTCATCTTGTCGGCGGAAATCATCGCCATCACGCTCGGCACGGTGCAGGACAGCCCTTTCACGACCCAGTTGATGGTGTTAAGCGGCATTGCCCTGGTCATGACGGCCGGGGTCTATGGCCTGGTGGCCGGCATTGTCAAGCTTGACGACGGCGGGCTCTACCTGAGCCAGCGTCCGGGCGCCGGGGCGTGGAGCCGTTTTCAGCAAAGCCTGGGGCGCGGCATCCTGCTTTCAGCCCCGTGGCTGATGAAGTTCCTGTCGATTGCCGGCACCGCTGCGATGTTTCTGGTCGGCGGCGGTATTTTGACGCATGGTTTCCCGTTCCTGCACCATGCTGTTGACGTCGCCACGCAATGGGCCAGCGACGTCAACGGCATTGGCGGTGTGCTGGGCGCCCTGGCGCCGCTGGCCATCGACGCCGTCGTGGGAATCGTGGCCGGCGCCATCGTCTTGCTGGCGGTCACGGCCTTCAAGCGCATGAAGCCAGGCGCGCATTGAACGCCGCGCAGCCTCTCCCAACCTTCAGGCGGTCCCTGGAAAGCTGATGGTTGACAAGTCTGGCGCTGCCGGTCTTGCTGACATCAACCCGAGCTGTTCTCTTTGTCCGACAGCCTGGAAGACAAATCCTATGGCGCGGTTTTTTTGTTCTGCTGGCACGCAATCCGTGCTGACCGCCGCACGGGCTTTTTGCCATGGCGGGTTTTTTTATCAGGGGCTGCATTGCAACATTCACCCATTGCCATCAAGCCAATTTCTCTCATTGCCGGAATAGATTTTTCGGCCGTCAGCGACACCGTGGCGCGCCAGTTGATCGGTATGCGGCTGCTGGTCGATGGCGTGGGCGGTGTCATCGTCGAGACCGAGGCCTACGACGGCGCAGATCCGGCCTCGCACAGCTTTGGCGGCCCCAGCGAATGCAACGCGGCCATGTTTGGCCCGCCGGGCTGCATTTATGTGTACCGCTCCTACGGCATTCACTGGTGCATGAACCTTGTCTGCCGCGAAGCCGGGCACGGCGCCGGGGTGCTGCTGCGCGCCATCGAGCCCACCGACGGACTGGAGCGCATGCGCGAGCGGCGCGGGCTGGACGATGTTCGCCTGCTCTGTGCCGGCCCGGGCCGGCTGGGGCAGGCGCTGGGCATTGACCGCAGTTTCAACGGCCTGCTGCTGGCCGAGCCGCCGTTCGCGCTGTTCCCCGCCGGGCCGGGGCTGGCGCCAAGCGTGGTGGCCGGGCCGCGCATTGGCATTTCAAAAGCCGTTGACCGGCCCTGGCGCTTCGGGCTGGCGGGTTCGCGTTTCCTGAGCCGGCCGTTTCGCCAGAATGCTATTTAATTGATAGCTGGTTGCGCACGTCCCGTGTGCGCAAAAGCCCTGTTTTGCTTAAGAAATGCGGGCGGCAGGGGTTTTTTTGTCGGGAAAGCGCCGGCCATCTGTTAAAACACGTGCTCTTTTCTTTCTGATATTTCTGACTGCGTTGCCCATGCCTACCTTCTTTTCCGTCACTTCCACCGCGCTGCCTGACACCGCCGCCCCGGCTTCAACCCTGATCGAGTGGAAAGAAGCCGGCGTGGCGCATTCGGCGCTCTGGCGTTCCGAACGCGGCGCCGCGCCGCCCCGGCGCATCGTCGAGGCCGACGACACCATGGCCGCCGACACCGCCTACCGGCTGGCCTGCGAAGGCACCGGCCTGCTCTGGCGCGGCGATTTCCAGAACGCCCGGCAGATGGTGCAGGCGCTGGCCCGGCGCATCGACAAGCCGCCCAAGGCGTCCAAGCTGGCCCGGGTCGCGACCAAGAAAGCCGCCGACAACGCCATCTCCGGCGTGCCGGCTGGCCAGGATTTTCACCTGCACCGCCAAGCGCAGTCGCAGCGCGCTCGTGTGCTGGGCATGGTGCTGATCGAGTTTGGCGCTGACTACGGCGTTGAGCTGCGCCGTGCGCCCGATGCGAAACAAGCCTGCGCCGAAGCTTGGGGGCCGCCCGGCGAAGATGCCCAGCCCAGCGTGGCGTCGCTGCGCGAGTTGATGGGCGTGATCAGCGCGCACGAGTGGCGCAAGAAAGGTGTGGAAATCCCGGCCCTGGGCAAAGCGCCGAACAACCGCATCCACCCGCACTACGGCGTGTTTTCCCCGGTGCGCGGCGAGTACGTCGATCTGGTGGCCAACGCCCCCTTGCCCGTCAGCCCCGGCTCGAAGTTTGTCGCCTTTGACATCGGCACCGGCACCGGCGTGCTGTCGGCCGTGCTGGCGCTGCGTCCGGAAGTGGACCAGGTCGTCGCCACCGACCTAGACCCGCGCGCGCTGGCCTGCGCCCGTGAAAACATCTACCGGCTGCGCCTGCCGAACCCGGTCAAGGTCATGGAAGCCGACCTGTATCCCGAAGGGCTGGCGTCGGTCATCGTCTGCAACCCGCCGTGGCTGCCGGCGCGTCCCGGCTCACCGCTCGAAGGCGCGGTGTACGACGAAGACAGCCGCATGCTGCTCGGTTTCCTTAAGGGCTTGCCCGCGCACCTGGCGCCCGGTGGCGAAGGCTGGCTGATCCTGTCCAATTTTGCCGAGCAGCTGGGCTTGCGCACGCGCGCCGAGCTGCTCACCGCCATCAAGGCCAGCGGACTGAAGGTAGCGGGCCGTATCGACGCCAAGCCCGAACACCCGAAGGCGGCCGACACCAGCAACCCGCTGCACAAGGCGCGCGCCGCCGAAGTCACGTCGCTGTGGCGCCTGGTCGCGGCCTGAAGCGGCTTGAAGCTCCCCCTTTGCACGCTGGCGAGCCCGTGACCATCCTGCTCGCGCCCATGGAAGGGCTGCTCGACTTTGTGCTGCGCGACATCCTGACGCGGGTCGGCGGCATTGACCGCTGCGTGTCCGAATTCATCCGCATCACCGACCAGCTGCTGCCCGAGCGCGTCTTCACCCGCATCGTTCCCGAGCTGCACAACGGCAGCCGCACCCTGGCCGGCGTGCCGGTGCGCGCCCAGCTGCTTGGCTCCGACCCTGCCTGCCTGGCTGAAAACGCCGCGCGGCTGGCCGGACTGGGACCGGCCGGTATCGACCTGAACTTTGGTTGCCCGGCAAACATAGTGAACCGCCATGGCGGCGGCGCCTTGCTGCTGGAAACGCCCGAGATCATTTTCGACATCGTCGCCGCCGTGCGCCGTGCCGTGCCGGCCGACATGCCGGTGTCGGCCAAAATGCGGCTGGGTTTCAACGACGACTCGCGCGCGGTGGAGTGCGCGCTGGCGATTGCCGGCGGCGGCGCCGACGAGCTGGTGGTGCATGCCCGCACCAAGGCGCAGGCCTACCGCCCGCCAGCGTACTGGGAACGCATCGCCGACATCCGCGCCGCCGTGCGCATTCCGGTGGTCGCCAACGGTGAAATCTGGACGGTCCATGATGCGCGCCGCTGCCGCGAAGCCTCGGGCTGCGACATGCTAATGCTGGGGCGCGGCGTGGTCACTGATCCGGGGTTGGGGCTGGCGATCAAGGCGTCAATGAATGGCTCGGCAACGGATGCGCTGTCGGCAGGAATCGCCTGGCCCGAACTGCTGCCCTTGCTGGCCGAGTTCTGGCACGTCGTTTGCACCCGGCTGGACGCCCGCTCACGCGCCGGCCGGCTCAAGCAGTGGCTGAACTTTTTGCGCCGGCGTTTTCCCGAAGCCGAAATCGCTTACCAACAGATCAGGACGGTGAATGACCCGGCGCTGATCGATGCCTGGCTGGCGGGAATGCTGCAGGCGCAGTTTGTTGATGCCGCGTCATTACCCAAAGCAGCCGTTAAAGCTATCTCATCGGTTTGCGCGACAGCAGACTTCATTGGAAAAGTGTCATGACGTGTGTCAAGGGTGGCAGTACAACTGGAGGTTGTCTGACGGCGTCGCAGTCGCTTGGACCACGTGAACGGCGTGGCGTAAGAATTAAATTGGTGTTTTAACCAGCGTACCGCTTGTTTTTTCGCGTTAATTTTCTACAGGAGCGCCCATGAACTCATCGACCACCCAATCTACAGGCGTACAACCTGCTGATCCAGACCTTGCAGAGCAGGCAGTTCCCGGCCATGGTGTTCCATCCCAGGACCCGAACTCTGCAGCACAGGTTGCTCTCGATCCTGAGGAAGCCGAGCGGGAATCAAAGTCCGCCCTGATGGGGGGCGGGATCGTGGCCGGTGTGGCTACAGGTGCAGCCATTGGTGCTGTGGTTGCCGGTCCGGTCGGTGTCATGGTGGGAAGCACGATTGGCGCTGTTGCCGGCGCGCTCGGCGGCAGCGCTGCCGGTGGGTTGGCAAGTCCGGAAAGTACGACCAGCGCTGATGAGGCGCCAAAGGATGCCGAAGGCACCGATCGCAGCATCCCGCCACGCCCTTGACGACGGCGGATGTCAATAGGCCGGTCGCTGGTTGACGAGGGGCCGACGTTCCCTTAAAAAACAGGGTTTTCACGGGGAAAACATCAATGCACAGGCGAGAATTTTCACAGGCTGC
Source organism: Polaromonas sp. DSP2-3-2b2 (assembly GCF_049895905.1). Lineage (NCBI taxonomy): Bacteria > Pseudomonadati > Pseudomonadota > Betaproteobacteria > Burkholderiales > Comamonadaceae > Polaromonas > Polaromonas sp. DSP2-3-2b2. The sequence goes on along the minus strand of NZ_JAFCTH010000002.1, from coordinate 330,090 downwards.
CGCTGCCATGGCTGCCCTTGGCCTCTGGGGCCGGCAGCATGCGCAGGCGGCCGGACAGCTTGATGCAAAAAGGCCTCCGGTTGTCATGGGGAGCAATCTTTCCGGCCTTGAATGGGCCAAGCCTGGCCTGCGCCATGGCCTCAGTTCCGCGCCCAATATTCATTTCACGGTGCCGCGAAAAGCCGATGTGGCCTATCTGGCGTCGTGCGGTTTCACCAAGAACCGGCTGCCCATCCAGTGGGAACTGCTCCAGCCCATGCTGCCGGGCACCGTGGCGAATGCCGCTGCCCGGTCGCTGATTGGCGAACCTGGCGCCTTTCATGCGGGCTATGCGTCCTACATCACCGGATTGCTTGACGCGCATGCCGCTTCAGGCACGCGCTGCATCATCGACCTGCATAACTACGCGCGCTATCAGGACTTCGTCTATCAGCTTGACGGCTCGGTCATCGGCCTGAAGGCGGCGCGTGATTCCTTGCTTCGGCCCTACACGACCGACAGGTCGCAGATACAGCGGCGGATTTTTGCGCTGGCAAAGGGCGCCACCCTCACGCCGGCCCTGTTTGCCGATGTGTGGCGCCGCGCCGCGACGATGTGGAAAGACCATCCCGGCCTGGGCGGCTACGGGCTGATGAACGAGCCCCGCGAAATGCCAGAGCGGGGCAGCATCGTTGAAAGCACAAGAGGCCGCGACGACCTGATGATCCTGCCGGTGTTCATGCAGGCGGCCATTGACGCCATCCGCGCCATTGACAAGGAAACGCCGATTTACGTCGGTGGCAACGAATGGAGCAGCGCAGCCAGCCTGGCGACGAAAAACCCGGGTTATCCGCTGTCGGGAAGCGGGCTGATTTATGAAGTGCATGCCTACCTGGACCGGCGCAGCACCGGACATGCCTTTGACTGGGACACCGAATCGTCTCCCCGGACAATCGGCGGTGTGCAGGGCGCGCCGATCACCCGCAACACCGGACGCGAGCGGATCAGCTCGGCGGTGGACTGGGCCAGGGAGAAAGGGGTGAAGCTCGCGCTGGGTGAAATCGGCATGCCGGTCGATGACCCGCGCTGGGCCGACAGCTTCAGGAACACGATCGACCTGGCGCTGCAAAACGGTGTCGAGGTGTACAGCTGGATGGCCGGCAACCACTGGCCGATACGCAGCAATGCCTTGAACCATGTGGCCGGCTGGCACCAGAACAAAACGCTTGAGCCGCTGGTTTCAAGCGTCATGAAAGCGTCGGCCGGCATTGCGCAGGCCATGCTGTTCGACGACGGCCCGGGCCATGCACGCGCGGGCACGCCTGTCACCATCACGGTGTATGCCCGGGGCAACCTGGCCTGGCCCCTGCGCCTTGCGGTGACGGTCAAGGGACGGGGCAAGCTCAGCAAGGAGGAGCTGACGATTCCGGCCGGTCCGAACGGACAGGATTCCTTCAGCTACACGCCGGCTGAAAACCAGGTGGCCGTGCTGAGCTATGCCAGCCTGGGCCAGCCTTCCGTGCCGGTGCCGCCGTCGCGCAAGGTGTTCTCGCTGACCGACCCGGTGGCCCACGCGGCCACCAGCCTGGGCGACGCGGCCATGGCGATCATCGCCCGCTATGGCGCCTGCAAATGGGACATGGCCGACGGCCACACCGACTTCATGCTCGGCGCACCGGCAGCCAGCGGCCAGGTGGTGCGCGCCGTGTCCGACTCGGGCTACGGCTCAAACCCGGGCAATGCGATGGAAATGATCAACTGGATCAACACGGAAACCCCGGCCATGGGGAAAATGACGCTGCCGGTGCTGCGCGTGGCCAATGGCCGGAAAAGTTCGGTGCACCAAACGGACACCTTTGGCTTCTGGTGCAAGAAGTCGGTGCCGCAAGCCGGCGTGCGGCCCAATCCCGTCAACCGCGTTCCCTACAACATCGAGGACAGCTACTTTGCCATTGCCGCCGTCGGCATTGCTGCGCAAGACAGCAGCGGCCTGGTCTTTCAGGCGTCCGAGACAGAGGCCAGTCACGCCTGCGAACTGGCGTTTTCAAAGGGCCACCCTGTCGTCAGGTGGGAGGATGCCAAGGGCCGCAAGGTGGAACTGACCGGCCCCGACAAGCTGGCGCCGAACCGGTTGTCGGTGCTGTCCTTCACCTGCGCGCCCGAGGAACAGGCGCTGCGCATCAATTCGGCGCTGGTGGACAGCGCCAGCGCCACGTTTGCACCGGGCTATTTCAACCAGATGCTGATTGGCTGGGGTTTTCGCAGCTATTACCCGCAAGAGGGTTTCAGCGGCAACATTTATGCAGTCATCACCGGCAAGGGCGTTCCGTCGATGAGCGAGTTGGCCGTTTTGGAGCGGTATCTGCGCGGCTAGCGTCGCGCGCAGCGCAAGCAAACCAGATCAAACAGAGCGTGAAGCTGTTGGCGAACGAGCGGTAGAACCAGCAAGCCTTCGGCATCGTCGCCAGCCATCGATCAAGTACCCAAGGGCCCAGCGCAGCGATGGCCCGTCAGAGCGTTCAGATCTAACCCGCTCCCGCCCCCAGGGCAACTTTCTTTGGTGACTTTCTTTTTTGCCAGAAAAGAAAGTCACCCTCCGCCGGGCAGGCGCTCACCCCTAAAACCACAGAAGAACCCACCAAGCCAAAGGCAATCAACAAACGACGTAGTAATTAAATCGGAAGCGTTAGCAGTTACGAATTTTTGATAAAAAGTGGCTTTCGCGCAATACTGGCGGGCGCGAGCAGCTATTGAATATATAGCGGCAGCGCGTCACGCCATGCGCCCCTTGTTCGGCACGACCTGGCAGCCGGTGATGCGCCATGACTTGTCTTTTTGCCGCTGCACGCTGTAGAGCGCCAGCCAGGCGCTGCCGCTTTCATCGGTCAATTGCACCCGCTGGATCACCTGGCCATGATGGTCCTCGGGCTTGAGGAAAGCGGTGGAAGCGGGGCGGTAGATGGCCGGGTAGCTTTTGCGCACCATCTCCATGAAACGGCTGGCCGTGCCGACCGATGCGCGCACATTGGGGGCAGCGAACGAAAACGCGGCGGCGGCATCGTCCCGGGCCAGCGCTGCCAGTTGCGCCTCGACCACGGCGCGCACGCCTTTTTCATCGGCCTCTGTCATGGCCCATGAGGGCATTGGCGCCAGAAGCATGAAGGCCGCCGCCAGCCAGCCTGCCAAATGGGCAAGAAAAAGACGTGAGGAAAGCAGGCTGTTTTTCATGGTGACGCTTTTCATTAAGGCCCCGCAGATGCAGTCATTGCATCATGCCGCAAGCCTTGCTGAAAAGTACGCAGCGGCTTCGCAAACAGATTCAAGACCGTGCAACTCGCGCCTGCGTCCTACCCGGTCAAAGGGCTGCCAGGGCATGACCGGGCCAGGCGCTGGTGTTAAAAAGCAGCATTCCTACTTCACAGATGACTCGACATGGACAGCATCAGCAGCGCCGCATGGTATGCGCAACTCGCCAAACCCTTTTTTGCGCCGCCCGCCTGGATTTTTGGCCCGGCCTGGACCGTGCTGTACATCGTCATTGCCATCAGCTTTGGCTTTGTGCTGGTGCAGACGCTCAGGCGGCGGCTGCCCTTCGCGGTTTTGCTGCCCTTCATTCTGAACCTGCTGTTTAACGCCGCCTACACGCCGATCCAGTTCGGCCTGCGTAACAACTCGCTGGCAAGCGTTGATATCCTGCTAGTGTTGGGCACGCTGGTCTGGGCTATGGCAGTTATCTGGCGGCGGGTGCGCTGGGTGGCGCTGGTGAACATTCCCTACCTGCTGTGGGTGGCGTTTGCCACGGTGCTGCAACTGAGCATCACCTGGCTGAACCGCTGAAAATCCGCCGAACCCGCCAGCGTCGCCGGCCATGACATCGAGTTTTTTCAGCGCCCGCCGTCTGCCCCGTGCGCTGTGGGCGGTGGCCACGCTGGCCATCGCGGCCACCGCCGGCCAGGCGGCATGGCGCATCAAGCAAGCCGCCGAGCTGGCGCGTCAGAGCGAGCCGCTCCAGGTGTCGCCAGCCGGCGCCACGGCCAGTGTGCTGATTGCCGGCGACAGCACGGCGGTCGGTACCGGCGCGACTTCAGCCGCTCACAGCGTGGCCGGCCTGATCGCCAGCAACCATCCCCGCTTGCGCATCGTCAACCGCGCCACGGACGGCGCGCGGTTTGCCGACATTGCCCGCCAGCTGGAAGGCGGCGAGCGCTTCGACGCGGTGCTGGTGCTGGGCGGCGGCAACGACGTGATTCGCCTGACCGCTCAAGACGCGCTGGAGCAGGACATTGCCAGGGTCGCCCGAATGGCCGCTGCCCGCGCGCCGCTGGTTGTCATCATGCCGCCCGGCAATGTCGGAAATGCGCCGTTTTTCATGGCGCCGCTGTCATGGCTGATGGCGCGGCGCTCCCGCGCGATGCACCGTCTGGTGCGCCAGGCCGCCGCAGACCACGGCGCCCTCTATGTCAGCCTGTACAAGGAAAAGGCCGACGACCCGTTCGCGCAGCGGCCCGATGAACTCAACGCCCGCGATGGCCTGCACCCCAGCGACGCCGGCTACCGGCTGTGGCATGACGCGCTCAATGCACAGGCGGGGCTGGACAGCCGGCTGGCGGCGCTGGCAGGTGTCACAGGCGGGAACTAAAATCCATCCTTGTGGCGGCCATGATGACCTTGGCGGCCCGGACAGCGGCACTGTCCCGAACTTTATTTTTACTTTTTATTGGCAAACGCATGTCCCTCCAGATCATTGAAGCGCAGACCGGCGAAGACCCCGTCGCCACCATTCTCATCCTGCACGGCCTGGGCGCCGACGGGCGCGACTTCGTGCCGATTGCCGAGCAGCTTGACCTGTCCAGCATCGGGCCAGTGCGCTTCTTGTTTCCCAGCGCGCCGCACATGCCGGTGACGATCAACGGCGGCTACACCATGCCGGCCTGGTACGACATTTTGGGCGCCGACCTGGTCAGCCGCCAGGACGAAGCCGGCATGCGCCAGACGCAGGCGTCGATGGAAGCCATCATCGCCAACGAAAAAGCGCGCGGCATTGCGGCCAAGCGCATCGTCGTCGCCGGTTTCTCGCAAGGCTGCGCCATGGCGCTGATGGCCGGCCTGCGCCACACCGAGCGGCTGGCCGGCATTGCAGGCCTGTCGGGCTATTTGCCGCTGGCTGAAAAAACCGCCGCCGAAGGCAGCGCTGCCAACCGGGACGTGCCGATCTTCCTGGCCCACGGCTCGCGCGACGGCGTGGTCGCGCTTGAGCGCGCCGTGGCCACGCGCGATGCGCTGACCGCGCTGGGCTACCCGGTCGAATGGCATGAATACCCGATGGAGCATTCGGTCTGCCCGCAGGAAGTGGCCGACCTGCAGAAATGGCTGCTGCGCGTGCTCGCCTGAGCCGGTTTTTAATGAAATAGGCCGTTTGCGCATGATGGGTGTGCGTCGGCAGCTCCTGAAAATATAGCAAGTAAAGCCACCGCAAGTTGCCCAAACCATTCTGCCCGGCGCTCAGCCGGCTTTTTGGCATGGGCTGGCGAAGCCTGTTGGCCGCAGGCAAACAACCCGCGACAACGCAAAGCACCCGCCTGTGATAACTTCCACGCCATTCCCAAGAATCCGAGAGAACACTGTATGACCCCATTGCAGGCCAACGCCGACGCAATTTTGCAACAACGCCTGAAGGCATTGACTCCCCAGCAGCTCAAGGGCATGCGCCGGGGCATTGAAAAGGAAAGCCTGCGCGCCCAGCCCAATGGCGCTCTAGCGCTGACGCCGCACCCCGCCGCGCTCGGTTCGGCCCTGACGCATCCGAGCATCACCACCGACTTCAGCGAGTCGCAGGTCGAGTTGGTCACCAGCGCCCATGCCAGCCCAGAAGTCGCGCTGGAAGAACTTACGCAGCTGCACCAGTTCACCTACCACGCGTTAAAGGAAAACGGCGACGAAATGCTCTGGGTGTCGAGCATGCCCTGCGGCCTGCCGACCGACGAAACCATTCCGATTGCCCGCTTTGGCTCGTCCAACGTCGGCCGCGCCAAGAGCGTGTACCGTATGGGCCTGTCGCACCGCTACGGCCGGCGCATGCAGACCATCTCGGGCATTCACTACAACTGGTCGCTGCCCGGCGTGAGCAGCGAGCAGTATTTCGCGCTGATCCGCAATTTCCGCCGCCATGCCTTCCTGCTGCTCTACCTGTTCGGCGCCTCGCCGGCGGTGTGCTCGACCTTTGTCGCCGGCCGCCAGCATGAACTGCAGGCGCTGACCGACACCACCATGTACATGCCGCACGGAACCTCGCTGCGCATGGGGCGCCTGGGCTATCAAAGCGATGCGCAGGCGTCGCTGGCCGTCAGCTACAACAGTTTGGAGGGCTATGCCGCGTCGCTGCAAGACGCCTTGAGCCGGCCTTATCCGGCCTATGAAAAGGTCGGCATCCGCAATCCGGGTGGCGACTACAACCAGCTGGCGACCACGCTGCTGCAGATCGAAAACGAGTTCTACGGCACGATTCGCCCCAAGCGCGTGATTCGCCAGGGCGAGCGTCCGCTGCATGCGCTGCGCGAGCGCGGGGTGGAATACATCGAGGTGCGCCTGATGGACCTCGATCCGTTCGAGACGGTGGGCATCAACGCGCAGACCATGCGTTTCATCGACGTGTTCCTGCTGCACTGCCTGCTTTCCAGCAGCCCGCCCGACACGCCGGCCGAAATCAACGAACTCAAGCACAACCAGCATCAGACGGCGGCGCGTGGCCGCGAACCCGGTGTGATGCTCAAGCGCCAGGGCGCCGAGGTGCTGTTGGCCGAGTGGGGTGGGGAACTGCTGGCCGAATGCGCGCCAATTGCCGCCGCGCTCGATGCCGAATTCGGCGGCACCCAGTACCAGGACGCGCTGGCCGCAGCCGGCATGGGGCTGGCGGATGCCGACACGCTGCCCTCGGCCCGAGTGCTCAAGGCCATGGCGCAGGACTTCGACAATTCCTTCGTGCAGTTCGTCAAGGCCCAGTCGCTGAAAACCCAGGCTGCCTTGCAAAGCCTGCCCCTAACCGACGAACAACTCGCGCTTTTCACCGACATGAGCCAGCGCTCCGTCCAGGCGCAAAAGGACATTGAAGCAGCCGACAGCATGCTGTTCGAGGACTACCGCAAGCAGTATGTGTCGCCTGAATGTCTGCAGGTGCGGGTGCGCGAAGCGGTGCACGGCTGAGCCGGAGGGTTACAGCGGGCCTTGGAATTGAAGCAAAGCCTCTTCGCGCCAATAAGCCGCCGCGCTGTAAAAACCCTCCCACACGCAGCCATTGCAGCCGCGCCCGCAGCAGCTTGTGGGTTCCGGCGGCGGACTGCGCAGTGCGATGTCGGCATCCAGGGCGCGCTGCTGCAATAGGCTGAACTGCCTGTGCCAGTCCTCGCGGCTGGCAGGCAGGCGCAGACTCTCAAACTCAAGCATGGCTTGGTGGGGAGCGTTCAGTGCTTGCGCTGCGCCGACATGCGCCGCTTGACGTACAGCCCCAAGAAGGCGCAGCCCAGCACCAGCGCGAACCAGCCGACCAGCGACGCCTGGGCGACGATGCCCTGCATGCCGGGCGAAGTGATGAAGTAGGGCGACACCAGCACGCCCAGCCCGATCAGGACGCACAGCACGCCTTTGAGCAGCAGGTCGCTGTTGGCCTTTTTGTCAGCCAGGCGGGTGTTGGGATTGTTGGGTCGGCGGGTGGGGGCATTGGGTAAAGGCATGCGCCGGATTTTCCCCTATTCGCATGGCCTCCCCAGGCCGCCGCACGGACCCGCTTCTGAAAAGGTGACAATTCGCCATTCGGTGCCGGGCGGCTGGCAATAAAAAGCCAACCGCCGCCTCGGCTGCAATCACGCAGCCTTGCATGCACCCGCAACCCAAGAAAGAAACATCCCGATGGCCATCCAGTGGTTTCCCGGTCACATGCACCTGACCAAAAAAGCTATTGCAGAGCGCATCAAGGAAATTGATGTGGTGATCGAACTGCTCGACGCCCGGCTGCCCGGCTCCAGTGCCAACCCGATGCTGGCCGGGCTGACCGGCGCCAAGCCCACGCTCAAGGTGCTGAACAAGCAGGACCTGGCCGACCCGGCGCGCACCGCGCTCTGGCTGGCGCACTACAACGCCCAGCCCGGCACGCGCGCCATCGGCCTGGACGCGAGCATGAGCACGCCGGCCAAGGCATTGATCGAGGCCTGCCATGCCTTGGCGCCGACGCGCGGCAGCATGGTCAAGCCGATGCGCGTGCTGATCTGCGGCATTCCCAATGTCGGCAAATCGACGCTGATCAACACGCTGACCGGCAAGCGCGCGACCAAGACCGGCGACGAGGCCGGCATCACCAAGGTCGAGCAGCGGCTGGTGCTGGCCGACGGCTTTTACCTGTGGGACACGCCCGGCATGCTGTGGCCGCGCATCATCGTCGCCAAGAGCGGCTACAACCTGGCCGCCAGCGGCGCGATCGGCCGCAATGCGTTTGAAGAGGAAGAGGTCGCGCTGGAACTGCTTGACTACCTGATGCACCACTACCCGGCCATGCTGGAGGCGCGCTACAAGGTCGAGATCACGCCGCAAACCACCGACGAGCTGCTGCTGGAGGAAATTGGCCGCAAGCGCGGCGCGGTCTTGTCCAAGGGCCGCATCAACCTGCAAAAGGCCGCCGAAATCGTGATCTATGAATTTCGCGCGGCCACACTGGGCCGCATCACGCTGGAAACGCCCGAGGAGTTCGACATGGCGCTGGTCGCCGGGCAATTGCTCGATGCCGAGCGGCAGGTGAAAAAAGACAAGATCGAGACCGACCGCCTGATCAGGCAAAAGAAACTCCCCCGGCCGGTCAAGTTCGGTTCGCGGTAAGCAGCCTGCGGGCAGCAGGTCCGGTCCACCACCGAAAGTCGCCTTTGCCCGCCGGAGAAAGCCGCAACCGCCATGCTGTTGGCGGCTACAGAAGGACGCGATGCAATCCGACAGCGCAAGCCCTGCAACTTCTCTACGATGAATATCGCATGCATTAACTTGAGGTAGCCTTGATGAGCAAAGTGACAGCGGTCGAAATCAGCGCCAGCAGTACCACTGGTTTTGACGACGCGATCAACCGTGGCATTCACCAGGCCTGCCCGGGGCTGCGCGACCTGCGCAAGCTGCACAGCACCTGTGTCAATGACCAGCAGATTTGTGTTGAAAAAGGCCATCCCGCCAGCTACCGGGTAAGCCTGCAGGTCACTTTCATGCAGGACAGCGAAGGATAACGCGCCGCTTGCTGGAGTTACTATAAAAAGCATAGCTGACTTGGTAGTTGCTGCCTGCGCAAAAGGCTGTTTTGGTTGATATATTTGGCATGGCGCGTCTGGCACCTTGGCCCAAGACAGTGGCACGAACTGTCTGACGCGAAGGCGCGACACTGGTTGGCTGCATCGCCCCGCCAACTTGTCTAACTTGTCCTTATGCAGGCGTCCATGAAATCCGCAGCAGCAACAGGGGAAAGCGCATGACTCAGCAACCAGCTCCATCGCCCGCCGGCCGCATGAATCAATCCACGGGACCGGCTTCAAAAACCGCATCCGGATCGGCCCCTGAGGTCAACGCCGACAGCCAGTCGGTCGCGGGCGAGGAAGACCCGGGCGCCGCGCTGGACATGTCCGGCGCTTTGCCGCCCAAGCCGTTCGTCGTCACGGTTCCCATGCCAACGGGCAGCGTGAACCCGGGCGACGAAGCGCCTGAAGGAACGCCCGGGACCGGCGAAGGACTTTGCCGCGATTGCGGTGGTTCCGGCCGAGTGGGTGATGCGGCTTGTCCATCCTGCAGGGGCAGCGGCATGGTCATTGTCGGAATCGGCGGGGCGTGACGGCCTTTGGCGCCCGGCTTTGCCGCTTGTCAATTCACTCTTTAACCTTGTTAACAAAGGACGTCCCATGAACTCGATCACCAGTGCCTTCATGCCCAATGCCACCAACATGATCCGGCTGGACCATACCCATACGATGGCCACTTTTCACCAGTACAAGGCCGGCACCAAGCCGCAGGTCAAGCGCGGACTGGTCAACACCGTCTGCCTGGCGCTGGAGGTGCATGCGCAGCTGGAAGAAGAAATTTTCTATCCCGCCGTTCGCGAAGTCAGCAACAGCGAGGCGATCAAAAAAGCGCTTCCCGAGCATGCCGAGATGAAGCGCCTGATCGCCTTGCTGCGCGACATGGAGCCTGAGGACGTGCGCTATGACGACACGTTCATGGAATTGATGCGCGACGTGATTCACCATGTGGCCGACGAAGAAACCCTGATTCTTCCCGAAGCCGAGCGGTTGCTGCAGGACCAGCTCGGCGAGCTGGGCGCCAGGATGATGAAGCGTCGGCTCGAACTGGTGGCGCCGCGCACGGCGGACATCGCGGTAAACATGGCGCGCGCCATGCCCGCGCCGTCGATTGCCATGCTCGCGGGCGCCACCTTTGCCGGTGTGCTGCTGGGCAGGCGCCTGATGCGCCACTGACGCGCGAGCGCATTGCAGGCAGCGCTTTCGGGCGCGGCAAGCGCGGGCCGGCAACCTGACGGATGAATAGGTCGCAAAGACGGAAAGTTGTGTACGCTAGCGCACATATGAATTGGCATGAAATGCCTATACTCCGGCTTCAAGCGACATCGCTACGCGGTAGTAAACCGAGCCACATCTACCCTGGAAGTCATGATGCCTGTTTCTCCCGACCCCAAGAAAAACCATCTGCTGGCTGCCTTGCCGGATGCCGAATGGCAGCGCTGGCTGCCGCAGCTTGAGTTGGTCGAGATGCCGCTGGGCCAGGTGGTGTATGAGTCGGGCAGCACGCTTAGCCATGTGTATTTCCCCACCACGTCCATCGTGTCGCTGCTCTACGTCATGGAAAACGGCGCGTCGGCTGAAATTGCCGTGGTGGGCCATGAAGGCATCGTCGGCATTTCGCTGTTCATGGGCGGCGAGTCAACGCCCAGCCGGGCGGTGGTGCAAAGCGCCGGCCAGGGTTTCAGGCTGAAGGCGCAGGCGATCAAGGAGGAGTTCAAGCGCGCCCCGGTGCTGCACCTGCTGCTGCGCTACACCCAAGCCCTGATCACGCAAATGGCCCAGACGGCTGTGTGCAACCGCCACCATTCGCTGGACCAGCAGCTGTGCCGCTGGCTGCTGCTCAGCCTGGACCGCCTGCAGGGCAATGAACTGGTGATGACGCAGGAACTGATTGCCAACATGCTCGGCGTGCGCCGCGAAGGCGTGACCGAAGGCGCGCTCAGCTTGCAAAAAGCCGGGCTGATCAGCTATTCGCGCGGCCGCATCCGCGTGCTCGACCGGCCCGGACTCGAAAAACGCACCTGCGAATGTTATTCGGTGGTGAAGAGGGAATACGACCGGCTGCTGCCGGAAAAGCTGGCAGCCTGAACAGGAATCCGCCAGCTCTGGGTTTCACCATGCGCCACTCGAATACTGGGCATCAAACAAGCTTGAAGCCTGCTCAATGTGAAGATTTGCAAGCGTAGGGCATACTCAGCCACTCCGAATCGAACTGTATTTGTCAGCTGCGCGGCTTTGAATTTGCCCCTTCCCTGGAAGGGTCTGCAACACACCGAAAGCCCGCATGAGCGCTGCCCAAAATCACCTGATTGAACTGCTTCCAGTTGCTGACCGCAGCCGCCTCTTGGCGCTTTGCGAGCCGGTCGAGCTGGCGCTGTCCGAGGTGCTGTGCGAGCCCGGGGAACCTACCCGCCATGTTTATTTTCCGACGCAGGGCTACATTTCGCTGGTGGCGCTGACGGACGGCAGCTCAGGCGTGGAAGTGGGCATGGTGGGCCGTGAAGGCATGCTGGGTGCGCAACTGGTGCTGGGCGTGTCAACCGTGCCCCTGCATGCGCTGGTGCAGGGACCGGGCATGGCCTTGCGCATCGCCACCGCGCCCTTCAAGCGCGAACTGACGCGCAGCGCGGCCTTGCGGCGTGGCCTGAACCGCTACCTGTATGTGCTCATGGCCCAGCAGGCAAATTCTGCGGCCTGCCTGCGTTTTCACCTGATTAGCCAGCGCCTGGCGCGCTGGCTGCTGATTAGCCAAGACCGTGCCCATTCGGACAGTTTTTACCTGACGCACGAGTTTCTGGCCTACATGCTCGGCATGCGCCGCGTCGGCATCACGGCAGCGGCCAGTGCGCTGCAGCGCGACGGATTGATCGAGTACCACCGGGGCAAAATCACCGTGCTGGACCGCAGCGGACTGGAAGCCGCCGCCTGCAGCTGCTACGCCTCGAGCGAGCAGACCTACAACGACTTGCTGGGGTCAGCTGTCAAAGCCTGCGCCAGCCAAAAACCGCCAGTCTATGTGCGCTAGCTAACAGACGAATTCGCGTTAAAAAGTTACAAGTACTTTCAGGCGATCGATTCGATAGCCGCTTCCTTTGCGAGCAGGTACGGCGAAGGGCGCCGCCGCAACAACTTTCAAGCGAAGCACCATGAACCATTCGATTGGCCACCCCGCTGAAGCCGGACGTCTCCTGATCGACGGCACCAAGCACGGCGTCAGCCAGACCGGCATTGCAGCTGAAGACTGGAACCTTCTGTTTTGCGCCGTGACAGACCGGCTCAGGCAATGCGCAAACGATCTGCTCGCCGCAGGCAGCCTGCCGCAGCAAACACCCTCCATCATTTTATTTTCCAGCGAAATGCTGGAGTGCGTCGATGCCTTGGACCAACTCCATGTGGACCTCAGACTGCAACGCTCACGCCTGAATGAATGATCAAAAAATAATTGATCGAATCGTATTTTTTATACATTTTGAATTTTTGACCCTTTGCAGGACGTGGCGCTGACATTTCCCAACATGTACTTTCGCGTCCTGATCAATTTCATAATCGCGCCCTGAACGCGTAAAAGTAGCGAATTTTCGTAATTTTCCTTCGCGTCCCACGCCGACAGGAACATCAAATGAAACAACCCACAAGCCATTCCAGCCACCGTCCGTGGCTGCCGGCGCTGGCGAACTGGGTCTGCTGACGCTGGCCCCCGGCACCTATGCCTCGGCCACGTCCTACGAAAATGTGTTCTGGCAGGTCGGCTCCGCGGCCACCATCAATGCGGCCGGCGGCTTCATGAAGGGCACCATCATTGCCCGGCAGGGCGTGACCTTTTCGACCGCCGACAACGCCAAGCTCACGGTGCTTGATGGCCGCGCACTGAGCCAGATCGCTAGCGTGACCATGGTGAATACGCGCATCAACCGGGGCCTGCTGGGCAGCGGCTTTAGTTCCAGCACCATCGTCGATGACGACCGCCCCAGTTTGAAAAGTACACCTTGTCGGCCACCGAGCTGTTTGCCTTCGACAGCGCCGAGCTGCGCATGCCGCAGGCCAGGCTTGATGAAATCGCCAGCGCCGTGGGCCGCCATGCCGAGGTCAACGACATGGTCATCACCGGCTACACCGACCGCATCGGCTCTGGCACCTACAACCAGAAACTGTCCGAGCGCCGCGCTGTCGCCGTCAAGACCTATTTGGCCAGCAAGGGCGTTGATGCCGCGCGTTTGAAGGCGCAGGGCAAGGGCGAAGCCGATCCGGTCGTAAGCTGCACCGACAGACAACACCCCGCGCTGATCAGGTGCCTGGAGCCCCACCGGCGGGCAGAGGTCGAGAGCATCACCATCGAACGCCGCGCGCAATAAGACCGACCAGAACAAAGCAAGGCCGGACAGGGCCGGCAGGGAAAACATAAAGGCGCTGTCCGCGCCTTTCTTCATGGCTGTCATGAAACCAGTGCGGCAAAAACCGGCCTGCCTTCCGACAAGGCTTGAGGGCATAGCCCTACAGCCGCGCCAGGCCATTTGTAAAAAATAAGGCCATGGCGCAAGCAGTTCAAGGCAATGTCCGCCAGAACTGGCCGCACGCTGGTCAATCGCCGGGCAGCGTCCGCAAAGCCAGCGCCGGTGCGGGTTTTGCGAGTTGTAAACATTGTTATCCACAGGGTAGCGCACAGAATTCGTGGGTAATTTTCAGGCGATGGCGCTGCGCAGGCCAAAACAGGGGAACTGATTGCGAGGGTCTGAAATACAGGTTTTCAGAGGCAAAGATCTGTTTTTGCACCCTGGTGGCCGATGAACTGGTGATTTAAAAGGCACCGCCCGGCAAGCCAGTGGTGGCGCGGCTTCCAGGGCTTTTAAACAATGTTATGCACAGGGTGGCCCACAGTAATTGGGGGCAATGCGATGGGTTGAAAAAACGCCGTTTTCGGTGTCCTCAATGCGTGGCTGGAATCTGCATTGCGCCTGGGCTGCCTGGACTGGCCGGCATCCCGGGTATTTTTGGCCGCAAAGGCCACAAAGGGATAAAGGCTTACCCTTAGGCCACAGGCAACATTTCAAAGGGGCACTTCATGAACTGGTTTAAAAAAATTCCGCATCAGTACCGCGCCGCCAGCGGCCTGGAATGGCGGCTGTGGCGCAAGCTGCCGCTGATTGCCTTGGCCGGCACGGTGCTGCCCCTGCTGTGCCTTGCGCTGGTGCACCTGCTGGGCGATCCGGCGCCTGACGCCACCGAGGCGCGCTGGATCCAGATGATGGACTATGTGGTCGGCGGCGTGATCATCTTTCATTGGTCCATGGTCCTGACCATCGGCATTGGCTGCTTCATCGTGATGGTGATGAAGGGCCCCGGCTATGTGGCAGACGGCTACCGGGTGTCGCACAGCGACCAGCCGCGCGCCGCGCACGAAACCGCCGAAGAGGCATTGACCTACCGCCTGCCCGAAGCCTGAGGCCGGCGTCCCGGACCGGTCGCGCTGGTCTGCGCCGGAGCATGGCGCCACTTGACAAGCCTCAATCCAAGCGCATTGACTGCATGGATTTGCCTCACCGGCTTGCAAAACCCCTTGAATTTTTTCAGGCCGCCAATATCGTGATGTTGTCAGGGCTGGCTGGCACCCGTGCTGGCCAGAAAGCATGTCTGGCGCATCGCCCGATGCGCCAGCGGGCAACAGGACCTGCGCTGTTGACCCAAGATGTTTTTCACCAACGCAAAGCAAGGAGAGACACCTCATGAATGGAACACTGAACCTTTACGGCGACCTGTTTGCCGAACTCAACCGCCTGCAGGAAAGCTTCGAGCAGGCTTTCAGGCCCGAAGGCGCTGGCAGCATCCGTGCACTGCCGCGCCACACCTTCCCGGTCATCAATGTCGGCAGCACGGCCGATGCTATTGAAGTGCTGGCGCTGGCGCCTGGCGTGGACCCGGCCGAGCTGCAGATCACGGTGGACAAAGGGCTGCTGGTGATTGCCGGCGAACGCAAGAGTGACGGCCCGGCCCAGAACGAGCGCACCACCGTCTATGCGCAAGAGCGCTTCAAGGGAAGTTTTCGCCGCGTGATTTCGCTGCCCGACGATGCCGACCCGAGCCGCATCAGCGCTACCTGCCGGGACGGCATGCTGCGCGTGACCGTGCCGCGCCGCGAAGCATCCAAGCCCCGCCAGATCAGCGTCAACTGAGCGCCTGCAACCCATTTGTTTGATCAAGGAGGAATCCCATGAGCAATAGCAACCAGCAAAACCAGCAGACAGGCCAGCCCGCCAGCCAGGCTTCCCAGCAGCCTGGACAGACGCAAACGCAAGGTATCCAGTCGAGCCAGGACAGCCGCTTGGGCGCTGGCCAGCAAAACGCCGTGAATGCGCAGGACCAGGGCCCGGGCAAGGGAAGCCGCGAGGTTTCGTCCGCCGACCCTTCAAGCCGGCAGGCAAAGCCGTCGCAGGGCGGCAGCGTTTTGCTCCCGCCTGTCGATATTTTTGAAGATGAGAGCGGCTTTACCCTGATCGCCGACATGCCCGGCGTCGCCAAGGAGCAGCTGGTGGTCCGGGTAACCGGCGACAACCTGTTGATCGAAGGCGCCGCGACCGTTCCGGCGACCGGCAACATGGAACTGGTGTACGGCGAAATCCAGTCGCCGCAGTACCGGCGCAGCTTCACGCTGAGCCGCGAGCTGGATCCCGGCAAGATCGAGGCCAAGCTCGCCAACGGCGTGCTCAACCTGCGCATCCCCAAGGCCGAGGACGCCCGGCCGCGCCGCATCGACGTCAGCGTCGGCTGACGCCTGTCCATCTCGCCAGGCCCGGCTGCGCCTGCGCTGCGTTAGCCGGGCCTGGCTGGCCGGCTGCGATGCGTCTGGTGGAAACGGCAGGAAGTTTATCAAAACTGATAGCTGCTCATGACCTGCCAGTAAGCGCGAACAGCAGTTTTTACATAAAATCCAGGCCAATCGTCCGCGTGACATGCGCCGTTGGCGTATTTGCGCCGGATGAATGCGCTGCAGCGTCAGCCGCCCGGCTGGTCAATTTTCAGGCACTGCCCGGCAGGCCAATGGCGGCGCGGCTTTCGGGGCTTGTGAACATTGTTATCCACAGCTTCGCCCACAGAAAAGGCGGACAAGCCTGCGCGGCGTTGATGCCTGCCGTTTGTCATTGCGGGCTTGACCCGCAATCCATAGCGCCGCCATCAACGCAAGAATTGAAAACGGCTGGCGTTCATGGTCGGTTTAACCATGCGCCGATGGATCCCGGGTCAAGCCCGGGATGACAGGCTTGGTTGTTGCGAAGGGCAGGCCGCCGCGAGGCGACAATTCGCCCATCATGAAAACCATTCTTCCCCTGCAACTCCTGTTCGCCCCCGACCTCAACGACCCGCAGCCACTGGTCATCTACCACGGCCGCAAATGCCCCGATGGCTTTGGCTCGGCCCTGGCGGCTTGGCTTTTCTATGCGGGAAAAGCCGAATTCCTGCCGCTCGACCACGGCGACATCAAGTCGGTCGATGACCTTCCCGCGCTGTCAGGCCGCGCCGTGTACATCCTCGACTTCTCGTTTTCGGCCGACATTTTGCGCGGCATCGAGGAGCGTGCCGCCAAGCTCGTCATGCTCGACCACCACAAGAGCGCCGCCGAAAAGCTGACCGGCTTTGCCTGCCGCTGCGGCGTGGTGCATTTCGACATGGACAAGTCCGGCGCCCGGCTGGCTTGGGAGTTTTTCCATCCCGACAAGCCAGTGCCCGACCTGGTGCGCTTTATCGAAGACCGCGATATCTGGGCCTGGCAGTATCCCGAGAGCGCCGGCTTTCTGGCTGCGCTCGACATGGAGCCGCTCGACTTTGCCCGCTGGGCCGAGATTGCCCAGTTCAGCCCCGCGCAAACCGCCGACTTCATGGCGCGCGGCGTCGCCATGGACGAGAAATTCAAAAAGCTCGTCACCGACATGGTTGACTCTGCCCAGCCCATCGTCTTCAACGGCCAAAGCGGCTTGATGGTCAACGTGCCCGGTGTGTTCCACAGCCTGCTGGGCAACCTGCTGTCCGAAAAAAGCGGCAGCTTCGCGCTGATGTGGCATGTGGGGAAAAGCGGCGGCGTCAAGGTTGGCCTGCGCTCGCAACGCGGCTTTGACTGCATCGCGCTGGCCGAAAGCATGGGCGGCGGCGGCCACGCGCAGGCCTGCGGCTTCAAGATGGGGATTGAGCGCCTGCTTGAACTGCTGAGCGGCGTGTTTGTCGCTGCGCCCGCGCCTTTAGCCGCGCAGGAAGCCGACAGCGTTCAAACCGGCAGCGTCTCGCCCCAGTAATGAAAGGTGAACGGGCGCGGGCCGGGCAGGTAGCGCGTGTGCAGATGGGCCACGCTGAAACCGCTTTCGACAAGCAGCGCTGCAATGTCGCGCCCCAGGTGGCAGCCGCCGGCCACCTTTCCCCATAGCGGCTGCAGCCGGTCCTGCCAGCGCCGCACGCCTTCATCGGGCGCCCGGCCGTGTTCGCAAAACAGCAACTGCCCGCCGGGCGCCAGCACGCGGCGCATCTCGCGCAGCGCCGCCAGCGGGTCGGGAATGGTGCACAGCGTGTAGGTGATCAGCACCGTGTCAAAGCTGGCGTCGGGCCGGGGAATCTGTTCTGCCGAGAGGCCCACCAGTTCCACCTCCAGCCCGGCCTCTTCGATGCGCTCGCGCGCCCGTGGATGCAGTTGCAGGGCCGGGTCCAGCCCGGTGATGCGGGTCACGCGGGTCCGGTCGTACCACGGCATGTTCAGCCCGGTGCCAATGCCCACTTCCAGCACCCGGCCGCGCGCCAGCGGAACAATCAACTGGCGCTGGCGGCTCACCATGGGCAGACCGCAGGCAAAGTCCAGTGCGGGGGGCAGGATGTAGCGGTCGTACCAGGAGGGGGTCATGGCAGTCGGGCTTGCAACGCATCAGCCACCGCTTGCGTCGCTGCAATCAGGTCTGTGACCAGCCGCTCATCCACTTCAAGCAAGCCCTCGTATTCACCCAGGTTTCGCGTGTTGTGGCACTTGTCCAGCACACGCCACACTTCGGCACCCAGGCCCAGCGTGTGCGGCAGCACCTGGAACACGATGTAGCGGTTGCCGGAGCGCCAGCCCATGCGCCGCAGCGCCGCCAGGCTCAGCGAATGGGCGGCGTTGTAGGCCAGGTCAAACCGGCTTTCGAGCGCCAGCGTGGCGTTGCGTGCATCCTTGAGCCGGGCCAGGCCGCTGCGCAACAAGCCCGCCAATTCCTGGGCGTCCGGCGCCTCCGCCTTCAGGGGTTTTCCGGGGCCGCTCAGGTTCTCAAGCGGGTTGGGCATGGAGTTTCTCCTCGGTTCCGATTAACCAGATTTTGGGTTGCTGCAGCACGCGCGTGACAAACGCATTGTCTTGCCTGATGCGCCTGGCCAGCTCGACGGGGTCATAAAGCGTCGGGTTGATGGTGCGGCCCAGCGTGGCAGCGGCGCTTTCCAGGGCGCCGTACACGTCGGCATAACCGAGGCTGGGGCTGACGATCATCAGATCAATGTCGCTGGACGCCGTGTCCTGCTGTTTCGCCACCGAGCCATACACAAAGGCTGCCTCGATTTGCAGTGCCAGCGGCGCCAGGGCCACGCGCAGCACATCGGCCAGGCCCATGGTCTTGAGAACCAGGCCGCGTAACTCGGCAAACACCGGCGCCGCCGCGTTGGCCTGAAAGTGCTTCTGGTTGCCCTGTTTGCTGACCGTGAGCAGGCCCGCTTCAGCCAGGGCCGCCAGTTCGCGCTGCACGGCCCCGGTGCCCGACTGCGCAAGCGCAATCACTTCATTGGCGTAAAAGCTCTGGTCTGGCTTGCCAAAAAGCACCGCCAGCACACGCTGCCGCACCTTGGGAAACAAGGCGTCGGCCAGGCTGGAGGCGGCAGGGGAACTGGTTTGTATCGTACCCATATTGGGTTGCATCATACCTATATTGGGGTTTCTGCGACAAGCCTGCAGGCATTTGCACCATCCGGCTTCTGGCCATGGAGCGGCCCTTGACTTTCCCTGTTTTCCTCCTTCCCGCCTTTGGGGGAAGGCTGGGATGGGGCCAGCGGTGGTTGACCGCCAGCCGTCCGCCTTGCAGGGCGCGAGGGGGGCCATGCCGGCTGCCGGGGTTGATCGCGGCGACAGGCCGGATTCGGGCAGGCCCCCATCCCAACCTTCCCCCAGCGGGGGAAGGAGGAAAACGGGCGCGGGGCCGGGCGGCATGGCAGGTCAGCTGAGTTCGCCCTGAACGGCTTTCGTCCGGCGCCTGGGTTTGGCCTTTTCGGCGGGCAGCAGGCTGGTGTACTGCTGGTACAGCTCGAACAGATAGGCCACGCGTTCGGCGTCGTTCTTGTAGCTTTTCCTGCCGCCGCCGAGTTCATACGCCTTGTCCACCGCCGCGTCGAGCTTCTGGTGCGCCTTGACGAGCGCGGGCGGCATGGACAGCGGGTCGTACAGGTCGGCCAGCGACGAATCGGGGAACTGGGCGCGCGCGTCGAGCACGGCTTGTGCTGCGGTTTCGATAGCGGCTTGCGCCCGTCCAGTATGCGCTGGAGGCTGATTTGATGATAAATCGGGCCAGGGGAAGTTGTTGTAGACGATGCTGGCTGAATAGCGATAGTCGCTTTTCAGGCGTCCGCAGGTGGTTCGCACCCAGGCGTTGTGCATGGTGCTGGAGAGAATGCCGAAGTGATACAGCGTTGCATTGGGCGCAAGCTTGACCAGATTGCTACACAACGTGGAGGGTTGTTCAAAGCCGAACGGAATGAATTGCCGACGTTCGGATGAGACTTCAGGTAATACCAAATACGGGTTTTTAGGCATGTTCTCAACGTGAAACCGCGTTGGCGTAGCGGCCAGTTTTTGTGTGGGCGGACTCTTGCTGGCCAATCGAGATGCCTTGACAGCTTGGACCCGTTTTAGGGCTTCAGGCATAGCGCGCAATTCGACAGGTGAGCAGTCGCCCAGCCACAGACACCAGCGCTCGTATCCGTTAAGGAATTCGTCGGCTCCCAGCCAACGGCGAAACCACTTTTGGCTGGCAGGCTCCAGCGCGATGAAGTCCTGTTTTTCATTTGTCGTGAACAGGTAATTGCCGTCGTCAATCGGCTTGTTGCCAATGCCAATTTCAGGTGCTTCGCAAATGGGTGTTGACCGTCGCGGCAGCGTCACGTCGGTTGCATCGACCAAATAAGGATTGATGTTGTGAGCCGGGACGGCGTGCGGTTCGCCTTTGATGTCCTCGTACTCGTAAATCACCTTGCCGGGCCGGTCTTCCAGACCAAAGCCCACGATCACGCAATGCACGGCGGCCTTGCCTTTGGCTTCGTTGGTCCAGCTGAAAGTGCGGTGGGCAAAGTGAGTATGAATGCCCTGTGCCAGCAGCCAGCCCCACAGCACGCCGACCTGCTCGCCTTGGGTGACGCTATTGGTTGAGACGAATGCACAGCGGCCATATGCAGGTTCGATGCCGGCCCCGGGCACCTTGATGTAGCGCGCAGCCTTGACATACCACGCCGCCACAAAATCAAGCAGGCCCGCATTGCCGATGCCGGAAAACACGGCACGGGTGTCTTCACGCTGCGCATCGTCCATGAACTTGGCGCCCACAAAAGGCGGATTCCCCAACACAAAGCTGCAGCGCTCCGCCGGCAGCACCTCGTTCCAGTCCAGCCGCAGCGCATTGCCATGCACGATGTGCGGCGTGGTGCGCAGCGGGATGCGGGCGAAGTAGAGGCCAAACTCCTCGCTGACGCGCAAATTCATCTGGTGGTCCATCAGCCACAGCGCGACCTGCGCGATCTGGGCCGGGAATTCCTCGATTTCAATGCCGTAGAACTGATCGACGTTGATGCCGATGAGCTGGTGCACGTCCACGCTGAGCTGGCCCGACGAATGGGACGCGCGCAGCACTTCGAGTTCGAGCAGGCGCAGCTCGCGGTAGCTAATGACCAGGAAATTTCCGCAGCCGCAGGCCGGGTCAAAAAACGTCAGCAGCCGCAGCTTTTTATGAAATTCAAACAGCCGGTTCTTGTTGCTTTTGACCCGCCCAAACTCGCCCCACAGCTCGTCCAGAAACAGCGGCTTGATGAGCTTGAGGATGTTTTCCTCTGATGTGTAGTGCGCGCCCAGGTTGCGGCGCGCCTTGTCGTCCATGATGCTCTGGAACAGGCTGCCGAAAATGGCCGGGCTAATGGCCGACCAGTCGAGCGCGCAGGCGTCGAGCAGGGCCTCGCGCATGGCAGGACTGAAGTCGGCCATGGGCAGGTTTTCATCGAACAGCTTGCCGTTCACATACGGAAAAGCGGCCACCTGTTCATCAAGCGCCTGGCTGCGCCTGGCTTCGGCGGTGTTCAGGATCTGGAACAGCTGCGCCAGCCGTGAACCCAGGTCAGACCCATCGGCGGCGGTGCGCTCTTCAATGAAGGCGCGAAACGCCTGCGCCGGCTGAAAAATGCCGGTGTCGTCGGCAAACAGGCAAAACAGCAGCCGCACCAGCAGCACCTCAAGCGGGTGGCCGGTGTAGTTGCTGGCTTTGAGCGCATCGTGCAGCCGCCCCATGCGCTCGGCGGCCTTGATGTTGACGGGGTCTTGGGGCTTGATTTCAAGCGTCTTGTAGCCGGCCACAAAACCAAACACCTTGATGTGCTTGTGCAGGTCTTTCAGCGCGAATTCGATGGTTTCGCCGGTGGTGAGCCGGTGCACCCGAAAGCGCGCGAAGTCGCAGACGATGACGATCTGCGGCAGGTCGCGCTCGGCCAGGCCGGGAAAGTAAGACAGCGCCTGCTCAAGCGCCGCGTCCAGATTCTTGCCACGCGACTTTTGCTCCACCAGCAGCATGCCGGGCCAGAACAGATCGACAAAACCGTCTGTTTTGGCCTTGGCGCCGGGCAGCTTTTTGACGGCATGCTCGAACGTGGCGACACGCTTGTTGGTGATGCCGAAAATTTCAAAAAAATCAATCCAGAAGGGCTTGCCCTGGCTGTCTTCATGGGCCGCGTCGGCCCAGGTGCGGCTGAAGGTGAGGGCGCGGGATTTGATTTCGTTCCAGGAAAGGGGCATGGCGGTGGCGGTCTTTGAGTGAGCTGGGGGCTGGACGAGTGTAGGTCTGGCGCATTGGACAACTCCTGCCGTTTGGCCTGCAAGAAACAAAAAAAGGCGCGACAGAAACCTGTCGCGCCTTGGAAGGCAGCCTGCGCCGCCATCAACTGGCCGCTGCGCGGGCTGCAAACTCCTCTTTTCCTTGTTCAATGGCCCGAGTTGGCGCTCGTCTTTTCAGAGGTGTGGAAGACCTCTGGATTCTCAGGGCCGACCACATGCAGGAAGCCAACCAGGCCTTTTTCAAGCCTTGACAGGGCATGGTCCACCAGGATGTAGCGTCCGGGCACTTCCACCTTGAACTCGACCATGGACGCGCCACCGGGCGGTACCGAGATGGTTTGCACGTTCCTGTTGGGTGGCGAGGTCAGGTCGGCCATGTTGAACACCCGGTCGAACACTTCGCCGATCACATGGAAACTCGACGTGGCGTTGGGGCCGCCGACACCAAAAAAGATGCGCACGGTTTCGCCGACTTTCGCTTCCATGCGGTGCGTCTTGGTCAAGGCGCCCATGGCGCCGTTGAACGTCATGTGCTCGGGCTGCTCTTTCAGCAGCTTTTCGAGCGAGAACTCGTTTTCGCCGAGCGTACCGTGTGGCTGGCTGGTGTACAGCTCGCCCTGCATCACATAGAACTCGCGGTCCACCTTGGGCAGTCCGCCTTCGGGCTCGACCAGGATCATGCCGTACATGCCGTTGGAAATGTGCTGAGCCACCATGGGCGTGGCGCAGTGGTACACGAACAGGCCGGGGTTGATCGCCTTGAAGGTGAAGCTCTTGCTGGTGCCGGGCGCCGCCTGCGTCACGGCCGCGCCGCCGCCAGGGCCGGTGACCGCATGAAAGTCCACCGAATGGATCATCTTGCTGTCGGCGGCATTGGCCATGTTGACGGTCACGGTGTCGCCTTGGCGCACGCGGATGAACGGTCCTGGCACCTTGTTGTTGAAGGTCCAGTATTTGTAGGTGGTGCCGTCGTCCAGCTGGCCCAGCACTTCGGTGGTGTCCAGGTTCACCGTCACGCTTTGCGGGCCACGGGCGCCGACCGGCTGCGAGACGTCCATCGGGTTGCGTGAAACGTCCGCACCGAGCGCCTTGGGTTTGGCAGCGCCATCGCCGACCATGATTTGCCCCATCATGCCGGCTTGCACATGGCCGGGCAGGGTGCAGATGTACTTGAATTCGCCCTTCTTGTCGGCCTTGAACACAATCGTGGTGCTGGCGCCCTTGGTGTTGAGCTGGTTTGACGAAGCTTTGAAGTCCGGCACGCTGATGTCGTGCGTCGCGCCGTCGCCGTTGACCAGGTTGATCTGCACGATGGCGCCTTCGGGTACGGCGAGCTGCGGGTTGACCTTGCCCTTGATGGCGCCGGCTTCGCCGATGAACACCAGCTTGCCGTCGGCAATGTCGGTGCGCAGGGTAAAGGTCACGTCAGGTATGGCCTTGACGCCCGTGTCGTGCTGGCCATGGGGTGTGGCGGCGTAGCTTGACGCCAGTCCGACAACACCGATGACTGCGCTTGCTACTGCTTTACGAATAAAACCGGCTTTCATTTTTCTGACCTTAAACATGTTTTAACTTCATGTCTGGCGTGGAATTCGCGCCAGGTTTTTTTGCGGTCCACCGTACTGTCGCCGTTTAGGCGAGTGAATCGGCGGTTATCTGCGGCAGGCTCTTTTGGCCTGCTCGGAAATAATGTACATATTTAATACATGTTTTAATTTGACATAGATCAAGGTTTGCAAGGGGCTCAAGCATCGTGGAAAGCCTGGTCAGTTCCAGGCCTGTTTCAAACCGGATGCTGGAGGTCTGTCGCCGGTTCAGCCGTCTGCGGCGCATCCGGCCGGAGTCGGACCGGAATCAATTTGAAGGACGCTTCCGGGGCGTTGCGCTTGCCGTTGGTCTTCATCAGGTAGTCGAGCGTGATGCCGTCGAGCACCGCCAGATAGGCGGTCGTGGCGTCGTTGAGCACATCCTTCAGCGAGCAGGCCGCGCTCATGATGCAATGGCTTTTGCCCGGGTTGAAACACTCGGCCATGTAGAAGTCGGGTTCGGTGCTGCGCACCACCGCGCCAATGTTGATCTGCTCGGGTTCCTTGCCCAGCCTCAGTCCGCCGTTGCGGCCCCGCAACGATTCGACCACGCCCATGATGCCCAGCTGATGCACCACCTTGGTCAGGTGGTTCTTGGCAATGTCATGCGCATCGGCAATGTCCTGGATGGTCACCAGCCGGTCGCGGTTGGCGGCCAGGTACATCAGCGTGCGCAGGGCGTAATCGGTGTAGGTGGTGAGTCTCATGCGCGTGAATTCTCGGGTGTGGGGGCGGGTGGACGCATGGGCGTGTCTGCGTGGAAAACCTTGTCAATTCTATCGAGCGTGATGCTTTTCAGGAACGTTCCAAATAAAAAAATGTACTTCATTGGTATCTTTATAAAAGATGCAGATAGAATCCATGTTATTAAATTTGAAGTGTTTTCAGATTTTTCAACTGCTCTCCAAAAACAAGGAAATTTGCCATGCACGCCACGCGCAAACTCTGGACCTGGCTGGCTGTCATCTGCGCGATGTCCTTTGCCGTTCTCGGCTGGGTCGGAACAGAGATTTACCTGACAGCTCCGCCAATTCCCAAACAAGTCATCAGCACCAAAGGCACGGTGCTTTTCTCCGAAGGCCAGGTCCAGCGCGGCCAGAAAGCCTGGCTGTCGGCCGGCGGCCAGCAACTCGGTTCGGTCTGGGGTCACGGCAGCTACCTGGCGCCTGACTGGTCGGCTGACTGGCTGCACCGCGAAGCGCTGGCATTGCGCGCCTTGTGGGCACAACGTGATTTCGGCAAGCCTTATGAAGCACTGAGCGTCGGCCAGCAGGGCGAACTGAACGCGCGGCTCAAAAGCGAGATGCGCGGCAACACCTATAACGCCGCCACCGGTGCAATTACCCTGTCGCCCGAGCGCACCGAGGCAGTCCAACAGGTTGCCAAGCATTACACCGACCTGTTTGGCGATGCGCCGTCGCTGGACAAACTGCGTGAGCAATACGCGATGAATTCCGGAGCGCTGCCTGACGCGGATGACCTGAAGGCGCTGCCCGCCTTCATTTTCTGGGCCTCCTGGTCCGCCGCCACCGACAGGCCGGGCGAAGCTGATCTCAGCTACACCAGCAACTGGCCGCATGAGCCGCTGGTGGACAACACGCCCACCGCCACTGCGGGAATCTGGTCCATCGCCAGCGTCATTCTCATGATTGCCGGCATCTGGGCGATGGTGTTTTACCACTCGACCGTCAAGGAAGAGGAAGACCCCAAGCCGCTCAAATCCGACCCGCTGTTCGACATGAAGCCGACGCCGTCGATGAAGGCCACGCGCAAATACTTTTATGTGGTGATTGGCCTGATCCTGACGCAAATCGGCATGGGCGTGATCACGGCCCACTATGCGGTCGAGGGCAACGACTTCTTCGGCTTCCCGCTGGCAGAAATCCTGCCGTTCAGCGTGAGCCGCACCATTCACACCCAGTTTGCAGTGCTGTGGATTGCCACGGCCTGGCTGGCCACCGGCCTGTACATTGCGCCGGCCATTTCCGGTCACGAGCCCAAGTACCAAAAACTCGGTGTCAACGTGCTGTTTTACGCCTTGCTGTTCATTGTGGTGGGTTCCACCGCCTTCGGCTGGATTGGCTCGCTGCAGCATCTGGGCACCAACTTCAGCTTCTGGATTGGCAACCAGGGTCTCGAATTCACCAGCATGGGCCGAATCTGGCAAATCCTGTTGTTCGTCGGCCTGCTGTTCTGGGTCTTGCTGCTCGGTCGCGGACTGATGCCTGCGCTGAAGAAACCATCGGAAAGCCGCGGCCTGATTGCGATGGTCTTCCTGGCCGCCTTGTGCATCGGCGCTTTTTACGCCACGTCGCTGACCTGGGGTCAAAAGACCCATTACTCGATGATCGAATACTGGCGCTGGTGGCTGGTTCACCTGTGGGTCGAAGGCTTCTTTGAAGTGTTCGCCACCGCCGTCATTGCGCTGCTGTTCACCCGTCTGGGCCTGATCCGCGCGGCCACGGCCAACAGCGCCATCGTGCTGGAAACCATCGTGTTCCTGTTCGGCGGTATTCTGGGCACCTTGCATCACCTGTACTTCACCGGTACGCCAACCTTCGTGATTGCGATTGGCGCGATGTTCTCGGCGCTCGAAGTGGTGCCAATGGCCATGATCGGTGTCGAAGCCTATCGCAACTTCCAGCGCTCCAAGTCCGCGCCCTGGGTGCAGACTTACAAGTGGTCCATCCTGTGCTTCATTGCCGTGGGTTTCTGGAACGTCGTAGGTGCGGGCCTGCTGGGCTTCACCATCAACACGCCGATTGCGCTGTATTACCTGCAAGGCCTGAACATGACGGCTGCCCACGGTCACGCCGCCTTGTTTGGTGTGTACGGCATGCTCGGTATCGGTTTGCTGCTGTTCTGCCTGCGCGGCCTGTCGCCTCGCGCTGCCTGGTCGGACAAGCTGCTGGCGCCGATGTTCTGGTGCCTCAATATCGGACTGGCCATGATGGTGTTCATCTCGCTGGTGCCGGCTGGCATCTACCAGGCCTGGGCCAGCATTACCCAGGGCACCTGGTTTGCACGGTCACCCGACGTGGTGCATTCGCCCTTCATGGAAACGATGGTCTGGATGCGGGTGCCGGGCGATGTGGTGTTCAGCATTGGTGCGGTCTGCCTGGCCTGGTTTGCCATCCGCCTGCTGATGAGTGGCAAGAACCAGCCAGCCCAGGTTGCTGCAAGCCGCGCCAAACAGGCTTGATTACCCACCGCTGGCTGAAGATGCTGGCCTCCGCCGCGTCTTCAGCGAGCACCTTTAAAATCCTCCAGGAAAATTTTCATGAACCACAACTGCGCCCTTCCCGTGACGTCCGAAGGCGTCTATCCATTTGATGCGCGCGGCGTTGCCAAGCGTTTTCGCCATGCGGCGATCTTTGGCGCGCTCGACTCGCTCCAGCCCGGCGAAACCATGCGCTTTTGCAATGACCACGACCCCTTGCCGCTGCTGTCGCAGATCAACGCGCGCTTTGGCCCCAGCGTGGCGATTGACTATGTCCAGCGCCAGCCGGGCGAGATCGTGATTGATTTCAAGGTCATCGGCTGATCGAACGCCCGCGCTCGCAGCGCTTATAAAATGGCGGCTTTGCAGTGCTGCCACCTTATGTGCCAGGACGCGGGTTCAAGACCGGCGGACCTGGCACTGTTGTTTGCGCCCCTTGTCAAGCTGAACCCACCGGACCCGCCCGTGAACTACCTCGCCATCAAGCACCTCCACATCACCTTTGCCGTCCTGAGCGGCAGCTTTTTCCTGCTGCGCGGCCTGTGGATGCTGCTGGACTCGCCGATGCTGCAGCGGCGCTGGGTCAGGATCGTGCCGCATGTTGTCGATACCCTGCTGCTGACCAGCGCCCTGGCGCTGGTGTTCTGGAGCGGCCAGTACCCGTTCGTGCAAAGCTGGCTGACGGCCAAGGTGCTGGCGCTGGTGGCCTACATCGTGCTGGGCACCATCGCCCTCAAGCGAGGCAAGACCAAGGGCGTGCGGACGTTTGCGCTGCTGGCGGCGCTGGCCACCTTTGCCTACATCGTGGCGGTGGCGCTGACGCGGCAGGTGGGCGTGGTGTTTCAGGCTTTGGGGCTGGGTGGCTGATCTTTTGGCTGAAAATGGGTTTTGTGCAATCCACGCATACATAGTAAGCTATTGAATCAATAGCATAAATGCGGCATTTCAAGGCTTGGCCAGCAGCATCTGGACCAGCGGATGCAGCACTTTCTTGTGC
Source organism: Polaromonas sp. DSP2-3-2b2 (assembly GCF_049895905.1). Classification (NCBI taxonomy): domain Bacteria; kingdom Pseudomonadati; phylum Pseudomonadota; class Betaproteobacteria; order Burkholderiales; family Comamonadaceae; genus Polaromonas; species Polaromonas sp. DSP2-3-2b2. Next base: position 301,919 of record NZ_JAFCTH010000002.1, on the reverse strand, counting down.
GCGGCTATTGCAAAGAAATGCTCCGCGACGCCTTCGCAGGTACCGACGCGCTCCACGCCATAGCGGCTGGTCAGTTCTTCATGCACCAGCTCGGGCGCCGGGAAAACGCCCATGCCGCTGCTGCCAAAGGTCTTGAGCAGCGCGCTGTCCTCGAATTCGCCCACGATGTGGGGCCGGATGCCCAGGCGTTCAAACCATTGGTCGAGCGCGGTGCGCACGTCGGCATGGCCGGTCGGCAGCAGCACCGGCACCGTGGCCAGCGAGCGCGGAAAATCCTGCAGCGCCGCTGCCCGCCAGGCGGGCGGCGCATACCAGGCCAGCGTGGACGAGCCCAGCGAATGGCTGTACACCTTGAGGTTGGGGTTGGACGGCGCCGGCCGGTCGGCCAGCACCACGTCGAGCCGGTGCAGCGCCAGCTCGCCGAGCAGGTCGTCGAACTTGTTTTCCTGGCACAGCAGCCGCAGGCCCGGCGTCTGCATGATGGGCTGCATCAAGAGCCTGACGGCCAGCTTGGGCAGCGCATCCGACACGCCAAGCGTCAGCCGCACGGCCGGCGAACCGGTGGCGTCGCGCAGCGCCGCCGGCAACTGCTCGCCCAGTTGAAAAATCTGTTCGGCCTGGCGCATGGCGGCCAGCCCGGCTTCGGTCAGCGCCAGCCCGCGCCCGGCGGGCTTGAGCAGCGCAAAACCCAGCGACCGCTCCAGTTCGCGCACCTGCGTGCTCACGGTCTGCACTGCCATGCCCAAGCGCTCGGCGGCGCGCACCATGCCGCCTTCCTTGGCGACCACCCAGAAATAGTAAAGATGCCGGTAGCTGAAAAGAATGCTCATCGTCAGGTTTTTCAGAAGTTTAGTTCAATAATTATCTGCTTTATAAGGATTGAAGAAGTCCGTATTCTTGGCTTCATCTTCAACCCCACCCCTGGAGCACTGCAATGCAAGTCATTTTTGAATCCCGCGACATCGAAGGCCGTCAATTCCATGCGCTGGCCGAGCAGCGCGTGCGTTTCGTACTGCGCCGCCTGAGCTGGGGGGTGCCGCAGGCGAGCATCCGGCTGTCGGATGTGAACGGCCCTCGCGGCGGCGTTGACAAGCGCTGCCAGGTCGAGTTCACCACGCAGGGCAGCGGCCGCATCGTCAGCACCGCAATGGCCGCCGACTGGCGCGCGGCGCTCGAAGGCGCGCTGGCCCGGGCGGCGCAGCGCATCGTTCGCAGCATGCGGCGCAGCCAGGAGCGCGAGCGCACGCAGCCGCACCACCGGCCGCCCGCCGCCGACCTCTGACGGCTTTAATCCCTCCACCGGCAACCCAGGAGCACTCCATGCGCAGCTATCCTCGCAACAGTCCGCAGGCCGTCACCCGGATTCTGGCCCTGACCATGCTGGCCGACGGCCACCAGTGCCAGTCGGAACTGGCCCTGCTCGAACGGCTTCAGGTCCATGAGCAACTCGGCCTGAGCCGCGCCGAACTGCACACCGTGGTGCATACCTTTTGTGAGGACCTGATGGCGTTTTCAGCCGGCATGTGCTGGGCCGACCTGTCACAGCTCAAGTCCGACCCGCTGCGCCAGGTGTTGGGCGAGGTGGACGATCCCGCGCTTCAGGGCCAGGTGCTGGACCTGTGCGTTTCCCTGGTGGCGGCCGACCGGCACCTCGCGGAAGGCGAGTCGGTGGTGCTGGCTGCCGCCCTGCTGCAATGGCGCCTGCCCTTGCAGACGCCGCCAGTTGCTTCGAGTCAACCCAAAGACCGAAAAATAGACACGGCAGGGCACCGCGTCGCCTGACGCTGGCACCCGTTTTAAATCCCATCGATTCCGGAGGATTTCTTGGACACTCTGATTCAATTGCTGCAGATTCCCTTTTTGGGCAAGGCCGCCTGGCTGTGGCTGGTCTTCATCGGCATCGTGATGACGCTGCTGGTGCTTGACCTGGGAATTCTGCACAAGGACGACCATGAGATAGGCGTGCAGGAAAGCCTGCTGCTGTCGGCCGGCTACATCAGCATTTCGCTGCTTTTTGGCGCTTGGGTGTGGTGGTACCTAGGGGCGCAAAGCGGCATCGAGTATTTCACCGGTTTCCTGATCGAGAAGTCGCTGTCGATGGACAACGTCTTCGTGATTGCGCTCATCTTCACCGCGCTGGCCATTCCCCGTGTCTACCAGCACCGGGTGCTGTTCTGGGGCATTCTGGGCGTCATCGTGATGCGGGCCATCATGATCGGGCTCGGCGCCACGCTGGTGAGCGAATTCAGCTGGGTGCTCTACATTTTTGGCGCCTTCCTGGTGTTCACCGGCATCAAGATGTGGATGACCGCCGAGCACACGCCCGACATGACGAACAACCCGCTGCTCGCTTTCCTGCGCCGGCACCTGCGGGTGACGGACGGCTTGCAGGGCAATGCCTTCATCGTGACGCAGCCGCATCCGGTGACCGGCAAGCCGGTGCGCTGGGCGACGCCGCTGTTTCTGGCGCTGTGCATGGTCGAGCTGATTGACCTGGTGTTCGCGGTCGATTCGGTACCGGCCATTTTTGCCATCACCAGCGACCCGTTCATCGTCTACACCAGCAACATCTTCGCCATCCTGGGCCTGCGGGCGCTGTACTTCGCGCTGGCCGCGATGATTCACCGCTTCAAGTACCTGAAGTACGCCCTGGCCCTGGTGCTGGTGTTCATCGGCACAAAAATCCTGCTGCTCGACGTCATTGGCAAGATGCCGGCGGTCGTCTCGCTGGGCGTGACTTTCGGGCTGATTGCCGGCGGCGTGCTGGTGTCGCTGTGGAAAACGCGCGGCGAGCGGTTGCCCCCGGGCAATGCCGACGCCTGAAACACGGCCCAAGGCGCCTTCAGGCCGGGCTGGCCGCTTCCTTGGCACGCAGCTTGGCGCCAATGTATTCGCCGTGGGTGACATGCAGCAGCCCGGCGATCTTGCTGATCAGCTGGTTTTCATTCGCATGCAGGTGGTCATCGGCATAGGCGACCTGCCACATGTGCTCAACCATCCGGATTTTTTCGGAATGGCTGAAGCGGTCGTTGATGCGCGAGGTGAACTGGTGGTAGTCCGAGGCATGGCGGGCGGCCTGCTCGGCCAGTTCCACCAGCCGCGCCAGTTCGTCGCCCTGCAGCGCAAACTTTTCCCGCAGGCTGGTCAGCACCGCCAGGCGCTCGGTGTCGTGGCTTGCGGGATCGGCCCGCATCACTTCCACCAGTAGCACGGCAGTGGCCAGCTTGAGCGCATGGTCGCGCGCCTGCGGGGTTTCTTCAGCCGGTCCGGCGAAGGCGTCGAACAAGTCTTTGAGGGTTCTGAGCATGGGTTTTCCAGGGAAAAAAACTGCACCACCGGGGGTGGCGGCCATCAAGGTGCGACTTCATCACTTCGGGATCAGTTTGTGGCGTTCAAGGGCAGCGTGTAACTACGCGGCTGCAACGCGTGTAAGCAGAAAGGACGCATGACGACACGCTTGTAGCCGCGAGGTAAATACCGGGTAAATGTCTGATTTCCTTACATCGCGTCAACAAATGCAAGATAACAATGGCGCTACTGAATCACACGGAGCCTTAGAAAAGCAGCGATTCAGGAGCAGCTTGGGTGACGGGGTTGACAACAGGCGGAAATTTTTCCGCTCCGGCAACCTTTTATTCGAACTGCCGGCAAGACCATCCATGTATTGGAGAACCCTATGAAATCGAAATTCCTTACCGCTTCCCTGTTGGCCACCGCTGTGTTTGCCGGACTGGGCATGAGCCCGGCCATGGCCCAGACCAGCACGCCGCGCATTGATCAGGCGCAACAAGCCATCACCACGCGCATCCAGCAAGGCATGGCGTCCGGCCACATCACGCCTTCCGAAGCGCAAATGCTGATCCGCCGCGACCGCGACATCCAGATGCGGGAAAGCCAGTACAAGTCCAACGGAACGGCGACGCAGCAGGAACGCCAGCAGCTGCGCAATGACCTGAACGCGCTGAACGCCGACGTTGAACGCATGATGGCAAACAACGACGTGGTGCGCCCGCCCGCCAATGCTGCCAACACCCCCGGCATCGACAACGCCGAATACCAGGTGAGCCGGCGCATCGACGAGGGCGTGCGCTCGGGCCGCATCACCCAGCGCGAAGCGCGCAGGCTGGAGCGCCGGGAGCGCGAGATTGCACGCCACGAGGCCTTCTTCAAGTCTGACGGCGTGGTGACGCGGCAGGAACGCCGCCAGCTGCGCGATGAGCTCGACATTTTGCGCGCCGACGTGGAGCGCATGATCAGCAACGACCGACGCGGTCGCGGTTGAACCGGCACGGGGCGCGCTGGCATGGCGCCCGCTTGAACGGGTTGGCATCAGCCGGGCAGTTCGGTCCACCAAGGCCGGTCTGTTTGGCTTTTTTAATGCCAAAAAAGGCTGTTGCGCATGCTGAGCTTGCCTAAGCAGCTATACAAATAATAGCGACCGAAGCCTGCTTCCGCCTGTCAGAACCCCTGGCTTCAACGCAGGTTAGCCTGCACCCAGCGCACGATGTCCGCCGCCCCCATGGCGCCCGGCTGCCGGGCAATCTCGCGGCCGCCGCTGAACAACGCCAGCGTCGGAATGCTGCGAATGTTGAAGCGCGTTCCCAGGGCGGGAACGGCTTCGGTATCAACCTTCACCAGCCGCACCCGTGGCTCCAGCTGCGCCGCCGCCTGCTCATAGGCCGGCGCCATCTGGCGGCACGGGCCGCACCACGGCGCCCAGAAATCGACCAGCACCGCAATCTGGTTGCGGCTGATGTGCTTGTCAAAAGCCGCCTCGTCCAGCGCGGCCGAATGCGCGGTGAACAGCGCCTGCTTGCAGCTGCCGCAGGTCGGCGCGCTGCCAAGCTGGTCGGTGCGAACCCGGTTGGTGGTGTGGCAATGCGGGCAAACGATGTGAAGTGAATCGGTCATTCATCTGACTTTGGGGCCTGGCGCCGGCATTTCAAGCGCTTGGCCAGCGATGGCGATTCGAAACGCCAGCGCGGGGGGATGACGCGCTGGCAATATCCTTTCGAGCTGATTGGACGAAAATAAGTCTTTGACACGCAAGGAGTGACTGGTTTTGAGATCTCTCAACATGCGCCGCAGCGCAACCGTCGGGCTGGTGATGGCAGCAAGCCTCTCGGGCCTGCTGGGCGGCTGCGCCAGCACGCCCAAATCGTTTCCGTCCCAGGAAAACTTCAGTTCCACCGTGACCTATTCCCGGCTGTTTGATGCCTCGGCCGCGCAGACCTGCGAAGCCGCCAGAAGGGCCTTGCTGAGCCAGGGCTACATCATCAGTTCGGCCCGGGAAGACATGGTCGAGGGCCGCAAAAGCTTTCAGCCCGAACCGGAATCGCACCTGCAGATGGAAATCCGTGTCGTCTGTGCCCCCGACACCCCCGATGGCAAGGTCAGCCTGGGTTTCGTCACCGCCTTGCAGGACGTGTATGCGCTGAAAAAAAGCAACAACTCGGCCAGTCTGGGCGTGGGCGCGCTGGGGTCGGTGTCGTTGCCGTTCAGTTCCAGTAGCGATGCCATGGTCAGGGTCGGCAGCAAGACCATTTCGTCCGATATTTTTTATGAACGTTTCTTCGACCTGGTCAAGCGTTACCTGGTGGCCGATGACGCCAGCAACTGACCGTCAAGCCGCCGTGGCCAGGCCGGCATCGGCTTCGCGCCAGCTACCCTGCGTCAGGCCGTCGAGCGAATAAGGACCGACGGCGGCACGGATCAGGCGCAACGTCGGAAACCCGACCGCCGCCGTCATGCGCCGCACCTGGCGGTTGCGCCCTTCGCGAATGCTTAGCTCAATCCAGCCGGTGGGAATGGACTGCCGGATGCGAACCGGCGGATCGCGCGGCCACAGGCCGGGCGGCGTGTCGATCAGGCTGGCGCGCGCGGGCAGGGTGGGGCCGTCGTTTAATTGAACGCCCCGGCGCAGGCTTTCAAGTGCTGCCTCGCCGGGCAGGCCTTCCACCTGGACCCAGTAGGTTTTTTTCATCTTGAAGCGCGGGTCGGCAATGCGCGCCTGGAGCTTGCCGTCGCTGGTCAGCAGCAGCAGGCCTTCGCTGTCGGCATCGAGCCGGCCGGCGACATAAACCCCCGGCAGGTCGATGAAATCCTTCAGCCCGCGCCAGCGCCCCTCCGGCGTGAACTGGCTCAGCACGCCGTAGGGCTTGTTGAAGACGATCAGCCCTGCCGGCCGGGCCATGCCTGGCATGCGCAAGCTCATCAGCAGCTCAACTGGTCGGCCAGCGCCATGAAGTCCCGGGCGTGCAGCGTATTGGCCGGGCGGGGCGACACGTCCTTGGGCGCGGGGGAGGTCGGTTTGTTCATTGCGCCATTATCGGCAGGCTGCTCCTGTTGGATGGAATCACGGCTGCCTGTTTTTAAGGCATGCCCCGCAAAGCCAAGGCTGGCGCCGCTTTCGGGACTTGTCCAGTCACTTGTCCACAGGGCCATTCACAGTTGTCGGGCATAACCCCGCCGGTCATTGGTTCAACGACACCATCAACAAAATCAGCAGCAGCACCGCCAGCACCGCGAGGGTGATCTTTACCCAGCTGTAGGGCTGCTCGCCTGCAATGGCGCCGGTGTAGCCGTTGGCCACCACCTGGAAGCTGCGCGCGCCGTAGGTGTAGCTGACCAGCCAGACCGGCACCAGGATGTGCTTGAAAGTGCGGCCCTCGAAGCGCGCATCGACCTGAAGGTTGCGAAAGGTGTCGCCCGGCACCTGGTGGCCGCACAGCACCTGCATTTGCTGCTGCATCGCTTGCTGGTTGAGCTTTTCGGCCTTGCCCAGGTCAATCTGGTAGCGTTCGACCGTCCAGCCACGCACAAAGCCAGGCGAATAGGGCTGGAGGTCGGTCAGCGTCGGAAAAGGTTCGATCTGGCGCAGCAGGGCGGGGTGCACGCCCATCGTTCCGGGCACCAGCACGTCATCAAAAAAATGGTCCAGGCTGCCCGCTGCCGGCACCCAGCGCACCTGCCGCACCTGTCGGCTTTGCAGGTTGCCTTTGGCGTCCCGGTAGCTTTCGGTCTCGTAGTAATAGTGGCCGGCCTCGGCACGCCAGCGGGCGCTGGCCTGCGCATCAAACGTCCAGTAGGGCAGGTACACGCCGCTCAGCGTGTCGGTCAGCGCGGCGGACTTGAGCTTGCTGGGCGCGAACCAGCGCGAACCGTACCACTTGCGCAGGCTGGCGCGCATCTGCGCATCGCTGATCTTGAACGGCATCAGGCTTTGCGGCGTGATGGCGTCGTTCAGCGATGCGTGCTCGATGATGGATGGCGAGCCGCAAAAGTCGCAGCGCTTGGCGACCTTGCCATCGACAAACACCGAGATGGCGCGGCAGCTCTGGCACTGCACCTCGCGCCTGGCGCTGCCTGCCTCGTCGCCCCAGCCGCGTCCGGCAGCCGGGTTGCTCAGGGCGTCGAGCAGGTCCTGCTCGACGACGCCCGCGCCGGGTTCGGGCTCCTTGCCTTGCGCCCACGGCACCACCGTGCCGCAATAGGGGCAGGCGAGCGCCTGCCGGGCGGCATTCCACTGCAGGTCGGCGCCGCATTCAGGGCAGGGGTGCTTGCCCACGGATGCGGCCTGGAAGATTTCCGCCATGTTTTTGTTTTTTCAGTGTCAGCGTTGTCGGGCAGTCGCCGTGATGGCGGCTGGCACGAATGAAAAGGCTATCCCGTCAGCCCCGCAGAAATTCTTCCAGCGCGCTTTTGGCAATGCGCCAGGCGCTGCCGATCTTGCGCGCCTTCAGGTCGCCGGCGTTGATGGACGCCATCACGTCGTCCACCGACACGCCCAGCAACTGCGCCGCCTGCTCGGGCGTCAGCACGTCCAGCCCGGCTGCTGCGGTGGCCGGCGGCGTGCTGGCGGCGGGTGCTGCCGCTGCGGTGGCACCGCCCTGCATGCCGCGCACCATTTCCTGCGCCATGCCAAAGCCCATCGCCATCTGCGCGGGCATCGTGGCGGCCGCGCCGGCTTCGCCGCCCTGTCCCAGCGCCAGGCCCATCTGGTACTTCACATAGTCGTTCAGGTTGCCGATCACGCCCATGCTGGAGCGCTTGTCGATGGCCTGCTCGACTTCGGGCGGCACCGACACGTTTTCCAGCACGAAGCTGGTGATTTCCAGTCCGTACTTCTCGCGCATGGCCGGGTTGACCAGCGGCAGCAGCGCGTCGCCCAGTTCGGCGTAGCGCTGCGCCACGTCGAGCGCCGGAACACCCGCGCGCGCCAGCGCTTCGGTGAACACGCTGACGATGCGCGAGCGCATGGTGTCGGCAAACTCGTCCAGCCTGAAGTTCTGGTCGGTGCCCGCCACTTCGCGCAGGAACTTTGCTGCCTCGACGATGCGAAAGTCATAGGTGCCAAAGGCCCGCAGCCGCACCACGCCAAAATCCTTGTCGCGCATCATCACCGGGTTGGCCGTGCCCCACTTGTTGCCGGTGAACAGGCGCGTGTTCAGGTAATAGATGTCGCACTTGAACGGCGACTGGAAGCCGTATTTCCAGCCCAGGATGGTGGACAGCACCGGCACGTTTTCAGTGGTCAAGGCGTGCTTGCCGGGATTGAACAGGTCGGCGTACTGGCCGGCGGCGACGAACTGCACCTGCTGCGATTCGCGCACGATGAGCTGCGCGCCGTTCTTGATTTCCTTGTCCTCGTCCGGCCAGCGGTAGGACAGCGTGTCGCGCGAGTCATCGGTCCATTCGATGACCTCGATCAGTTGGTTCTTGATGAGGTTGAGCAGGCTCATGGGGCGTCCTTGTCTGTCGGGTTGTGTCGGGTTGCAGGCGAAATGGAACGGGTCTGGCCGGCGGCTTAAATCCACATCAGACCCGATGAGAAATCCGCCGGGCAAAACCGGGCCGGCGTGCGCGGTTTTATTATGACCAAACGGCCCGCCGCCCGGAGGATGCATTGCCCTCGACGGCAAGCGGGTCCTGCATTGTTGCCAACCCACGCTTGAAAGAACCTCCCATGACCCCTGAACAGCAAGAAGCCCTTCTTTCCATCGCCCTGTTTGCCGCCTTTTCGGACGGCACCAAAACCGAGGCCGAACGCGAGGAAATCCGCCGCATTGCCGAGTCGCTGTCCAGCGAATCCAATGCGCCCAATTTGGCGCGCCTCTACCAGGACGTGCTGCTCAAGCGCACCAAACTCGATGCCGCCGTGCAAAAGCTGAGCGACGCCAGCCACCGCCAGCTGGCCTATGAAATGGCGGTCTGCGTCTGCGATGCCGACGGCCAGCAGACCGAGGCGGAGCGAACCTTCCTGGCCGACTTGCGGCAGCAATTGGCGCTGGACCCGGCCCAGACCCGGGCTTTCGACGCGCAGGCGGCGGCACTGGCTGAAATCGACGTGCTGGACGAGGCGCTTCCCGTGCCTTCGCCAGCGATTGCTGCTCTTCCGTCTACCGCCAATGATGCGGAACTGGACCGCTCCATCCTGAACCATGCGCTGGTCAACGGCGCGCTCGAACTGCTGCCGCAGTCGTGGGCGTCGATGGCCATCATTCCGCTGCAGGTCAAGATGGTCTATGGCATCGGCAAGGCCCACGGCGTGACGCTTGACCAGGGCCATGTGAAGGAATTCATCGCCGCAGCGGGCGTCGGCCTGACCTCGCAGTACCTGGAGCAGTTCGGTCGCAAGCTGTTGGGCGGCCTGCTCGGCAAGCTGGCCGGCAAAACCATTGGCAACGTCGGCGGCGCCGGCACCGGCATGGCGTTTTCGTTTGCCACCACCTATGCGCTGGGGCAGCTGGCCAAGCGCTACTACGTCGGCGGCCGGGTCATGAACACGGCGCTGCTGCGCGAAACCTACCAGGGGCTGCTGGAGCCAGCGAAGAAGTTGCAAACCGAGTACCTGCCGCAGATCCAGCAAAAGGCCGCCACGCTGGATGCAGGCCAGGTCATGGCGATGGTGCGCGGCCGATAGCAGCCGGTCGGTCCGGCCTGTTCACGGTTGCTTTCTACGCTGCGGTCAGGACCGCGCTCAGCCTTGAGTGAAACAGGCGGATCTTGTAGGCCAGATGGTGGCTGACCGTTCCGCGATAACTGCGCGAAATGGCGCGAACGGCGCATTTGGACAGCCATTCCCGCCAGCTCCGCGTTTCCAGCCGGTCGAACTGGTCGCAATCGGTGCAGAAGGTTTCGAATTGCGCGTATTCGTGGCCCATCGACGCGGCCGTGGTTTTGAGCGTACTGATTTCGGTCAAAAATTCCCTGTCGAATCCGCGTTTGTTTTCAAGCACCTGTTCGGCCCGGCCAAGGTAAGTCCGCGCCATTCGGGCTGACAACAAAAAGCCGTAATCGTTCATCGAGATGGTGGCGATCCGGTGCGTGCCTTCCACGATGAAAAAGGTAATGTCGTCCGAGGGTTCGAGGGTTTGCAATTGCATGGCCAAAGTCTCCGTACTTTGCCAAGATAGACCCGGTTCCAGGCGCTGGCTAGGCACCGGCTGCGACAACTTGCGTAGGAAAAAATCGACTTTGCAGCGACCGACAGCATCACAGCGCCCGGGTCCACACCAGCAGCAGGTTGTTGGCCGGCATCGCATGCCGGGCCGCCAGCCGCAAGCCGGCCCGCGCCGCTTCGCGTTCCACGTCTTCGCGGCGGCGCAGTCCCCAGGCGGCATCCTGCGCGCGCAGGCTCTGGTCAAACGCCAGGTTGCCTTCAGCGGTGGGAACGCCGTCCTCCAGGTAAGGGCCGTAGGTGATCAGCGCGCCGCCGACCGCCAGGTGACGCGCGCTGCCCTGCATCAGGGCGGCGCAGGTGGCCCACGGCGCGATGTGCAGCATGTTGGTGCAGACGATGGCGTCAAACCGCGCATCGTCAGGCAGCCAGCGCGACGCCATCACATTTAGCCGCAAGGGCGGCAGGACATTCGCCAGTCCGTGCTGCGCCACCCGCGCGGCAATGCTGTCCAGCGCGGCGGGCTGCATGTCGGTGGGCTGCCACGTCCAGCGCGGCAGGCCGGCCCCAAACCAGACGATATGCTGGCCCGTGCCCGAGGCGATTTCCAGCGCGCTGCCAGCGTCGGGCAGCACATCGCGAAGCACCGCCAGGATGGATTGCTTGTTGCGGTCGGCAGCAAGGCTGAAGCCGGGTGCGGGCATGGTCAAGATGCTTCAAACTCTGGGTTAAGGGTCAAAAGCGGCTCTTGCGCTTGATGGGCGTGCGCAAGCAGCTATGAAAAACAGAGCGCTGCAGGCTCAGGCTGGAAGAAACAGCGCCGGGTCCACCATGGCCCGGTTCAGCATCACGCCCCAGTGCAGGTGCGGCCCGGTCACGCGGCCCGTGGCGCCCACCGTGCCCAGGCGTTCGCCGGTTTTCAGCACATCGCCGGTGGCCACGCCAATGTCGTTCAGGTGGCAATACATGCTCAGCAGTCCGCCGCCGTGGTCCAGCCACACGGTGTTGCCATTGAAAAAATAGTCGCCGGTGTCGATGACGCAGCCGGGCAGCGGCGCCACGATGGCCGTGCCCGTGCTGGCTGCGATGTCCATGCCGCTGTGCGGATTGCGCGCCTGGCCATTGAACACGCGCCGCAGCCCGAAGGAACTGGAGCGCCGTCCCGGCACCGGCACGCGCATTTGCAAGGTGCCGGCCTGTGGCAAGGGTTCGCTGAAAGTCGCCATCACCTTGGCCTGGTGTGCGCGCTCGCGTTCGTACCTGGCCTCGTTCTCGGGCGACAGGTCCACCGTGCCCGGCGCCACCTTCAGGCGCTGCTCGGTGTAGCGCTTGGGCGCTACGGTGTAGCCGACCTGGCGCGGGCCGCTGTCCTCGGTGGTTTTGACCGTGATGCTTGCCCGGCCAGGCGCGGCGGACAAGGCAATGCCGACCAGCGCCGTCCATTCGATCACATCGCCCAGCACCAGGAGCGGCACGTCGCCCGCATGCGCCACCGGACGCGCCGCCGCCGGACCCAGCGACAGCCGCGCCACGCCGCCGGGAACCTGAAAGGCGTTCGGCCAGACATCGGGCGCCGGCGGCGTCGCGGCTGCCGCAAGCTGCGACGCAGGCAGCGCCAGCAGGCCGGCGGCGCCCAGCAGGGCAGCGCGGCGGTTCAGCTGTGGGGGAATGCGGTCGGAGTGATAAGTAGGCATGGCTGTAAGGGATAAAAAAGGAGGCTCAAGTTTCATTATGGCTTTGTTCATTGACCTGTTCGCAGGCGCTGCGCCCGGACAGGCGGGATGCCCGGCGTGCTTTTCAAATCATGCTCAGGCCGTACCATTAAAGGAATTTTTCTGCACCTGACGCCGAAACGCCTCGCCCATGAACAACAACCGCCATCCATCGACCCTGCCGCTTGCGCTGCGCGCGCTGGCCTTGCTGGCGCTCATCATCGTGGCCGAGGTTGTCAACGGCACCATTCGCACGCTGGCCGTTGCGCCGCTGGTTGGCGACTTCACCGCGCGGCAGATTGGCACCGTCACCGGCTGCGTGCTGATCGGCCTGATTGCTTGGTTCGGCAGCCCATGGCTCAGGGCTGCCAGTCCACGCGCCCAGTGGGCCGTCGGCGTGCTGTGGCTGACGTTGATGATCGGCTTTGAAGTTGCCTTCGGCCGGCTGCTGGCCGGCGCGTCGTGGCAGCAATTGGCCGCTGACTACAACTTGGCGCAGGGCGGACTGCTGGGGCTGGGCATGCTGTGGCTGCTGTGCGCACCAAGGCTGGCGGCGGCCGTGCGCCAAAGACGGGCTTCGCCGAGTTCCATGGAAATCCAGCAAAAGCGCGGGCAGCGCTGAAGCCTGTTGCCCGGCGCCGCCGGCTTTGGTTGGCTGGCTTGTTACGTCGTCATGGTGATCTTGCCGTCGCGCACATAGTCGTCGAACTGGATGCGCGGAATGGCGGTCAGGCCGGCGATGCCCTCGGCGGCTTCCCAGCTCAGCGTGGCGCTGTCGGGCGCCAGTTCCACCTCCACCCGGACGCGGGGGATTCCAATGGGCACACCGTCACCCGGGGTATAGGTGACGTCACCGGTGATCATGGCGAACTGGGACATGGCAATTTCCTTAAGAAGTGAAGCAAAGGCTCAGGGCCTCAACAAACATTCTGCGTGAAGGGCGCGCAAAAGTATGTCGGCCAAGGACGGGTTCTGCACGGCGGCTGGCGCAGCCGGTTGTACCGACAGCCCTGCAGGCGCCGAGCCGGTGGCGCACGGTGCCGTTAGGAAAAAATCAATAACAAAGAAGCCAAAAAAGTGCTTCTGCCCAATAAGAGCGGGCGCATGCAGCTATGAATAAAATAGCAAGCGTGATCAGGAAGTCGCAGCAGGTAAAAATCCTGCGGCCACAGGAAGCAGGGGCCGACCCGTTCCAGCGAAATGCGCACCTCGTCGCTGATGCGCTTGGTCGAAGGCACCTCTTGTAGAGGATTGACTGGAACCTGACCCCAAATTTTCCAGCAACGCCCGCAGCGGCGGATAGCGGCATTGCGATAGCATCGCCGCATGAGTACCCATTACGAAAGCGTTCACAGCGCCCTGCTTTACCCCGATGCCTTCCATGTGGCCGCTCCCGCTTTCACCGTGGGGCGCGAAGTGTGGCCGCGCCAACCGGGTGTTTTTATCCGCGCGGCCCAAGCCCAGGAAGCCCAAGAGGCCGAAGCTGCCGCAGACGCTGACAAGCCCCCGCGCGAGGCGCCGGCCCGTGAACTGGTGGCCGGCCAATTTGGTCTGGTGCCGCGTTGGGTCAAGTCGGCTTCTGACGCCAAACTGCGTTCGACCAAGCTGGTCAATGCCCGCTCGGAAACCGTGACCACGTCCAGCAACTTTCGCGACGCCTGGCTGGCCGGGCAGCGCTGCATCGTGCCGATGATGGCGTTCATGGAAGACGACTGGCGCAGCGGCAAGGCCGTGCCCACCCGCATTGCCAGGGTCGATGGCAAGCCCATGGGCGTGGCGGGCTTGTGGGAAAGCTGGACCGGGGCTGAGGGTGAAGTCATCGTCAGCTATACCTTGCTCACGGTGAACGCCAACAGCCACGCCTTGATGAGCCGCTACCAGCAGCCCGGCAATGAAAAACGCATGCTGGTGATCCTGAACGAGGGCGCCGCCGACGCCTGGCTGAGCACCCGCCCGGAGAAGGCTAGAGAGTTCATGCGGGCCTATCCGGCCAACTGGCTGACCGCCAACCCCGTGGAGAAAAGCCGCCAATAAGCGGCTGGGGCGGCCGACGGGGATTACGTGAGCTGCTTGGTCATAGCCAGTGCAGCCCGAGCGGGTCCTTGCGTGAGCTCAAAAAGCCAGGCGCTTGATTGCGATTTAATTGGAGGCTGACTCCGAATTCCCGCCATGCGTGTGATCGGAAAAGTTCAGTTCCAGCTTGAACGAATCAATCAGACTTGCGGTGAGCACTTTAATCACGCTCAGTTCCTTGGATTCTGTGCAGCGACTCAAACCGCTGGATCTGAACGCGTAAACCTGGCAAGTCTTGCTGAGTGGTTCGCCAAACTATGTCGAGGTCAACCGCAAAATATCCATGCGCCAGGGCGTTGCGCATTTCATAAGCGAATCCCCATGGCACAGACGAATGCGACGACGCAAAAGCAGGATGATTTTTGGCAACGTTGTTGCATGCCTCGCCAACGACTTCCAGATTTCGGATGACCGCATCCTGAGTTTTCCGGTCCACCATGAAAGCCGACAGATCCATGCCCGCTGTGTAGTTCTCAATGTTGTCAATCGCTTCAAGGATGTGCCTCAAACAATCACCAAGGCGCTGCGGGTCGGCGCGGCTCATACGGGCCTGGCCTCGCGCAGTACCTGCTCACGAAAACTCGCTGGCAAACCGTTGGGGGTGAGCACATCCACCTCAATGCCCAGCAGTTTCTTCAGTTTAAAGCGGATGGCGCCAATGTCCATCAGCGTGGTTTGCGGGGTAGGTTCCACCAGCAAGTCGAGGTCGCTGCCCGGCGTATCGTCCCCGCGCAGTGCCGAGCCAAACACGCGAATACTGTTCACGCGATGGCTAAGCGCAATCTCGCGGATTTGTGTGCGGTGCAGTGACAGGGCTTCGGACGGGCGCATGGGGGCAGTTTATGGGCAGTTGCAATGTTTGGCAATTCGGGCAATCTGGAAGTACGGATTTTCAATGAAAGTGTGCTATTGCGCATACTGGACGGTCGCAAGCAGCTATCGAAAACAGAGCAAAATCAGTTCATCACGGTTACCGACTGGCGCTTCACCTCGTCCAGCGTCTTACCCTGCGGATTTTTCCATTCCACCCAGCCATTGGCCGAGCGGCCCATGAGTGCCATGGCCGCCATGCTGGGGCTGGCGAAGAGATGGTCACGGGTAAAAACCAACATGTTGTTCTGCTCGACCATGATGCCCTCGGTGATCAGTTGATTGCGAAAACGCTCATTCGACGTGCCCTGAATAGATGCCACGTTTTCCACCCGCCCGCGTGACCCTTTGCGCACCACAAAGCCTTCGGTTGTGTACTCGCCCACGCCATCGGCGCCCGAGCCCTTGCAATAGAACAGCTCTTTCTTCTCGCCCGGAAAAGCGGGCGCGCTCGTCAGCGGCTCAAAAATCGGCTGGCCCAGCGTGGCCAGCAGGGTGGCGGCGGTTTCATGAATCTCGTGGCAGTCCGCCTCCAGCGGCGCGGGCGTGTGAGGCCGTGCGCCGGCATTGCCGTTCTCCAGGCTGTAGCGCCCGGCCTTGGTGGCCTCTGAAATCGCAAACCACTCCAGAAACAGCGCATGCGTTTGCGTCATGCTGTTGGTGAGCGAGATCACCACCAGCACCCGGTTCCAGAAATCCTTGCTCTGGTTGTGCTGCACCAGCCGGGCGCCGACGCTGCCCGACTGGCCGATGTACACACGCGGCAAACCCGCTTCCGACAACTCGCCCAACAAAAAATACACGCCCACCTGCTGCGCTTCCGGCATTTTGATGAACTCGCTCAGCTGGCTGCGCGGCACTTCGATCACGCGAACAATGCGCGTCGTGATTTCGGCCACGCGTATGCCACGTGGATCGCCAGCGGGGAGAAAGATTTGGATGGTCTGGGGACGAAACATCACTTCCCCCAACTATCCTTCAACCCCACCGCCAAGTTAAACACCGGCTTCCCCGCCGCATGATCCACCCGGTCGGCCACAAAATACCCGTGGCGCTCAAACTGGAACTTGTCATCGGACTTGGCTTCTATCGCGCCGCCGCTGGCCAGTGACGGTTCGACGTAGGCGGTCATCACCTTCAGGCTGTCGGCGTTCAGGTTCGTCAAAAAGTCCACGCCGCCGCCTTCGGGCTGCGCTTCCCTGAACAGGCGCTCGTACAGCCGCACTTCGGCGGGCACGGCATCGGCCACGCCGACCCAGGTGATCACGCCCTTCACCTTGACCGAATCTGAGCCCGGCGTGCCGCTCTTGGTGTCGGGAAGCAGCTTGGCTTGCACTTCAATGACCTTGCCGTCGGCGTCTTTAACAGCGCCGGTGCATTCGATGACGTGGCCGTATTTCAGGCGCACCTTGCTGGCGGCAATGGACTGGCCGCTGGCGTTGACGTGCGCGGGGAACAGGCGGAAAAAGCCCTTGGGCGGGGTTTCCTCGTAGTCGCTGCGGTCAATCCAGACTTCCTTGCCGATCCTGAATTCGCGCTTGCCCAACTCGGGGTGGTGCGGGTGAATCGGCGCGCTGCAATCGTCGAGCGTGCCTTCGCCCATCACCTCGTCCCAGTTGGTCAGCACGAGCTTGACCGGGTCGAGCACGGCCATGGCGCGCGGGGCGCTGCCGTCCAGGGTTTCGCGCAGGCAGCCTTCCAGCGTGCTGTAGTCAATCCAGCTGTCGCTCTTGGTCACGCCGATGCGTTCGGCGAACAGCTGAATTGCTTCGGGCGTGTAGCCGCGCCGGCGCAGGCCGACGATGGTGGGCATGCGCGGGTCGTCCCAGCCGTTGACGCGCTTTTCATTCACCAGTTGCGCCAGCTTGCGCTTGCTGGTCAGCACATAAGTCAGGTTCAGGCGGGCAAATTCGTACTGGCGCGGGTGCGGCGAGGCAATCAAGCCGCCTTCGGCCAGGCGGTCAAGTAGCCAGTCGTAGAACGGGCGCTGATCCTCGAATTCGAGCGTGCAGATGCTGTGGGTGATCTGCTCCAGCGCATCCTCGATCGGGTGCGCAAAGGTGTACATCGGGTAGATGCACCACTTGTCGCCGGTGTTGTGGTGGTGGGCGCGGCGGATGCGGTAGATGGCCGGGTCGCGCAGGTTGATGTTGGGGCTGGCCATGTCGATTTTGGCGCGCAGCACGGCGGCGCCGTCGGGCAACTGGCCATCGCGCATTTCGCGAAAGCGGACCAGGTTTTCGGCCGGAGTGCGGCTGCGAAACGGGCTGTCGGTGCCGGGCTTGACGAAGTCGCCGCGATTCGATCGCATTTCGTCGGCAGTCTGTTCATCGACATAGGCAAAACCCGCTTCAATCAGGTATTCGGCGGCGCGGTACATGAAGTCGAAATAGTCGCTGGCCTGATACAGATTCGACTCGTCGCCGTTGTGCCAGTCAAAGCCCAGCCACTGCACGGCGTCCTTAATGGAATCTACGTATTCGGTGTCTTCCTTTTCAGGATTGGTGTCGTCAAAGCGCAGGTGGCACACGCCGCCGTAATCGCGCGCCAGGCCAAAGTTCAGGCAAATGCTCTTGGCATGGCCGACGTGCAGGTAGCCGTTGGGTTCGGGCGGAAAACGCAGGCGCACTTTGGCTGCATCCAGCGGGCCGGCGGCGTGGTGGGCGGCGTCGCCCGGGCTGCCACCCCAGCGGCGGGCGGCGTAAGTGCCCTCAAGCAGGTCTTTTTCGATGATCTGGCGCAGGAAGTTGCTGGGCTTGTGGGCTTCTTTGTCAAGGGCGGCAGGGGCAGGCGGGGTGGCTTTGGAGGGGGCAGGTGAGGTCATTGCCTGATTCTATGGGGTAGATTGTTGGCGTTACGTTTTGCAACTTTCTTAACTGTGCATGCCGTAGGCGGCTTGAGGTGTGGCGCGTTTAATTCAGTACATGGGCATTTCGCGCCCAATATTTCAGGAGAAGATCATGAAGACAAGCATCCGGACCCATCGCTCTGCCATCCTGGCTGGCGTCGCCGCCACGCTGGCCGTGGCCGCCATGGGCTTTGTGGGCGCTGCCCAGGCGCGCGACAACGTGAGCTGGTCGGTTGGGGTCGGCATTCCGGGCGCGTTGGTGAATGTGGGCAACGTGGGCTCGGTGTACCCGCAGCCCATCTATGTCCAGCCACAGCCGGTTTACGTTCAGCCAGCGCCGCGCTACTACCAGCCGCAGCCGGTGTATGTGCAGCCCGCTCCGCGCTACTACGAGCCACGTCCTGTGTTCGTGAGGCCGGCGCCGGTGTACCTGGCGCCGCAGCCGATTTACTACGAGCGCCGTCATGGCCACCACAGGCGCCATGATGGCGGCAACTATGTCCAGGGCAACGGCAACGGCTACGGGCAGGATTATGGTCAGGTCTATTACCAGCGTGACGGCCGCGACGGCTACCGCGGCGACCGGCATGATGGCTACCGAGGCGATTGATATGACGACCGCCGCTGATCCGGCTATTTCCAATCCTTCACTATAAAAAGCCCGCAGGGCCTGAAGCCTGCGGGCTTTTTGACGCCTGTCGAGGCGTTATGAAGGGCATGTTGTGATCACATGCCCTTGCATTGGCAAGTAATCAAGCCGCTTTCCAGAAAATGTAGTCAGCCTGGTAGGGCAGCGTCAGCTTGTCGCCGACGTCGGTCTGGGTGCAAGCCTTGCTCAGGTCCTGTCCGCCCTTGGTCTTGATGCGCTGGATGTAGGTGATGTTCTGCATGGCGCCGGGCGCCGCGCCGGGCGTGCCCTTGGACAGCTGATAGGCCAGGTTGGTGGCGCCCGGGCGTGGGGCAATGGCGACCTGCGTGCCGACGACGCTGGAGCCGTCCATGTGCGTCCAGGTGGCCGGCGGGCCGGAATACTTGGCCACGTTCTTGCCGGTGCGGTCCATCAGGTCAGCCTGCGGGCTGGCGAGTACCCAGCCAATGGCGCCGTTCATGGCCGGGTTGGCCTTGCATTCGTAGTTGAGGATGCCGACCGCTGTGGTTTCCAGCGCCACCACATGGCCCGATGGCACCTGGATCTGGTCGTCCAGCCGTTCCTGGGTGTATTCCTTGGGCGGCGCCTTGACACCGGCGCAGCCAGCCAGCAGGGCGACCGAGCTGGTCACGAAGGCCAGCGCCAGTACCGCGCTTTTGCTGCGCATGCCGACGGGAGTGTGTGCGTTCTTCATCTGTTTCCTCATGTGGTGGTTGCTACGCATTTCAGTAAACCGCAAGGCGCAAAGCCCGGCGGTAGGACGCTGCGCTGACTCACTGAGGGACATTTCCAGCATGTAAAGTAAAAACGGTGGCGTGACTTGCACTTATTGCCCGAAGCGCGGGCCATCGCGCAGGAAGTCGATTTCCTCGGTGCTGCTGGCGCGGCCCAGCACCGCATTGCGGTACGGAAAACGGCCGAACCGGGCAATGATGGCCTGGTGGTGGATGGCAAAGTCGAGGTTGCCCTGCAGCTTGGGCTTGAGCGTGTCGGGCGCGTCGGCCACCAGTTGCGCCAAGCAGGCCACGCATTGGTCCTGCAGGGCCAAGTCTTCGGCGTGCATCAGCGGCATGTACAAAAACAGCCGGCCAACCCACGGCAGTTGCCGGTCTTCATGCTGCGCCAGGGTGTTCAGCGTCAATTGCCGCGCCCGGGCGTCGCCGTCAAAGGCCCAGGAACCAGCGCCGGTTCAGGTCCTCGGACGGCCAGCCCAGCGCCAGGCCATCGCCCAGCCAGAATTCGAGGATGTCGGTGACAAGGCCGGGTTGCGGTGCAGGCGCGCAGCGTGGTGGGGTCATGGTCCCGCAAGCTTAGCAGCGGCCAGGTGGCCCGGCCATGGCGCGTGCTCAGGGCTTGGTGCCAGCAGCGATAATCAGGCCCATTTTGAATGGAGCCAGCGTGGATATTGCACTGTTGATCAAAGCCGCCATCATGGGCATTGTCGAGGGACTGACCGAATTCCTTCCCATTTCATCGACCGGTCACCTGATCCTGGCCGGCGCGCTGCTGGGTTTTGACGACGACAAGGCCAAGGTGTTCGACATTGCCATCCAGACCGGTGCCATTTTTGCGGTGATCCTGGTGTACTGGCAAAAAATCCGCAGCACATTGATCGCGCTGCCGAACGAAAAGCAGGCGCAGCAGTTTGCGCTCAATGTCTTGGTGGCTTTTTTGCCGGCGGTGGTGCTGGGGCTGCTGTTTGGGAAGGCCATCAAGGCGCATCTGTTCACGCCGGTGGTGGTGGCCAGCGCCTTCATCGTCGGCGGCTTCATCATTTTGTGGGCCGAGAAGCGCCAGCAGCGCAACCCGGCGGTGGTTCGCATCCACGATGTCGAGTCGATGACGACGATGGACGCGCTCAAGGTCGGGCTGGTGCAGTGCCTGGCGATGATTCCGGGCACCAGCCGCAGCGGATCGACCATCATCGGCGGCATGCTGCTGGGCCTGTCGCGCAAGGCGGCGACCGATTTTTCGTTCTACCTGGCGATTCCGACGCTGATCGGCGCGGGCGGCTACAGCCTGTTCAAGGACCGCGCGCTGCTGTCGATGGCCGACGCGCCGATGTTCGGCGTCGGCCTGCTGTTTTCCTTCCTGAGCGCCTGGCTGTGCATTCGCTGGCTGCTGCGCTACATCGCCAGCCACGACTTCGTGCCGTTTGCCTGGTATCGCATTGCGTTTGGCATCGTGGTGCTGGCCACCGCCTGGAGCGGGCTGGTGAACTGGTCGGGCTGAGCCAGAAACTCGTAACTACTTGCCTCGCCGCAGGTCAACGGCTTTATCGGTCCTTGGTGTTGGCCTTGCTTGGCGAAGCGCTGGAATGCGTTGACTTTGCTTGCTTCTTCAGTGGATTGAGGGGTGAGCGCCTTCCCGGCGGGGGGTAACTTTCTTTTCTGGCAAAAAAGAAAGTCACCAAAGAAAGTTGCTTATGGAGCGGGTTAGAGCTGAGCGCTCTGTCGGGCCATCGCTTCGCTTGGCCCTGGATTCTCTGATCGGCGGCCAATCGCCCATGCCTGTGGCTGGCTGGTTCTACCCTTCGTTCGCCAACAGCTTCACGCTCTGCTTGATCTGCCTGGCTTGCGCTGCGCGCTTCGCTTTTTATTGCGGCCGCACCATTTTTCTTTCTCTCCTGCTGTGTGTCGGCTGGTGGGGTCGGTGGCTGTGGCTGCAGTTGCGGAACCACGATGGTTCTTTTCACTGTTCGATGTCAGCCTTTCCCATCCTGCCTGCCATGGCCGAGTAAAAAAGGCAAGCAACTGCCGGCAGTGCTTGAGGCACAAAAGAAACGATCAAGCAGAGCGTGAAGCTGTTGGTGAACGAGCGGTAGAACCAGCCAGCGACCGGCATCGCCACCAGCCCTCAGATCCAGGTGCCCAGGGCCGAGCGCAGCGATGGCCCGTCAGAGCGTTCAGCTCTAACCCGCTCCCGACCCCCAGGCAACTTTCTTTCGTGAGTTTCTTTTTTGCCAGAAAAGAAAGTTACCCCCGCCGGGGAGGCGCTCACCCCTCAATCCACAGAAGAAGCTACCCAAAGCCCCAAGCCCAAAAACAAAAACAGAAACAGAAAACGCAGCAATCAAATCAAAAGCGTTGGTAGTTAAAAAAATATAAGAAAATCCGGCTTTCCGCAAGTTGGGTAAAGCTTTACAGCTATCTATTCCGTAGCAGACCGTGGGCGCCTGGCCTGGCGCACGCAGAATGCCGCGCAAGCCAGCTTCAGCCCACGAAGTTCAGCAGCGCCGCCTCGATGGCGGCGGCCGTGGCCAGCGGCTTTTCCATCGGAAACAGGTGGCTGCCGTCGAGCATCATGATGCGGCCGTGGGTGATTTTTTGCGTCATCGCCATGCCGACCTGCTTCATCTCGACCGACTGGCGCCCGCCGATAAAGGCCGACGGGCATTGCAGCGGATGCGTTTTGAGCAGGCTTTCCAGATTGTCGGGCAGGGTGTTGTAGATCGCGGTTTCCACGTCGCGGTCAAAACTCAGCAGACGCTGGCCCTGCGCGCTGCCGCCTTCGTCATGCGTGCCGTGGTCGATGTAGTCGCGCAGCACCTGCTCGTCCCAGCGGGCAAAGGCTTTCTTGCTGCGAAAGTGCGCCAGCACCTCGTCCCGGCCCAGCCACTGCTGGCGGCGCTTGCGGCTGATGGCGCCGGGCGAGATCGAGCCGACCAGCTTGGCCCGCTTGGCCACGCTGAGCGCCTTGGCGCGCCAGCCGCCCAGCACGGGCGAGTCGATCAGCAGCACGCCGCCCACCTTGCGGCCGCCAAGTTCGGGATGGCGGGCGGCGCACATCAGGCTGAGAAAACCGCCCAGCGAATGGCCGACCAGAAAAGCCGGCTGGCCAGACTTTTCGACTTCGTGGCTGGCAAAGTCGGCCAGTTGCTGCACCAGGTTGGGCCAGTTGCTGGTGACCGGGTAGCGCGGGTCATGGCCGAATTTTTCAATCGCCTGGATTTGAAAACCCCGTGCCTTCAGGCTCTGGAACAGCACGCCGTAGGTGCTGGCCGGAAAGCTGTTGCCATGGGAAAAAATGATGAGGGGCTTGGGGCTTTTGGGCACTGAAATAAGGGGAAAGCTGCGACGCGCAGGGCCGCAGTGGTTGCCCGGAGGTAAATGTCGATGAAGGGTCAGTGAAATAAAAAAAGGCCTAGATCAGCTTTTCTTGCGGCGTGCTGATCTTTTTCAGCGCGGCATGGCGGCCGGCCGGCATCTTGATCGGCGTTTCGGTGTGCGCATCGTCCCAGACCGGGTCTTCGATGCTGTCGAACACCTGGCGCAGCTTTTGCCCCCAGCTGTTGTGCATCATGTTGTAGTAGGGGTTGTCGTGGTCGATGCAGACGATCTTGTCGCTTTTGAAGCTGTCGGCCTCATACACCACCAGGTCCAGCGGCAGGCCGACCGACAGGTTGGACTTCATGGTCGAATCCATCGACACCAGCGCGCATTTGGCGGCCTCGTCCAGCGGGGTTTCGGGCCGGATGACCCGGTCGAGCACCGGCTTGCCGTACTTGGACTCGCCGATCTGGAAGTAGGGCGTTTCGTCGGTGGCTTCGATGAAGTTGCCAGGCGAATACACCTGGAACAGGCGCATGCCTTCGCCCTTGATCTGGCCGCCGAAGACCAGCGACACGTTGAAGCCGACATCGTCGTTGCGTAGCGCCCGGGCGTCATGCTCATGGACGCGGCGTATGGCCGAGCCGAGCACGCGGGCGGCATCGAACATGCTTTTGGCGTTCCAGATGGTGATCGGGTCGCCACCGTCGCGGTCGCGTATTTCCTCGGTCTGCAGGATCTCGCGCACCGACTGCGAGATCGACAGGTTACCGGCCGTCAGCAGCACCATGAAGCGGTCGCCGGGCTTTTCGTAAACGATCATCTTGCGAAAGGTGCTGATGTGGTCCAGGCCCGCGTTGGTGCGGGAGTCGGACAGGAAAACCAGTCCGGCATTGAGTTTGATGGCGACGCAGTAAGTCATGGCTTGGGGAGGAGTTTGAGAGTACATGGAACGCTTGACATTCAGGTGGCATCGGCAAGCTTCTTGAGCCGGTACAGCGCATCGAGCGCCTCGCGGGGCGTCAAGGTGTCAGGCTCTATTGTCGCCAATGCCGCGTCAAGGGCTGAGGGTTCGGCCGCCGGCGGCTGCGGCGGCAGGGCAAACAGGTCGACTTGCGCGCTGGCCTGGGCTTGCTGGGCTTCGAGCGCAGCCAGCGCGTGGCGCGCGTGGTTGACGACGGCGGCAGGCACGCCGGCCAGCTTGGCAACGGCAATGCCGTAGCTCTTGCTGGCCGGGCCGGGCTCGATATGGTGCATGAACACAATGTCGCTGCCCGACTCGACCGCGCTGACGTGCACGTTGACCGCACCGTGGTGCTGCGCCGGAAATTCGGTCAGCTCGAAGTAATGCGTGGCAAACAGCGTGAACGCCTGCGCTTTGTTGTGCAGGTAGGCGGCAATGCCTCCGGCCAGCGCCAGGCCGTCGAAGGTCGAGGTGCCACGCCCGATCTCGTCCATCAGCACCAGCGAATGCGGGGTGGCGGCATGCAGAATCTGCGCGGCTTCGAGCATTTCCAGCATGAAGGTCGATTGCGCGTTAGCCACGTCGTCGGCCGCGCCGATGCGCGTGTGGATGGCGTCGATCGGCCCGAGCCGGCAGTCTTTAGCGGGCACGTAGGAACCCACACTGGCCAGCAGCACGATCAGCGCGACCTGGCGCATGTAGGTCGATTTGCCGCCCATGTTGGGGCCGGTGATGATTTGCATCCGGCTTTTGCCGGTGAGGCAGCAGTCGTTGGCGAAGAAGGCGCCGCCGCCCGTTTCAAGCAGCCGGGCTTCCACCACCGGATGCCGTCCCTGCTTGACGTCGATGCACGGCTCGCGGACGAACACCGGTGCGCACCAGCCCAGCGTCAGCGAGCGCTCGGCCAGCGCGCACAGCGCATCGAGCGCGGCAATGGCGCGCGCCAGCCGGCTCAAGGCGGGCACGAAGTCCTGCAACTGGTCGAGCAATTGCTCGTACAGCCACTTTTCGCGCTCCAGCGCCTTCGCCGAGGCCGACAGTGCCTTGTCCTCGAAGGTCTTGAGTTCGGGCGTGATGAAGCGTTCGGCATTCTTCAGCGTCTGGCGGCGCCGGTAGTCGGCCGGCACCTTGTCCAGCTGGCCCTGCGTGACTTCGATGTAAAAGCCGTGCACCTTGTTGAACTGCACGCGCAGGTTGGCAATGCCGGTGCGCGCCTTTTCGCGGCTTTCGAGGTCGAGCAGGAAACCGTCGCAGTTGGTCTGGATGGCGCGCAGCTCGTCGAGTTCGGCGTCGCAACCGTGGTTGATGACGCCGCCGTCGCGGATCAGTGCGGCCGGCTCGTCGAGGATGCACTGGCGCAGCAGCTCGGCGCAGCCGGGCGGCGGCTGCAAATCCTCGAAAATGGTGGTTAAAAGTGCCGTTTGCGCAATACCCACGGGCGCAAGCAGCTCTGCTTTTTGTAGCGTCAGCTGCAGCGCCACCAGTTCGCGCGGCCGCACCTGGCGCAGCGCAATGCGCGCCGTGATGCGCTCGACATCGCTGCTGCCCTTGAGCCGGGCGCGCAGCGATTCCTGGGCGCCGCCGCGTAGTTGCGCGATGGCTTCCAGCCGGCTGGCGGCCTGGGCGCGATCGCGGCGCGGGCTGAGCAGCCAGCTTTTCAGCGCCCGGCTGCCCATGCCCGTGGTGCAGGTGTCGAGCAGCGAGAACAGCGTCGGCGCGCCTTCGCCGCGCAGGGTCTGCGTGAGTTCGAGGTTGCGCCGGGTCGCCAGGGGCAATTCGATCAGCTCGCCGGAACGCACCACCTGCAGGCCCTGCACATGCGAAAGCGCCCGGCCCTGCGTGTGCTCGGCATAGCCCAGCAGCGCCGAGGCGGCGGCATGCGCTTCACCCAGGGATTCGGCATGCCACGCCGCCAGCGAAGCCACCTTGAGCTGCTCCAGCAGGCGGCGCGCGCCCAGGGCCGCGTCGAACTGCCAGGCCGGACGGGCGCTGGCGGCGCAGCGCCAGGTTCTCAAGCGCTGCTCGAACGCCGGCGTCACATCAACGTTGTAGAGCAGTTCGCTGGGGGCGATGCGCGCCAGCCAAGTTTCCAGTTCGCTGCTGGCGCACTGCGCCAGGTGGATATCGCCCTGCGTCACGCTGAGCCAAGCCAGGCCGCAGGTGTTGCGCGCGCCCTGGTGCACCGTCAGCAGGATGGATTCGGTCTTGTCGTCGAGCAGTTCGGCGTCCAGCAGCGTGCCGGGCGTGACCACGCGCACTACTTTTCGCTCGACCGGCCCTTTGCTGGTGGCCACGTCGCCGACCTGCTCGCAGATCGCCACCGATTCGCCGAGCTTGATCAGCCTGGCGAGGTAGTTCTCCAGCGCATGAAACGGCACGCCGGCCATCACCACCGGCTCGCCGGCCGACTGGCCGCGCCGCGTCAGCGTGATGTCGAGCAGGCGCGCGGCCTTTTCGGCGTCGGCGTAGAAGACTTCGTAGAAGTCGCCCATGCGGTAGAAGACCAGCGTGTCGGGGTACTCGGCCTTGATGGCGTGGTACTGAACCATCATCGGCGTGTGGGGAGCGGCCTTGTCCGGGGAGGCCAAGGCCTTGGCTTTTTCGCTTGGCATTGAGTTCGCTGGCTTTTTCTGGCGGCCGTTGGGTGGGTTCAGGGTTCTTGCTGGGCGGGTCAAGCCGGACGCTGTCCTTTAGAAAGGCGCGTCTGGCGCCTGAACCGCTTCAGCCTCGGGCGCGGCTACGCTGCCGGCCTTGATGCGCTTGGCCTTGAGGGTCGGCTTGACGGCCGGTGCGGCTATCTCGCTGCCTTCGGCGGGCGCCTCGGCCTCGGCGCCGCCCAGCAGCGCCTGGCGAACGCTGGCTTTGTCGCCAGCGCCGGCAAATTTGCTGTACTTGCCCAGCGTGCCGACCAACTGGCCGTAGATGCGCGGGTTACCAGCCACGCATTCGCCATGGTCGATGAAGTCGGCCTCGCCGGTGAAGTTGCCGATCAGGCCGCCCGCTTCGGTGATCAGCAGCGAGCCCGCCGCCACGTCCCAAGGCTGCAGTCCGGTTTCGAAAAAGCCGTCGGTGAAGCCGGCCGCGACATGCGCCAGGTCCAGCGCGGCGGCGCCCGGCTGGCGCACGGCGGTGCACTGGCTCATGACTTCGCCGAGCATGTTCAGGTAGGGCTTGAGCTTGTCGCCGGGGCGGTAGGGAAAGCCGGTCGAGATCAGGCATTCCTGCAGGCGCGTGCGCTTGCCGACGCGGATGCGGCGGTCGTTGACGTAGGAGCCGCGGCCCTTGCTGGCGCTGTAGATATCGTTGCGGTTCGGGTCGTAGACCACCGCCTGCTCGACCTTGCCGCGCACGGCCAGCGCAATGCTGACGCAGTAAAACGGAAAGCCGTGGATGAAGTTGGTGGTGCCGTCCAGCGGATCGATGATCCAGACGAATTCGGAGTCTTTCGCGCCATGCTCGCTGCCCGATTCCTCGGCCAGGATGCCGTGGCCGGGATAGGCGGTCAGCAGGGTTTCGATGATCGCGGCTTCGGCGGCTTTGTCGACTTCGGTGACGAAGTCGTTGGTCTGCTTGACCGACACGCGGACCGCCTCGACGTCAAGGGCGGCGCGGTTGATGAGGGCGCCGGCGGCGCGCGCAGCCTTGACGGCCACGTTAAGCATGGGATGTAGATTGCTGGACATAGAGGGTAAGAAAGAGCGGGCAGGAACTGCAAAACCGGGAACCGGTGGCAGGCGACAATAGCGGATTTTACCGGCTTCGCCCGCCTGGCCCGGAATCACCCCGGCAGCCGGATTTTCGCGCTAGCGCTCCGGCCTCTTTTTATCCCATGAAAACCCGCTTCATCCTGATCAACACCAGCCACGCCGGCAACGTCGGCGCCACCGCCCGCGCCATGAAAACCATGGGTTTTGACGACCTGATGCTGGTCGCGCCGCGCTGGGCCAATGTGCTGCGGCGCGAGGAAACCATCCAGCGGGCCAGCGGCGCGCTGGATGTGTTGAACAATGCAAGGATTGTCGAGACGCTGGACGAGGCGCTCGACGGCATGGCGCATCTGTGCGCCACGGCGATGACGCCGCGCGACTTCGGTCCGCCAACGCGAGCGCCGCGCGTGCATTTTGCCGAACTGCTGGCAACGTCTAGTTTGCTATCGAAAGGTGAGCTACCAGCGCCCGTGGATAATGCGCAAAAGCCCGATTCGGTTGCTTTTTTGTTCGGCTCCGAGCGTTTCGGCATGCAGAACGAGGACGTCTACCGCTGCCATGTTGCCCTGAGCATTCCGACCGATCCCAAGTTCGGCTCGCTCAACCTCGGTGCGGCGGTGCAGCTGATTGCCTACGACTGGCGCGAAGCACTGGGCGGCTTTGGCATTCAGGCCGCGCCTGAAGAACCCCGGCTGGCCGATGCCGCCGCCGTCAGCGGCATGCTCAGGCACTGGGAAGAAGCGCTGGTCCACATCGGCTTTCTCGATCCGGCATCGCCCAAGAAGCTGATGCCGCGCCTGAACCAGCTGTTCAACCGCGCGCAGCTCAGCCCGGAAGAAATCCACATCCTGCGCGGCGTCGCCAAGGCCATGATGCGGCAGGCGGCCGATCAAGCCCAGCCTGCGCAGGACAAGGCGCCCGCGCCAGCGGATACGCCGGCCAGCGCCTAAACTTCCTGCCATGTTTTCCAGACTCCGCTCCGACATCCAGTGCATCCTTGAACGCGACCCGGCCGCCCGCACCCGCTGGGAGGTGCTGACCTGCTACCCCGGCCTGCATGCGCTGGTGCTGCACCGGCGCGCGCACTGGTGCTGGAGCCACGGCTTCAAGTGGCTGGGGCGTTTCATCTCGCACATCTCGCGCGGGCTGACCGGCATCGAAATCCATCCCGGCGCGCAGATTGCCGGCTGCGTGTTCATTGACCACGGCATGGGCGTGGTGATTGGCGAAACCGCCGAGATCGGTTCCGGCTGCACCATCTACCACGGCGTCACGCTGGGCGGCACCTCGCTCTACAAGGGCACCAAGCGCCATCCGACACTCGGCAAAAACGTGGTCGTGGGCGCTGGCGCGCAGGTGTTGGGCGGCTTCACCGTCGGCGACGGCGCGCGTATCGGCTCGAATGCCGTGGTCGTCAAGCCGGTTCCGCCCGGGGCCACGGCCGTGGGCAACCCGGCGCGCATCATCCAGCCCGGCGCTGACTTGAAGCGCGAGGAGGCGGCCAGCCAGATGGGCTTTTCAGCCTACGGCGTGACGCAAAGCGACGATCCGCTGAGCCAGGCGCTGCGCGGGCTGATCGACAATGCCTCGGGGCAAGAGCACCAGATTGCGCTGCTCTGGCAGGCGATTGAAAAGCTCTCAAGCCTGCCGGCCGCGCCGCACCGCGATTGCGTGCCGAAGGATGCCGCGCTGCAGGAAAACTTCGAGGCCGAGCGGCTGAACCAGCTGGTTGGCAAATAGCCGGCGGATGCGCCGGCCATCAAACGTTTGAAACGTTTATTTGGCGGCCGCAGGGGCTGATGCCGCCGCTGCTGCTTTTTCCGCAGCGGCTTTTTGTTTGTCTTCCGGGTTCATCGCCCCGGCGATGGCGCTGCCGGCCATGGTTCCGACCACCGCGCCAACGGCCACGGAACCCATGGTGCCCATCATGCTGGAGCCCGCTGCTGCCGGTGCGGCTGCAGGCGCTGTCGCGGGGGCCGGTGCGGCGGCGGCCGGGGCTTTGGCGGGTGCGGGAGCCGACGTGCGCGGTGCGGCTTTCGTGCCGCCGCCCATGCGCTTGGCATGGGCCAGCGAAGGCAGCGTCAGGGAAGCCACAGCCAGGGCAACGATGGAAAGGCTGGTGCGAAAAGAAGCGTTCATGGAGTCACTCAGGTAAAAAAGCCAAACAAGAATGCCGGGGCTTTGCTGCCCGGCTTTTCCCGCTGCATTCTTCAAGTGCAAATACAGCGTTGCCGGCTTTTATACCGCGCGAGTGGCGTTCCTGGGCCTAAAGGCCTTGCAAACCGCCGGGTCGGTTTCCAGGTAAGGCCCGCCGATCAGGTCGATGCAATAGGGCACGGCGGCAAAAATGCCGGGTACGACCGATTCACCCGCCTCGTTCCTCAGGCCTTCCAGCGTCTCGGCAATCGCCTTGGGCTGGCCGGGCAGGTTCAGGATCAGGCTCTGGCCGCGAATCACCGCCACCTGGCGCGACAGGATGGCGGTGGGAACGAATTTCAGGCTGATCTGGCGCATCTGCTCGCCAAAGCCGGGCATGACCCTGTGCGCCACGGCCAGCGTGGCCTCGGGCGTCACGTCGCGTAGCGCCGGGCCGGTGCCGCCGGTGGTCAGCACCAAGGCGCAGCCGGCGTCCACCAATTCGATCAGCGCGCTGCTGATGCCGGCCTGCTCATCGGGAATCAGCCGCTCTTCAAACGTGATCGGGTTGCGCAGGGCGCGCGTCAGCCAGTCCTTCAGGGCGGGCAGGCCCTTGTCCACATACACGCCGCTTGAGGCCCGGTCGCTGACCGACACGATGCCGATCCTGACCGCGTCGAAACCCTGGTTCATGCCTTGGGTTCCTCGGCCATGGCCAGCTTGACCAGCTGGAAAATCTCGCGGTAGGACTTGCCGTGGCGCGGCGCCTCGCCCGGCGTTTCGGGCTTGGCAATGTCTTTTTTGGCCTGGCGGATCAGCGCGCGCAGCTGCTGGGAATCGGTGGCGGGGTAGTCGGTCAGCCACTGGCTGAGCGCATCGTCCGACGCGATCAGCTTGTCGCGCCACTGCTCGGCCAGGTGCAGCGCCAGCGTCAGGTCGGCCGAGCCGTTGGCCTGCTCGTCAATTGCCGCGCGGATCGGCTCGGTGTCGAGCGGGCGCATCAGCTTGCCGATGAACTGCATCTGGCGGCGCCGGCCTTCAAAGTTGGTGATGCGCCGGGCTTCCTTGAGCGCGTCGAGCAGCTTGTCGGGCAGGTCCAGGCGCGCCATCAGGTCGGCGCGCAGCGTGAGCAGCGCCTCGCCGAGCGCCTGTTTTTCGTCGGCCTCGGCCTTGAGCTGGGTCTTGCTGGGTGGACCCACTTCTTCGAGGGCAATTTCTTCGGGTTTCACGAAGCGGCCGTTGGACCAGTAGCCTTTGATGGCCTTGGGAGTCTTGTTGTTCATAGGGCTTAGTATCATAGCTACATGACCCAACAAACTTCTGCCCGTTCTTCTCGCACCGTTTCCCGTGCCAAAACCAGCCAGCCCGAAGCCGGTTTCAGCTACCACCGCGACTTTTTTGAAGACCTGGTCGATACCGCGCTGAGCCATGCCAAAAAACTCGGCGCCACTGATGCGGCCGCCGAAGCGTCGGAAGGCTGCGGCCTGTCGGTCAGCGTGCGCAAGGGTGAACTGGAGTCGGTCGAGCGCAACCGCGACAAGTCGCTCGGCATCACGGTGTATGTCGGCAAGAAGCGCGGCAATGCCTCGACCAGCGATTTTTCGAAGGCCGCCATCCAGCAGACCGTGAAGGCCGCCTATGACATCGCCAGCTTCACGGCCGAAGACGAGACTTCGGGCCTGCCCGACGAGCAGGACATTGCCACAGAACACCCGGCGCTGGACCTGTTCCACCCGTGGGCCATCACGTCCGAGGAGGCCGCCCACCTGGCCTTGCAGTGCGAAGCCGCCGCCTTCGCCACCTCCCGCCTGATCACCAACAGCGAAGGCGCGGGCGTGTCGGCGCAGCAAAGCCATTTCTTCAGCGCCCATTCCAAGGGTTTTCGCGGCGGCTACGCCAGTTCGCGCCACAGCATTTCGGTGGCGCCGATAGCCGGCAAGGGCAAGCAGATGCAGCGCGACGCCTGGTACAGCTCGATGCGCGACGCCAGCGACCTGGCCCGCCCCGACGTGGTGGGCCGCTATGCCGCCGAACGCGCGCTGGCCCGCCTGAAGGGCCGCAAGATTCCCACCGTCGAATGCGCGGTGCTGTTCGAGTCGCCGCTGGCCGCCGGCCTGCTGGGCGGCTTTGTGCATGCCGTCAGTGGCGGCGCGCTGTACCGCAAGAGCACTTTCCTGGCGAACAGCCTGGGCAAGCTGGCCTTCCCGAAACACATCGACATCCATGAAGACCCCTACCTGCTCAAGGGCAAGGGCAGTTCGCCGTTCGATGACGAAGGCGTCAAGACCAGCGCCCGCCAAGTGGTGGAAGCGGGACGCGTCGCCGGCTATTTCCTGAGCACCTATTCGGCCCGCAAGCTCGGCATGCGCACCACCGGCAATGCCGGCGGCTCGCACAACCTCACGCTCACCAGCCGGAAAACGAAAGCCGGCGACGACCTGGACGCCATGCTGCGCAAGCTGGGCACCGGCCTGTTCGTGACCGAGCTGATGGGGCAGGGCGTGAACTACGTGACCGGCGACTATTCGCGCGGCGCTTCGGGTTATTGGGTCGAGAACGGCGAAATCGCGTTTCCGGTCGAGGAAATAACGATTGCCGGCAACCTGAAAGACATGCTGCTGGGTATTCAGGCCGTGGGCGCCGACACCTACAACTACGGCGCCAAGACCGTGGGTTCAATCCTGGTCAACCGGATGAAAGTCGCCGGATCCTGAGCTTTTCAAAACCACGGCTGCAGGCCATGCGCCGGCAGTCAACAGCCAAGCACATTCACAAAAAATCATCAGGCCTGTTTTATTTACCCTGAAAAATGTAAGTAAATTGTTACCCGTGTGTTGAATTCCAGGTAAAGGTATGTAACCTGCTGGCTTGCATATTTTTTGTCATTTAGGAAAACCAAATTGGCGTTACAACACACTCTGGCTGCAGGCCTGGCCGCTCTACTCCCGCTTATTGGCTTGGCGCAAGCCAGCCCGGCGCCTGTCCAGACCTTCTACACCTGGCAAGCCGCGCCGACCCTGACAACGGCCGAAGCCTATTTCACCAACCTGCAGAACGGCGCGAAGATTGAAACGCCATTTCGCATCACGTTTGGGCTGACCAGCAACTGGGGGCTTGCCCCGATCAGTGTTCCGCAGGCCGGAAAGAGCGGTCACCATCATCTTTTGATCAACCGTGGGCTTCCCCTGGATTTCAAAAAAGCCTTGCCTTTTGATGACCAATACATCCACTTCGGCAAGGGGCAGATGGAAACGGTCTTGATGCTGGAGCCTGGCACCTACACTTTGCGCCTGCTGTTGGCCGATGACAGGCACCTGCCGCATTTCGTTTACAGCAAACCCCTGAAGATCACAGTCACGCGAAAAAATAAAGACATTGATCCGCAGACCCTGGTCAGCAAGGGAATCAGTCTTCCAAACATTGCCCCTGATGCCCGTCTGAAAGGGCCGTTCAAGGTCCAGTTTCAGGCTTCAGGTCTCGATGTGGCCCATTTAAGCCAAAAACAAAAAGACACAGGCCATTTCCGTCTGACGGTGACACCCAAGAACGGCGACAAGCCGGTAAAAATGGATTTCCCGAACGGCCAGACCGAAACCCAGCTGGCGCCGCCAGTGGGTGCCTATGTCCTGAAGCTCGATTTGGTGGACAACCTGAATGCAGGAAAAATACTGGCTGACTCGGTGTCCACAACAGTGCGCGTGGAGTAAATCAAGAAGCCAGCGTGGCCTTTACCGCGCTAGACACCTGGCCCATGTCGGCCTTGCCGGCCAGTTGGGCCTTCACCGCGCCCATGACCTTGCCCATGTCGGCCGGTCCCACGGCGCGGCCCATTTCGGCGGCCAGCGCGGCGACGATGGCCTTGACCTCGGCCGTGACCTCATCACTGCTCAGGCGGGCGGGCAGGTAGGCCTGCAGCACCAGCAGCTCGGCTTTTTCCTTGTCGGCCAGGTCCTGGCGCGCGGCTTTTTCAAAGGCCTCGATGGAATCCTTGCGCTGCTTGATCAGCTTGTCCACGATGGCAACCGCCATCACGTCATCGACCACCACGCGCTCGTCCACTTCCTTTTGCTTGATCGCCGACAGCAGCAGCCGGATGGTGCCCAGGCGCTCGCTGTCCTTGGCGCGCATGGCGGTTTTCATGTCTTCGGTGATTTGTTCTTTGAGTGTCATGGCAGGGCTCCTGAAGGGTTGTGAATCTGGAAATAAAACAGCTGACGCTAGAAAACAAAAAAGCCCGCAGAGCGTCCTCTTGCGGGCTTGAGCTGCCGTGAGGCAAGTACTGATTTAGTACAGCTTCTTAGGCAACTGCATGGCGCGGATACGCTTGTAGTTGCGCTTGACGGCGGCTGCCTTCTTGCGCTTGCGCTCGGCGGTTGGCTTTTCGTAGAACTCGCGGGCGCGCAGGTCGGTCAGCAGGCCGAGTTTTTCGATGGTGCGCTTGAAGCGGCGCAGTGCGACGTCAAAGGGTTCGTTGTCTTTTACGCGAATGGTGGTCATTGATGAATCGATTCAAAAGATGCACTTTTCATTGATCTGATCAGGATCAGGCCAGGTGCGGGTTTGCTAGCAAAGCCTGCGAGTATAGCAGGCCCCCACGGTCGTTCGCTTCGCGTAACTCTCTGCCCCCCGAGGGGGTCGCTGCGCCTGCAGTCCGGCAAAGCCGGTCCTGCGGCCCCTGCTGGCAGGGAGGTAAAGTCCCCACGATCGAGCACTTTTCAGTCATTCATTTTAGCCGCCAGCGCATGCGCGCAGGCAAAGCCGCTGGCCCAGGCCCACTGGAAGTTGTAGCCGCCCAGCCAGCCGGTCACATCGACCACTTCGCCGATGAAATAGAGGCCCGGCTGCTTTGACTCCATGGTTTGCGATGACAGGTCGCGGGTGTCGACGCCGCCAACGGTGACTTCGGCCTTCCGGTAGCCTTCGGAGCCGTTGGGCGTGAGCTGCCAGTCGGCCAGTCGCTGGCCCAAGGTTTGCAGCGCCTTGTCGGTGGCATCAACGATCGGGCGCTGCAGGGCTGCGTCCTGGCCGACCCAGGCGTCGGCCAGGCGTCCGGGCACCAGGCTGGCGAGTTCGTTGGCGATCAGCTTTTTCGAGCTGGACTTGGCTCGCAAGAGCAGGGCGGGCAGGTCGATGCCCGGCGCCAGGTTGATGCGGACCGGCTGGCCTTCGCGCCAGAAGCTCGAAATCTGCAGCACCGCCGGACCGCTCAGGCCCCGGTGGGTGAACAGCAGGTCTTCGGCAAACACGACCGCTTTCTTGCGCTGTTTGGGCGTGGCATCTAGCGGTCCGGTTTCGATCAATACCGGCAGCGCCAGGCCTGCCAATTGGGCATAGGGCACCCAGGCGTCGCCGTCGAAGGTCAGCGGCACCAGCGCGGCTCTCGGTTCAATCAGGCGCAGATTGAATTGCTTCGCGATGCGGTAGCCGAAATCGGTCGCGCCGATTTTCGGAATCGACAGGCCGCCGGTGGCAATCACCACCTGCGGCGCTTCGATCAAACCCCGGTCGCTCTGGATTTGATAGCTGTTGATACCCGCCTGTTCTGCGCAAACCACGCTTTTGATACTGCAAGGCTGCCAGCGCGTGACCTGGCCGGCATCGCATTCGGCCAGCAGCAGGTTGATGATGTCCTCGGCCGAGCGGTCGCAAAAAAGCTGGCCCTTGTGTTTTTCGTGAAATGGCACCTGGTGACGCTGCAGCAGTTCGATGAAGTCCTGCGGCGTGTAGCGCGACAGGGCGGAGCGGCAAAAGTGCGGGTTCTCGCTCAGGAACTGGGCCGGCGTGGCGTCGCGGTTGGTGAAGTTGCAGCGCCCGCCACCCGAGATGCGGATTTTCTCGGCCACCTTGTCGCTGTGGTCCACCAGCAAGACCTTCAGGCCGCGCTGGCCCGCCTGACCCGCGCAAAACAGGCCGGCCGCGCCGGCGCCAATCACCACCACATCGAATTTATAAGTCAAATCAGCCTCTTGCGCACGCAGGACGAGCGTAGGCAGCTATGAAAAGCATAGCGATCTGGCATGTCCTGTGGTTGCGTCTCATGAAACACGGGAGTGTAGCCGCGCCAGGGCACCCGAGCCGAACCCGGCGCTTCAAGCGCTGCGGCGCACTTCGGGGTGCCCGGCGGCTTGCGCCAGGGCCTTGACAACATCGCCGACGACGATGACCGACGGGCTGGCCAGGCCGGACAGCTTGACGTCCGCGAACAGCCGGGCGAGCGTGGTGGCGATGTGGCGCTGGGTCGGCAGTGAGGCGTTCTGGATCACCGCGACCGGCGTGTCGGCGGGCAGGCCGCTCAGCAGTTCGTTCTGGATATGCTCGGCGCCGCTCACGCCCATATAGATCACCAGCGTCAGCCGCGCGCTGTGGGCAGTGGCGGCCAGCGCGCGCCAGTCGGTGCCGGTGGCGCCGGGCTTGGCATGACCGGTGACGAACACCACGCCGTGCGCATGCTGGCGGTGCGTCAGCGGCACGCCTAGCGAGGTGACCGCAGCCAAGCCGGCGGTGATGCCGTTCACGACCTCGACCTGCACGCCCGCAGCCTGCAGGTGCTCGACCTCTTCGCCGCCCCGGCCAAAGATGAAGGGATCGCCGCCCTTGAGACGAACGACGGTTTCGCCTTCGCGGGCGGCCATGACCATGAGCTTTTCAATGAAGGCCTGCGGCGTGGATTTGCAGCCGCCGCGCTTGCCGACATGGACGATGCGGGCGCCGGGGGCGGCAAAGGCGACGATTTCTTCGCTGACCAGGTCATCGACGAACAGCACGGTGGCCTGCCCGATGGCCTTGAGGGCCTTGAGGGTGAGCAGTTCCGGATCGCCTGGACCGGCGCCGACAAGGGTGACTTTGGGGTGGTTCATAGTTGCTTGAGCAGTTGCAAGATATGCGCCACTTGCTGCGCAATCGACGGCGGCAGGGGACTATCGCCCGACAGCACCGACTTTATATAGGCGGCCGTGCTGTCGGCGTCAATCGCCTTGGGCAGATCAGGCACCGACGGCAGCGTTCCCTTGACGCCTTCATGCGCCAGCACCTGCTCGCCCTTGACGAAGCCCTGCATTTGCGGCGAGCGGCGCGGGTCGGCCACGCCTTCGCCCTCGGTGCCGCGCAGCAGCAGCGCATCGGCCCGGACCAGCGAGAAGGTGGCCGCCATGGACAGCGCGTATTCGGGATGGGTGTAGCTGCTGACCACCAGCGCCTTGCCGGCGACCGGGTTCATCAGCTTGACCAGGCTGTGCGCCGGGTTGCGCAGGCCGACGGCGCGGCGCACGTCGAGCAGGCGCTTGAGCGCCGGGCTGAGCAGTTCGGTGGGCGCGAACGCCACCTCGCCAGACGTTATGGTTTTGATAGCTTCCAACGCAGGCACATCAAGCGCAGCAAGCACTTCCGATGAAAAAACGCGCTTGGATTCGGTGGGCGTTCCATGCACCAGCACGCCCACGCCCTCGCGCGCCAGCAGCAGCGCCAGCAGTGGCGTGAGCACCGGCAGCTTGCGCGCGCCGTTGTAGCTGGGCAGCACCACGACGGGGCCGCCGCTGGCGGGAATCATGTTCAGGCGCTGGTGAACGGCGTCGAGAAAGCCGGCCATTTCCTCGGGCGTTTCGCCCTTGATGCGCATCGCCAGGCAAAAGCCGCCGATTTCCAGGTCGGTGACGACGCCGTCGAGCACTTGGCCGAGCAGGTCGGCAGACTGTTCGCGCGACAGCGGGCGGGCGCCGTCCTTGCCGCGCCCGATTTCCTTGATGTAGTGGCTGATGCTCATGCGGCGATTGTGCGTGAAGGCAGATGACTTGCCGTTATGAGCTTAAGCCGCCTGCCGGATTGGAATGACGGTGCGCGTTGGCGCCGGTATGTCGCTACGGGCCGAGCGCAGCCGGCGCTTGAGCTCGGGGACGCAAGAGCCGCAACTGGTGCCGCATTTCAGTGCGCCCTGCAAGGACGCCAGCCGCGTGTCGTCGCTGCTGGCCACCGCCGCATCCTGCACCAGCACCGCCAGCTGGTCGTCGATGGCAGTGTCGGTAACGTTCAGGCAGCTGCACACCACCTTGCCGCGCGACTGGACCTCCACCGGCGGCTTGGCGCCCGGCAGCAGCAGCAGCCGGCCATAGGCTTGCGCGGGCAGTTCGTCCCGCAGCAGCGTGGTGATCCAGGCCTGGGCGCTGGTGTCGCCGGCCAGCACGAAGCCGGTCAGCTCGGCCTCTTTGTGGGTGCGCGCCAGCCTTAGGGTTCGCCGCTGGCCTTTCTTGCGGTCGG
The DNA here is from genome assembly GCF_049895905.1 of Polaromonas sp. DSP2-3-2b2. Lineage (NCBI taxonomy): Bacteria > Pseudomonadati > Pseudomonadota > Betaproteobacteria > Burkholderiales > Comamonadaceae > Polaromonas > Polaromonas sp. DSP2-3-2b2. The sequence continues at coordinate 264,262 of NZ_JAFCTH010000002.1, read as the reverse complement.
CATAGCGCAGGATGTAGGAGCCGTTCAGGCCGAAGAGCCGTTCCAGCAGGGCCAGGGTTTCGTCGCCGGGCGCCTCATGGGCCGCAGCGCGGAACAGCAGGCCGCTGCGCTCGGGCTGGGGGCCGGCCAGCGGCTGGTTGTTGGAAAACGGCACGCAGCTGGCAAAGGCAAAGGCGGCCAGCAGGGGCTTGAGCTGCTCATGGGCGGCCAGCGCATCGCCTTCGTCGAACCAGGCCATGGCCAGCAGCGACCACGGCAGTTCGGCCTTCAATATCTTGACGACTGCATGCTTGAGTTCGGGCTGCTTGGAATCCGGGCAGTAGGCCGAGGTGGTCAGCGCATTGACGCCGGCCAGCGGCTGGCCGGTGCTGGACAAGCCGCCCAAGTATTCGCTGCCCCAGTGCATTGCCATGAAGGCCTGGCTGAGCGCGACTTCGGGGGAAGCCTGCACCGGCACGACGATGGAGCCGCGCTTGGACGTGACGTGCACCAGGTCGCCTTCCTTCAGCATACGCCGGGCCATGTCCTGCGCGTTCATCTGAATGGATGGCTCGGCGACATGGCCGAACAGCCGGCCCAGCGTGCCGGTGCGGCTCATGCCGTGCCACTGGTCGCGCAGGCGGCCGGTGGTCAGCGAGAACGGGTAGCGTGCTTCGCGTGGCTCGGCGACCGGCCGGTACACGGTGTTGACGAAGTTCGCCCTGCCGTCCGGCGTGGGGAAAATGCCGTCTTCATACAGGCGCGCCTTGCCGGCGGTGTCGCCTTCCCGCATCGGCCATTGCTGCGGCGCCTGTTCCAGCAGCGCATAGCTCATGCCGGTGATGTCCAGGTCGCGGCCGCGCGTGGATTCGCGGTGTTCGTTCCAGAGCGATTCGGCGCTGGGGTAGTTGAACAGGGTGTTGCTCCTTCCCCCTTTGGGGGAAGGTTGGAATGGGGGCTGACTGACTGTGGTGGCCGTGCTGCCCTCACCCCAGCCCTCTCCCGGAGGGAGAGGGAGTAAGGCGGGGAGGGGGAGCAAGACTTCGAGTCGGCGCGCAAAATCGACCGCAATTGACCAGTCGTGCCGCGCTTCGCCGGGCGCCGCCACGGCCGGCCGGACCCGGCTGATGCGGCGTTCGCTGTTGGTCACGGTGCCGGTCTTTTCGCCCCATGTGGTGGCCGGCAGCAGCAAGTCGGCCCAGGCGCAGGTGGCGGTGGTGGCAAAGGCTTCCTGCACGATGACCAGTTCGGCGCGCTCCAGGGCGCGGCGAAGGGTGGCCTGGTCGGGCATCGACTGCGCCGGGTTGGTGCAGGCAATCCACAGTGCCTTGATCTCGCCATCGGCGGCGGCCTGGAACATCTCGACGGCGGTCTTGCCCGGCTTTTCGGGCACGCTGGCTACGCCCCAGAGCGCGGCGACTTCTGCACGGTGCGCGGGGTTGGACAGGTCGCGGTGGCCGCTCATCAGGTTGGCCATGCCGCCGACTTCGCGCCCGCCCATGGCATTGGGCTGGCCGGTGAGCGAAAACGGCCCGGCGCCCGGCTTGCCGATCTGCGCGGTCGCCAAATGCAAATTAATGAGCGCCGCATTCTTGGCCGTGCCGCTGCTCGACTGGTTCAGGCCCTGGCAGTACAGGCTGAGCGTGGCGCCAGAAGTCGCGAACAGCTTCGCGGCAGCAAACAGGTCTTCCTTCTTGATGCCGCAGGTCTGCGCCACCAGGTCGGGCGTGCAGTCGCGCACCGTCGCCTTCAGGGCATCAAAGCCGCTGGTGTGGGCGGCGATATAGGCGGCATCAATCCAGCCTTCCCACAGCATGATGTGCAGCATGCCGTTGAACAGCATGACATCGGTGCCGGGCTGCAGCGGCAGGTAGAGGTCGGCGATTTCGGCGGTGTCGGTGCGGCGCGGGTCCACATAGATGATGGTCAAAGCCGGGTTGGCGGCCTTGGCATCCTCGATGCGGCGGAACAAAATCGGGTGCGCGTAGGCGGTGTTGCTGCCGGTGATGAACAGGCACTGCGCATGCTTCACGTCGTCGTAGCAGGCCGGCTGCGCGTCGGCCCCCAGCGTCTGCTTGTAGCCGGCCACCGCGCTGCTCATGCACAGGCGCGAGTTGCTGTCGATGTTGTTGGTGCCGATCAGGCCCTTGGCCAGCTTGTTGAAGGCGTAATAGTCTTCGGTCAGCAACTGGCCCGAGATGTAGAAACCCACCGCGTCGGGGCCGTGCTCGCGGATGATCTGCGCGAAGCTTTCGGCGGCAAAGCCCAGCGCGCTGTCCCATGACGTGCGCCTGGGCGCTTCGGCCCGGTGCTCGCGCCGCATCGGATGGAGCAGCCGCGTCTGCAGCGTGACCGCGCTGGACGCCGTCAGGTGCAGGGTCGAGCCCTTGGTGCACAGCCGGCCAAAGTTGGCCGGATGGTCCGGGTCGCCGCGCACGCCGGTGATGTCAGTTCCCTGCGACTCGATGATCACGCCACAGCCGACGCCGCAATAAGGACAGGTGGATCGTGTTTCAAGCATGGCGGTACCTAGCAAGCTGCTGTCAAAAAAAGGCGTCTTCAAGAGCTGTGCGGGGTCTGCACGGCAAACGTCTGGTCGCCGACCGCGCCGGTGGACCCGCCGGGTCCGGCCTTGGGCGGTGCGAGATCAAGCGCCAGCGTGGCCAGCTCGCCCGCGTCGAGGAACACCTCGCCGCCATCGACCCTGCAGGCAAAGCGGGTCGTGCAGCCTTCGTCAGGTGCGGCGGCCTGGCCGTCGCACAGACCGATGCTCCAGTTATGCAGCGGGCAGGCCACGCGGTTGCCAAAGACGATGCCCTGGCTCAGCGGGCCGCCCTTGTGCGGGCAGCGGTCGAGCAGGGCGAACACCTGGTCTTTGCTGTTGCGGAACACGGCCACATCCATGCCTTGCGGGCGCTTGACCCGGCGCGAGCCGAGAACGGGAATGTCATTGACCAAGCAGATTTTTTTCCATTCACTCATAGCGGTTCCTTGTGGCGTTGTGGGCTCAAGCGGTGGCAGGGGAAGCCAGGGCCGCAGATGTTTCGGAAACGGCGGAATCCAGCGAAATGGCGGTGAACTGGCGCGTGTCCACCGATGCATCCTTGTGCTCGAACCAGGGGTCGGGCTCGCCGTCGAGCGAGAACTGCAGCCGTTCCCACAGCGCTTTTCTGCGCGCGCCGTCTTCAAGCACCTGCTTCTTGACGTGCTCCAGCCCGACCCGGTGGATGTAATGCACCGTGCGCTCCAGGTACCAGCCTTCCTCGCGGTAGAGCTGCAGGAACGCGCCGCTGTATTCCATCACTTCCTCGCTGGTCTTGAGTTTGACCAGGAACTGGGCCACTTCGGTCTTGATGCCGCCGTTGCCGCCCACGTATAGCTCCCAGCCCGAGTCCACCCCGACGATGCCGATGTCCTTGATGCCGGCCTCGGCGCAGTTGCGCGGGCAGCCGCTGACTGCCAGCTTGACCTTGTGCGGCGAGTACATGGCCCACAGCGCGCGTTCCAGGTCCTTGCCCATCTGGGTCGAGTCCTGCGTGCCGAAGCGGCACCATTCGCTGCCGACGCAGGTCTTCACGGTGCGCAGCGACTTGGCATAGGCAAAGCCGCTCGGCATGCCGATGTCTTTCCAGACGTTGGCCAGGTCCTCTTTCTTGACGCCCAGCAGGTCGATGCGCTGGCCGCCGGTGACCTTGACGGTAGGGATGCTGTATTTGTCGGCCGCGTCGGCGATGCGGCGCAACTCGTCGGGCGTGGTGTGGCCGCCCCACATGCGCGGAATCACGCTGTAGGTGCCGTCTTTCTGGATGTTGGCATGGCTGCGTTCATTGATGAAGCGGCTTTGCGGGTCGTCTTTCGCTTCCTTGGGCCAGCTGCTGATCAGGTAGTAGTTGATGGCCGGGCGGCAGCTGGCACAGCCGTTGGGCGTGCGCCATTCCAGGAACTGGTACACCTCGGGGATCGACAGCAGCCGGCTAGACCGGATGGCGTCGCGCACCGCCTGGTGGCCGTGGTCGGTGCAGCCGCACATGGCTTTCAGCTTGGGCGTGGCCGAGTAGTCGCCGCCTGCGGTGAACATCAAGATCTGCTCGACCAGCCCGGTGCACGAGCCGCAGCTGGCGCTGGCCTTGGTGTGCTTGCGCACCTCGTCAAGCGTAAAGAGGCCTTTGTCTTTGATGGCCTTGCAGATTGCGCCTTTGGTGACGCCATTGCAGCCGCACACTTCTGCGCTGTCAGGCATGGAGGCGGCCTTGTTGTGGCCCTCATGGCCCACGTCGCCGATGTTGGACTCGCCAAACATCAACTTGTCGCGGATTTCGGCCACGCTGCGGCCGTCGCGCAGCAGCTTGAAGTAGTAGCTGCCATCGACCGTGTCGCCGTACAGGCAGGCACCGACCAGCTTGTCGTCCTTGATGACCAGCTTCTTGTACACGCCGCCGAACGGGTCGCTCATGATGATTTCCTCGGCGCCGTTGCCACCCATGAAATCGCCGGCGCTGAACAGGTCGATGCCGGTGACCTTGAGCTTGGTCGAGGTCAGCGAGCCGGTGTAGCGGCCGATGCCAAACATTGCCAGGTGGTTGGCCAGCACCTTGCCCTGCTCGAACAGCGGCGCCACCAGGCCGTAGGCGATGCCCCGGTGCGCGGCGCATTCGCCGACGGCGTAGATGCGCGCGTCGGTCGTGGTTTGCAGGGTGTCGCTCACGACGATGCCGCGGTTCACATGCAGGCGCATTTTTTCGGCCAGCGCGGTGTTGGGGCGGATGCCGACCGCCATGCAGACCAGGTCGGCCGGGACTTCAGTGCCGTCCTTGAATTTCACCGCCCTGACGCGGCCATCTTCTCCGCCAACGAGCTCCTGCGTCTGCGCGCCGATCAAAAATTGCATGCCGCGTTCGGCCAGCGACTTTTGCAGCAGCTTGCCGGCCACGTCGTCGAGCTGGCGCTCCATCAGCCAGTCGCCCACGTGCACGACGGTGACTTCCATGCCGCGCTTCATCAGGCCGTTGGCCGCTTCCAGGCCGAGCAGGCCGCCGCCGATGACGACCGCATGCTTGTAGATGGCGGCCGCGTCGATCATGGCTTGCGTGTCGGCAATGTCGCGGTAGGCCAGCACGCCTTTGAGGTCCTTGCCCGGAATCGGCAGGATAAAGGGGTTGGAGCCGGTGGCCATGATCAGCCGGTCGTAGTCGGCGCTGACGGTTTCACCCAGTGCGTTGGCGGCATGCACCACGCGGCGCACGCGGTCCACGCTCGTCACGGTCCAGCCGGCGTGCAGCGTGATGTGGTTGTCCGTGTACCAGGACCAGTCGTTCAGCACGATTTCATCGAGCGTCTGTTCGCCGGCCAGCACGGGCGAGAGCAGGATGCGGTTGTAGTTCGGGTGCGGCTCGGCGCCGAACACCGTGATGTCGTAGAGCTCCGGCGCGATTTTCAGCAGTTCCTCCAGCGCACGCACGCCGGCCATGCCGTTACCAATCATTACCAGTCTGGATTTTTTCATCGTGAGCCCCGTAGGCAGTTCGCAAAAACAAAAAAGGCGTCCACACGGGTAGCAAAGCCTTAGCCTGCTGCTTCCGTGGGGACGCCATCGTCCTGTCTGCCCAATCCGCCATTGCACCGGGCCTACACGCCGCCAGCATTGGCAGCGGCGATATTTATGCAAGGGTTGTGCCATGTATTTTTATTTCACTATTAATGAATGAAAAGTGCTGTTTGCGCACAGTGGGTAGGCATGAGCAGCTATTAAAAAAATAGTGTTGACCAGCGTGGTCAACCCCTTGCGTGGTGCATCGGCGCCTTGAAATTGTGCGTTGCACCATGCCGGTGGAGGCGGGCGCGCAAGCACTGGGAGCACACCGGTTTTCCCATGCCGTTTTTGTGCGTTCATTCCGCCTGCAAGTGGCCTGCAAGTTTTCAATCTCAAAATCAGATGCTGCGGGTTGCAGGCCTCTTGCATTGCCTGTGCATATGGCCCGAAACTCGCATGCTCATGTGCATTGTTTTAAGAGGGAGCTACCTATGACCGCTGTTGCCGACATTCTCAAAGCCAAGGGCGAAGCCATCGTCCATACGATCGGGCCGAACGACTCGGTCTTCGATGCGCTGCAGCGCATGGCCGACAAGCGCATTGGCGCCTTGCTGGTCATGGAAGGCGAGCAGATTGTCGGCATCGTCACCGAGCGCGACTATGCCCGCAAGATTGCGCTCAAGGGCCGCACTTCGGCGTTGACGCTGGTGCGCGACGTCATGACCACGTCGGTGATGTTCGTCAAGCCCAGCCAGACCAGCGAGGAATGCATGGCGCTGATGACCGACAACCGGCTGCGCCACCTGCCGGTGGTCAAGGACGACCGGCTCGTCGGCCTGATCTCTATCGGCGACTTGGTCAAGGACATCATTTCCGAGCAGAAGTTCGTCATTGAGCAGCTTGAGCACTACATTTCCGGCCAGCGCAGCTGACCGGCGTGCCTGATCTGGCGGCCTGAACCCTTGCCGGCTCAGGCCGTCAGTTTTTCCACATGCGCCTGGCGCGTGTACAAAAAGTCGATCACCGCCTTGCGGTAGTGCAGGTACTGGGTGCTTTCAGCCAGTTCCACGCGGTTGCGCGGGCGCGGCAGGTCCACGCTCAGCACTTCGCCAATAATCGCCGACGGGCCGTTGGTCATCATCACGATCTTGTCGCTGAGCAATACGGCTTCATCGACATCGTGCGTCACCATGACCACCGTGCTTTGCGTGTTGGCAACGATCTGCAGCAGCTCGTCCTGCAGCTTGGCGCGGGTCAGCGCATCGAGCGCGCCAAAGGGCTCGTCGAGCAGCAGCACCTTGGGCTCCATCGACAGCGCGCGCGCAATGCCGACGCGCTGCTTCATACCGCCCGAAATCTCGCCGGGCCGCTTTTGTGCTGCGTCACTCAAACCGACCATGGCCAGCACCGCATCGGTGCGCGCCTTGAGCTGGGCCTTGCTTTCTGTCGCTGAAAACACGCGCTCGACCGCCAAATAGACATTTTCAAAGCACGTCAGCCACGGCAGCAGCGAATGGTTCTGGAACACCACCGCGCGCTCCGGGCCGGGGCCGGCGATTTCGCGGTTGGCGCACAGCAGCACGCCCTGCGTCGGCATCGTCAGGCCGGCAATCAGGTTGAGCAGCGTCGATTTGCCACAGCCCGAGTGGCCGATCAGCGCGACGAATTCGCCCTTGGCGACTTTGAGATTGACGTTCTGCAGCGCGCAGAACGGGCCTTTTTTGGTCTTGAAGACCTGCTCGACGCCCTGGATGTCGATGTACTGGGGATTGACGGAGGTGTTCATGGTCATGTTCCTTGGGTAGGTCGGCAGCTCAGCTCTTGACTTCTTCAAACGTGAACGCCGTGGCCAGCTTGATCAGCGCGTATTCCAGCATCAGGCCGACGATGCCGATCACGAAAATCGCGATGATGATGTTCTTGACGTTCAGGTTGTTCCACTCGTCCCAGACCCAGAAACCGATGCCGACGCCGCCGGTCAGCATCTCGGCCGCGACGATCACCAGCCATGCCGTGCCCACGGCCAGGCGCACGCCGGTCAGCATGTAGGGCAGCACCGACGGGAACAATATCTTGGTGACGATCTTCCATTCGGACAGGTTCAGCACCCGCGCCACGTTCATGTAGTCCTGCGGCACGCGCTGCACGCCGACGGCGGTGTTGATGATCATGGGCCAGATCGAGCAGATGAAAATCGTCCAGATCGCGGCCGGGTCGGCGCCCTTGAACACCAGCAGGCCAATCGGCAGCCAGGCCAGCGGCGACACCGGCCGCATCAGGCTGATCAGCGGGTTGAACATGTGGCTCAAAAAGGTGAAGCGGCCAATCAGGAAACCAACCGGAATGCCGACGATGGCCGCCAGCCCAAAGCCCATGGCCACGCGCTTGAGCGACGACAGCACGTTCCAGCCGACGCCCTGGTCGTTCGGACCGTTGCGGTAGAACGGGTCGCTGAACAGCACGACGGCCTGCAAAAACGTGTCCTTGGGCGACGGAATGCTGGCCTTGGTGGCGATGGACACCACCTCCCAGATCGCCACCAGCAGGGCCAGGCCGAGCAGGGGCGGCAGCACGCGCAGCCACAGTGCCGAGAAGTCCCGCTGCAACCTGGCCGCCTGTACCGTAGCCTTTTCAAGGCTTTTTACGGCATTTGCGCTTGTCCCGTCTGCGTTTACAGCTATCGAATGCGTAGCGCTCCGCTCCGCGCTTGACGCGGCCGGCAGGGCGGCTTCCCGGGGGCTGTGAAATACGGCACTGACCATGACGTCACCTCTTGATGAATGTTTCAATGAAATTTCAGGAGCGGCTTCAGGCGTGAACCTTGAAGCTGTCGGCGTACTTTTTCGGGTCCTTGCCGTCCCAGACCGTGCCGTCGATGAGTTTGCTGGTGCGCATCGCGTCTTTGGGCACATTTACCTTGGCGGCGCTGGCGGCCTGCTTGTAGATGTCGATCTTGTTGATCTGCTTGGCCACGGCCAGGTAGTCGGGGTGCTCCTTCATCAGGCCCCAGCGCTTGTGCTGCGTCAAAAACCACATGCCGTCGGACAGGTACGGAAAGTTCACCGCGCCGTCGCCCGAGAACTTCATGTAGTTCGGGTCGTCCCAGGTCTTGCCCATGCCGTTCTGGTAGCGGCCCAGGATGCGCTGGTTGATGGCGTCCACGCTGGTGTTGACATAGGCCTTGCCGGCGATGGTTTCGGCCATCTTGTTCTTGTTGGCCAGGCTGGCGTCAATCCACTGGCCGGCTTCCAGAATGGCGGCGGTCACGGCGCGCGCAGTATTGGGGTATTTCTGGGTGAACTCGGCGGTGGTGCCCAAGACTTTTTCCGGGTGGTCTTTCCAGATGTCTTGCGTGGTGACGGCGGTGATGCCGATGCCGTCCATGATGGCGCGGTGGTTCCAGGGCTCGCCGACGCAAAAGCCGTCCATGTTGCCGATGCGCATGTTGGCGACCATTTGCGGCGGCGGCACGGTGATGACCTTGGCATCCGTCATCGGGTTGATGCCGTTGGCGGCCAGCCAGTAGTACAGCCACATCGCGTGCGTGCCGGTCGGGAAGGTCTGGGCGAAGGTGTATTCGCGCTTTTCGCTGGCCATCAGCTTGGCCAGGCCGGGGCCATCGACCGCGCCCTTGTCGGCGAGTTTTTTGCTTAGCGTGATGGCCTGGCCGTTGTTGTTCAGCGTCATCAAGACCGCCATGTCTTTCTTGGGGCCGGACGTGCCGAGGTGCACGCCGTAGATCAGGCCGTAGAGTACATGGGCAAAATCGAGCTCGCCGTTGACCAGCTTGTCGCGCACACCGGCCCAGCTGGCTTCCTTGGAAGGGATGATGGTGACGCCGTATTTCTTGTCGATGCCCAGCACCGACGCCATGACGACCGAGGCGCAGTCGGTCAGCGGAATAAAGCCGATCTTGACCTCCTTCTTTTCCGGAGCGTCCGAGCCCTGGGCATACACGGCCGCGCGCAATGCCGGGCTGATGCCCACGGCGCCCACGGCGGCGGCTTGCAGCACGCTGCGGCGGGTCAGGGATGGTTTGAGCAGGTCCGTCATGTCAGCAACTCCTGGAAATAAAACAAAAATAAAAAAAGGCGTTCGACCCGAGTTGCCACATGAAGCTGTGACGACAGGGTTCGAACGCCTTTGTTCTTGGACTTTTCGCTTCGCCGTTGAAGCGGAAGGCCCGGTGTTCACTTCATTGCAAAAGCTGTGCCAGTTCGGACTGGTTGCTCGACAAACGCTGAAATTTTTAAGCTAATCTGGCTGTGGCGCTTGTCCTGCTTGCGCAAGCAGCTATTAATTAAATAGCATTTTGGCTGCTGGCGGGCCGAACGCCGGTTTTTTGAAGGCGCACTGCTGTTGTGCGCTGCACCATTTCGGCGTTGGTGGTTTAGCCGAGCAGGTCGGCCACATCGAGCATGCGCTGCGCCACGTCGCCCAGGCGCATGCCCTTGTCCATGGCCGCCTTGCGCAGTTTTTCATAGGCTGCCTGCTCCGAGAGGCCCTGGCGCTGCATCAGCAGGCCCTTGGCCCGGTCGATGACCTTTCGGTCCTTCAGCTCGGTGCGCGCATCGGCCAGTTCGCGGCGCAGTCCCTGTTCGTGCTCAAAGCGGGCCATGGCCACGTCCAGAATGGGACGGATGCGCGACGGCTCAAGGCCGGCGACGATGTACGCCGAAACGCCAGCGGCCACGGCGTCCTTCACGTGGCGGGTGTCGTCGTCATTGGTGAACAGCACGATGGGCCGGCGCTCGTCGCGCGTGGCCATGACGACGTGTTCCAGCGAATCGCGGGCATCGCTTTCGGCATCGACGATGATCATGTCGGGCTGCAGCTGGGCCAGCCGCTCGCGCAGAAACGTGTCGGCGGGCAGCGTGGCGACCAGGTTGAAGCCGCCTTCGAGCAGGCCGATGCGCAACTGGCGCGAGCGCTCGGCCAGCGCCACGGCGGCCTCGTCTGCGGCATCGGCCACCACCAGGTCCGGCGCAATCACCACGAGGCGCAGGGAAGAAACGGAATTCATGGGCCGGATTCTGCAAGATTCGCGCCATCAAATTTCCCCGAGACGGTTTTTATTTGGCCAAACCGTTGCCGCCGGGCCAAGGAAAGCCCTAACTTACACTTGGGCGATGCTAGTCCTAGGAATTGAATCAAGTTGCGATGAAACCGGCGTGGCGCTGGTCGACACCGGCGCCAGCCCGGTGCCGCGTCTGCTCGCGCATGCGCTCTACAGCCAGATCGTCATGCACCAGCCGTTTGGCGGCGTGGTGCCCGAACTGGCCAGCCGCGACCATATCCGGCGCGTACTGCCGCTGACGCAGGAGGTGATGCAGGGCGCGCAGCGTTCGCTGGCCGATGTCGATGTGGTGGCCTACACGCGTGGCCCGGGTCTGGCGGGCGCGCTGCTGGTGGGTGCCGGCGTGGCCTGCTCGCTGGCCGCCGCGCTGGGCAAGCCGGCGATGGGCGTGCACCACCTGGAAGGCCACCTGCTGTCTCCATTCCTGAGCGCCGACCCGCCCGAGTTTCCGTTTGTCGCGCTGCTGGTGTCGGGCGGCCACACCCAGCTGATGCGCGTGGACCGGGTCGGCAGCTATGAGCTGCTCGGCGAAACCATCGACGACGCGGCCGGCGAGGCCTTCGACAAGTCGGCCAAGCTGATGGGCCTGCCGTATCCCGGCGGCTCGCACCTGGCCCGGCTGGCGCTGGGCGGCGACGCCGCGGCCTTCAAGCTGCCGCGCCCGCTGCTGCACAGCGGCAACCTCGATTTTTCATTCTCGGGCCTGAAAACCGCCGTGCTGACGCAGGCGAAAAAGTTAGGGGCCGATATGGAAAGCCGCAAGGCTGACCTGGCCGCTTCCACGCAGGCGGCGATTGTCGAGGTGCTGGTGAAGAAAACGCTGGCTGCCTTGTCGCAAACCGCGCTCAAGCGGCTGGTGGTGGCGGGCGGCGTCGGCGCCAACGCCTTGCTGCGCAGCCAGCTTAATGCCGCCTGCCAGCAGCGCGGCATTCGCGTGCATTACCCCGAGCTGGAGTTTTGCACCGACAACGGCGCCATGATCGCGATGGCGGCCGGCATGCGACTGCAGGCCGGGCTGGTTGACCTGCCCATGCTGCAGGGCCGCTACACCTTTGACGTGAAGCCGCGCTGGAACCTGGCGGAGATTCAGCCCGTTCCCGCCCTCGTGGCTCCCCTGAACGCTTGAGCTTTTTTGGCGCGTCTGGGTCTAACCGCTGTCAGGCGGACAAATGCCCTGGCACTTAATTGAAATCAAATCAAAATAGGACGGTCTTCTTTTTTATGCAAAAGTTTTTTAAACATACTGCCGCCGCCCTGGGCCTGGGCCTTTCATTGCTGGCCCAGGCGCAGCCCGTTTCCCAGCCGCCGGTGCGCATCGCGCTGATCGAAAGCTTGTCCGGCGCTTTTGCCAACACCGGGGAAGCGGTGTTCCGCAATCTGGTGTGGGCCACCGAACGCGTCAATGCGCGCGGCGGCGTCAAGCTGGCCGACGGCGCGCACAACCTGGCGGTTGAACGTTACGACAGCAAAGGCCAGAACGAGGAAGCGCTGGCCGCGCTGCGCTCGGCAATCGACGACGGCGTGACCGTCATCGCGCAGGGCAATTCGTCGTCCGTGGCGGCAGCGCTGATCGACGCCATCAACAAGCACAACGAACGCGAGCCGGGCAAGCGCGTGCTGTTCCTGAACTATTCGGCGGTCGATCCCATTTTGACGAACGAGAAATGCAGCTACTGGCATTTCCGCTTCGACGCCCATGCCGACATGCGCATGGCCGCGCTGATGGACGTATTCAAGGACGACGCGGCGGTCAAAAAGGTCTACCTGATCGGCCAGGACTACAGCTTCGGCCAGGCTGTGCTGCGCGAAGGGCGCAAGCAGATCGCGGCGCAGCGGCCCGATGTGCAGATCGTCGGCGACGAGCTGCATCCGATCGGCCGCGTCAAGGACTTCATTCCGTACGCCGTCAAGATCAAGACCAGCGGCGCGCAGGCGGTGCTGACGGGCAACTGGGGCAATGACCTGACGCTGCTCATCAAGGCGGCCAGGGAAGTCGGTTACGACGGCAAGTTCTACACCTTTTACGGCAATGCGCTGGGCGTGCCCGCCGCGCTGGGCGATGCCGGTGTCGGCAAGGTGATTGCCGTGGCCGACTGGTTTCCCAACACGCCGGGCGCCGCGTCCGAGAATTTCTACCAGTCGTTTCGCCAGCGGTTTCCCCGGCCGCAAGACGACTATGTCCACATGCGCATGCAGCTGATGGTGGAAACGCTGGCCCAGAGCCTGGAAAAAGCCGGCAGCAGCGATGCCACCGCCGTGGCCGCGCAGATGGAAAAGACAGCGGTGGATTTCTCCGGCTTCAAGGGCAGCATGCGCACCGCCGACCACCAGTTCCAGCAGCCGCTGGCCGTCGCCATGATGGACAGGCAGGGCGCGCCGGGCACGAAATTCGATGTTGAAGGCTCGGGCTACGGTTTTCGCGTTATCAAGACGATTTCTGCGAAACGCGCCGAGCAGCCAACCAGCTGCAAGATGGCGCGGCCATGAGCCTCGGCATCCCGCTTCGGTAGATTAAAAAGGCGCGCATGAGAAAAGCAGTTCTGAACCTCGAAGAGTCGATGATCCGCCAGGTGGCCAATGCAGGCATGGGCCGCACCGATGTGCTGAAGTTCTGGTTCGGCGAGAGCGACGAGGCGACGCCGGCCTTTATCCGCGATGCCGCGATTGCGTCGCTGCAGCAGGGCGAGACGTTTTACGCCCACAACCTGGGTTTGCCGGAATTGCGCGACGCCATTGCGGCCTATTCAACCGGCCTGCGCTGCCTGGGTGCCGCGCCGATTGGCGTCGGCCGCATTGCCGTGACCTCGGGCGGTGTCAATGCGCTGATGCTGGCCGTGCAGGCGCTGGTCGATGCCGGCGATGAAGTCGTGGCGGTGACGCCAGTCTGGCCCAACCTGACGGCGCAGCCGCTGATCATGGGCGCTGTTCTGCGCTGCGTGAGCCTCAAGCCGGTGGCTGGCGAATGGCGGCTCAACATGGCCGAATTGCTTGCCGCCATCACGCCGGCAACCAAGCTGCTGATCGTCAACGCACCGAACAATCCGACCGGCTGGACCTTGAGCCGCGCCGAGCAGGCTTCGATCCTGGCGCATTGCCGCCAGACCGGCACCTGGATTCTGGCTGACGAGGTTTATGAGCGCCTTTACTTCGAGCCCACGCCCAATGGCTGCGCGCCGAGTTTCCTGGATGTGGCCGGCCCCGAGGACCGCCTAGTCGTTGCGCACAGCTTTTCCAAGAGCTTTTTGATGACCGGCTGGCGCCTGGGCTGGCTGGTGATGCCGGCGTCGATGACGGCGCACATGGGCAAGCTGGTGGAATTCAACACCTCCTGCGCGCCGGTGTTCATCCAGCGTGCTGGGTTGGTCGCGCTGCAAAGGACCAACGACGTCACGCCGCAACTGGTGGCACACCTCAGGGCCTGCCGCGACACCCTGGTGCCGCTGCTGCAGGCGCTGCCGGGTGTGGAAGTCGCGCCAGCCAAGGGCGGCATGTATGCTTTTTTCAGATTGACCGACCAGGACCGGTTCGGCGATTCGCTGGAAACCGCCAAGCGTCTGGTGGTCGAGGCCGGACTGGGCCTGGCGCCGGGCAATGCCTTCATGGTCAATCCCGGTCCTGATGCCCAAGGCTGGCTGCGCTGGTGTTTTGCCAGCCGGGATGTGGCCCGCTTGTCGCAGGGCGTGGATCGGCTCAAGCGCTGGCTTACGCTATAATGCGCAGTTCCGCGCCACATGCGGCGGCTTGAGAAAGCAGCTGCTCCCCGCCGGAAATCACGACGAAAGCGGTCAAGTCTCAATAGTGGGAACACTGCTTCGCTCGCCAGTAGCAACACTGTTGCAAGAGGAAAAAAATTCAATGATCGCAAAATCAATCAAGGCCGAAATTGTCAAGGACAATGCCCGTTCCGCCACGGACACCGGTAGTCCTGAAGTCCAGGTCGGCCTGCTGACCGGCCGTATCAACGAACTGATGCCCCACTTCAAGACCCATGCAAAAGATCACCACGGCCGCCGTGGCCTGCTGCGCATGGTGAGCCGCCGCCGCAAGCTGCTCGACTACCTGAAGTCCCGCGACGCCGCCCGTTACATCGCGCTGATCGCCAAGCTTGGTCTGCGTAAGTAATCGGTAAACCCATCGACAAGCGCCTGAGTTAGTTCACTAGCTCAGGCGTTTTGCACTTTAAAACTGCAAAATAACCTGTTCAACCTTCAGTCGTGTCCATGGCATGGCTGAATATTTCGGAGCAAGGCCCAGCGAGCACGCGCTGTGTCATTCCACAAGACCAGCCCTGCAGGTTCCCGCTGCCAGGCGTTTTATGGAATGGCATCGTGTTCAGCCAGCCACCGCTCCGGGCTTTCGGCACTGCCTGATGTGCCTTGAAAAAACGGAGAAAACACATGAGCATTTTCAATAAAGTCACCAAGTCCTTTCAGTGGGGCCAGCACAAGGTCACGATGGAAACCGGCGAAGTGGCGCGCCAGTCCGGCGGCGCCGTGCTGCTCGATATGGACGGCACCGTCGTTCTGGCCACCGTGGTCGCCAAGAAGGATGCCAAGCCCGGCCAGGATTTTTTTCCGCTGACCGTTGATTACCTGGAAAAGACCTATGCCGCTGGCCGCATTCCCGGCAGCTTTTTCAAGCGCGAAGGCCGTCCTAGCGAATTCGAAACGCTGACCTCGCGCCTGATCGACCGCCCGATCCGCCCGCTGTTCCCTGAAGGCTTCTTCAATGAAGTGCAGGTCGTCATCCATGTGCTGTCGCTCAACCCTGAAGTCGAAGGCGACATTCCCGCGCTGATCGCTTCAAGCGCCGCGCTGGCGATTTCCGGCATCCCGTTCAATGGCCCGATCGGCGCTGCCCGAGTGGCCTACATCGGCGGCGAGTTTGTGCTGAATCCCGGCAAGACCCAGTTGAAAGATTCGACGATGGATCTGGTCGTGGCCGGAACCGAAGCCGCCGTTCTGATGGTCGAGTCCGAAGCCAAGCAACTGTCCGAAGAAATCATGCTGGCTGCCATCGTATTCGGCCACGAGCAGGGCAACATCGCCATCAATGCCATTCATGAACTGGTGCAGGGCGCCGGCAAGCCGGTCTGGGACTGGCAAGCGCCCGCCAAGGACGATGTGCTGATCGCCAAGGTCGGCGCCCTTGCTGAAGAAAAGCTGCGCGCTGCTTACCAGATTCGCAACAAGCAGGCCCGCACGCACGCCACGCGTGAAGTGACCACCTGGACCAAAATGGGCCTGAAAGCCGAAGGCGTTGAATTCGACGGCGTGGCCGTTGAAGGCATGCTGTTCGACATTGAAGCAAAAATTGTCCGCAGCCAGATCCTGGCCGGTGACCCGCGCATCGACGGCCGCGACACCCGGACCGTGCGTCCAATCGAAATCCGCAACAGCGTACTGCCGCGCACCCACGGCTCGGCGCTGTTCACGCGTGGCGAAACCCAGGCGCTGGTCGTGACCACGCTGGGCACCGAGCGCGACGCGCAGCGCATCGATGCATTGAGCGGCGACTACGAAGACCGCTTCATGCTGCACTACAACATGCCTCCGTTCGCCACCGGCGAAACCGGCCGTGTGGGCAGCCCGAAGCGCCGCGAAATCGGCCACGGCCGCCTGGCCAAGCGCGCGCTGATTGCCGTGCTGCCGAGCAAGGAAGAATTTCCGTACACCATGCGCGTGGTCAGCGAGATCACCGAGTCCAACGGCTCGTCGTCGATGGCGTCGGTTTGCGGCGGCTGCCTGTCGCTGATGGACGCTGGCGTTCCCATGAAAGCCCATGTGGCCGGCATCGCCATGGGCCTGATCAAGGAAGACAACCGCTTTGCCGTGCTGACCGACATCCTGGGCGACGAAGATCACCTGGGCGACATGGACTTCAAGGTGGCCGGCACGACGTTCGGCATCACCGCGCTGCAGATGGATATCAAGATCCAGGGCATCACCAAGGAAATCATGCAGGTCGCGCTGGCCCAGGCCAAGGAAGCCCGCATGCACATCCTGGGCAAGATGCAAGAAGCCATGGGCGAAGCCAAGACGGAAGTGTCTGATTTCGCACCGCGCCTGTACGTGATGAAAATCAACCCCGACAAGATCCGCGACGTGATTGGCAAGGGCGGCGCCGTCATCCGCGCGCTGACCGAGGAGACCGGCACCCAGATCAACATCGAGGAAGACGGCACCATCACCATCGCCTCGAACGACAGCGCCAAGGCCGATGAGGCCAAGCGCCGCATCGCCGAGATCACTGCCGAAGTCGAAATTGGCAAGGTCTATGAAGGCGCCATCACCAAGATCCTGGACTTCGGCGCGCTGGTCAACCTGATGCCTGGCAAGGACGGTCTGCTGCACATCAGCCAGATCGCCCATGAGCGCGTCGAGAGGGTTGCCGACTATCTCCAGGAAGGCCAGATCATCAAGGTCAAGGTTCTGGAAACCGACGAAAAAGGCCGTGTCAAGCTGTCGATGAAAGCGCTGCTGGACCGTCCCGTTCATCAGGGCTGATCGGTAATTTGCTATTGATTTTGTAGCTGTTTGCGCATATGGAGTATGCGCAAGCGGCACAAATGACCAATAAAACCATGAGAGTCATCGAAATCACTTCTTTTGGCGCACCCGATGTGCTGCAACCTGGCACGCGTCCCGACCCTGAGCCGGCTGCCGGCGAAGTGCTGATCCGCGTGCGCGCCAGCGGTATCAACCGCCCTGACGTGCTGCAGCGCACCGGAAATTATCCCGTGCCGCCGGGTGCGTCTGACATTCCCGGGCTGGAAGTCGCCGGAGAGATCATTGGTGGCGATGCGGCGGCCATGTCGGCTGCCCATCTAAAACTTGGCGACCGGGTGTGCGCCTTGGTGGCGGGCGGCGGCTATGCCGAACTGTGCGTGGCGCCCGTCGGGCAATGTCTGCCAGTTCCCGAAGGTCTGAGCGACATCGAGGCGGCATCGCTGCCCGAAACATTCTTCACCGTCTGGAGCAATGTCTTTGAGCGGGCTTATCTGCAAAAAGGTGAAACCCTGCTGATCCAGGGTGGCTCCAGCGGCATTGGCGTCACGGCCATCCAGATTGCCAAGGCGCTTGGCGCACGGGTGCTGGTCACGGCCGGTAGCGACGAAAAGTGTGCTGCCTGCGTGACGTTGGGCGCTGACCATGCGATCAATTACAAGGCCAGCGATTTTGCCGAAGAAGCCCGCAAGTTGACGAACGGGCAGGGCGTCAATGTCATTCTTGACATGGTGGGCGGCAGCTATGTTTCGCGTGAAGTCGAGTGCCTGGCCGAGGATGGCCGCCTTGTCATCATTGCCGTGCAGGGCGGCGTGAAGGCTGAGTTCAATGCCGGCATCGTGCTGCGCAGGCGACTGACCATCACCGGCTCCACCTTGCGTCCGCGTTCGCTGGCGTTCAAGACGACCATCGCTTTGGCGCTGAAAGAAAAAGTCTGGCCCCTGATCGCCAGCGGGGCGATCAAGCCCGTGATCCACAGCACCTTTGCCGCAGCCGATGCGCCCAGGGCGCATGCGCTGATGGAGTCGAATCAGCATATCGGCAAGATTGTTTTAACCTGGTAAGTGGCAAGAAAAATGAAAAAGCTGATTGCAGGAAACTGGAAAATGAACGGCAGCATGGCTGCCAACGAAGAGTTGCTGGCGGCCCTTGCTGCAGGGCTAGCGCCAGGCCTGGCCTGTGACGTGGCCGTGTGCGTCCCCAGCCCGTATTTGATGCAGGTCCGGTCCCTGAAATTGAAATACCCGGCGCTGTCTGCTCTGGACGTCGGCGCGCAGGACGTGTCTGCCCATGCTTTCGGCGCGTACACCGGCGAAGTGAGTGCTGCCATGCTCAAGGAACTGGGCTGCCGCTTCGCCATCGTCGGCCATTCAGAGCGCCGCCAGTTCCATGCTGAAACCGATGCGCTTGTGGCTGAAAAGGCCCGGGCTGCGCTTGCAGCAGGCATCACACCCATCGTTTGCGTCGGTGAAACGCTGGCCGAACGTGAAGCCGGCCGCACCGAAGAAGTCGTCAAGCGCCAGCTAGCGGCGGTGATTCACGCCAACGGACATTGCATCAGCGAGGTCGTGGTGGCTTACGAGCCGGTCTGGGCCATCGGCACGGGCAAGACGGCCTCGCCAGAAGAAGCACAGGCCGTGCATACGGTGCTCAGGTCCCAGCTGAAGGCCGCGACCGATCAGTCGGCCCGCATCAAGATACTGTATGGCGGCAGCATGAACGCTGCCAATGCAGCCACCTTGCTGGCCCAGCCAGACATTGATGGCGGGCTCATAGGCGGCGCTTCGCTCAAGGCCCCGGATTTTTTGAAAATTATCGCTTCTGCGCCCGTTTGACGAGCACAGTTCGCTACTAAATTAGGAGTAATCATGAATATTTTATTGACTGCTGTGCTGGCCGTTCAAATGCTTTCGGCGCTGGGCATGGTTGGCCTGATCCTGGTTCAGCATGGCAAGGGCGCCGACATGGGTGCAGCGTTTGGCAGCGGCGGCTCCGGAAGCCTGTTTGGTGCCAGCGGAAGCGCCAATTTCCTGTCGCGCACGACCGGTGTCTTGGCGGCGCTGTTTTTTGCCTGCACCCTCATGCTGGCCTATTTTGGAAGTGCGCAACAACCCCGCACTGGCTCAAGTGTTCTGGAAGGCGTAGCCGTCACGGTGCCAGTTCTTCCAGCCTCGGGCGCGGCCCAGATTCCTGGCACGGCCGCACCCACTTCAGCCAACGTGGTGGTTCCTCCAGCACCAGCCACGCCAGCTTCGGGTGCGGCTCAAATCCCCACGAAATAAGACCACAAAGTCGGTGCCATAGGGCGAAAGCGTTACCATTTCAGGGTAAACTCTAAGGCAGTCTGGAAAGCAAAACAACTGTAAAGTTTCCTCAAGCCATCCAGGCAAAAGTAAGTCCCGCGGACGTGGTGAAATTGGTAGACACGCTATCTTGAGGGGGTAGTGGCGAAAGCTGTGCGAGTTCGAGTCTCGCCGTCCGCACCAGATTGACTAGTATCGGTAGCAGGCCCCAAGGGCTGCTTTCGGCTCAAACGGTAAACTCGTGCAAGCTGCGCATTCAATCTGTGTAGCTTGCTGTGCGAGTGGCTTTTCAGAAGTTGAAACCCACGATGAACCTCGACCAATACCTTCCTGTTCTCTTGTTTATCCTAGTGGGCGTAGGTGTCGGAATATTGCCGATGGTTTTAGGTCGTTTGCTGGGTCCGGTCCGGCCCGACAGTGAAAAAAACTCTCCTTATGAATGCGGCTTTGAAGCATTCGAAGATGCGCGCATGAAATTCGATGTGCGCTACTACCTAGTCGCCATCCTGTTCATTCTTTTTGATCTTGAAATTGCTTTTCTGTTTCCGTGGGCGGTTTCGCTCAAGGAAATTGGTGCGCTCGGTTTTTGGTCGGTCATGGTTTTTCTGGGCATTCTGGTCGTAGGCTTTGTTTACGAATGGAAAAAAGGTGCGCTGGACTGGGAATAAGAAAAAGCCGTGAAGAAGGCTTTTTAAAAAGGGTACTGGTATGTCACTTGAAGGTGTTTTCAAAGAAGGCTTTGTGACCACGAGCTATGACTCAGTGGTCAACTGGGCCAAAACCGGCTCGCTATGGCCCATGACCTTCGGTCTGGCCTGCTGTGCCGTTGAAATGATGCATGCGGGTGCCGCCCGTTACGACATCGACCGCTTCGGTATGTTGTTTCGGCCCAGCCCGCGCCAGTCCGATCTGATGATCGTTGCGGGCACCTTGTGCAACAAGATGGGTCCGGCGTTGCGCAAGGTCTACGACCAGATGGCAGAGCCGCGTTGGGTGATCTCCATGGGATCGTGCGCCAATGGCGGTGGTTACTATCATTACAGTTATTCCGTCGTTCGCGGCTGTGACCGGATCGTGCCAGTGGATGTGTACGTGCCTGGTTGTCCGCCAACCGCCGAGGCGTTGCTCTACGGCATCATCCAGTTGCAGCAGAAGATTCGCAGGACCAACACGATTGCGAGGGCTTGATGCCAGTGTCTTCACCTCCCGTTTTAATTTCTCAGTTGGGTGAAACCATTGCATTGGTGCTGGGTAGCAAGGCGAAAAGCGTCAAGATCGCTCTTGGGGAAATCACGGTAACCGTGCCAGCTGCCGACTATCTGGCGGCAGCAACATTGCTTCGCGACGCGCCCGGCTGCAAATTCGAACAACTCATGGACCTCTGCGGTCTGGACTATTCCGAATACAAAAACGGTCAATATGACGGACTACGTTACTGCGTCTCGTCGCACTTGTTGTCGGTAAGCCTTAACCAGCGGGTGAGGCTAAAGGTATTTTGTCCTGACGACGATTTCCCTGTTGTTGATTCGGTCAACGGTATCTGGAGTTCGGCCAACTGGTTCGAGCGTGAAGCTTTCGACCTCTACGGCATCGTTTTCGAGGGCCACAACGATCTGCGTCGCATCCTGACAGATTACGGTTTCATTGGCCATCCGTTTCGCAAGGATTTCCCAACCACCGGCCATGTGGAAATGCGTTACGACGCCGAGCAAAAACGCGTGATTTATCAGCCCGTGACTATCGAGCCCCGCGAAATGATTCCGCGCGTGATTCGCGAGGAACAGTATGGCGGTCTTCAATAGGCGGTTTTCGCAAGAGGTACGACATGGCTGAAATTAAAAACTACACGCTCAATTTTGGACCGCAGCATCCAGCCGCCCACGGCGTTTTGCGTCTCGTGCTAGAGCTGGACGGAGAAGTGATCCAACGCGCTGACCCGCATATCGGACTGCTACACCGCGCGACCGAGAAGTTGGCCGAAAGCAAGACCTATATTCAGTCTTTACCTTACATGGACCGGCTTGACTATGTGTCGATGATGTCCAATGAGCATGCTTACTGTCTGGCCATCGAGAAACTGATCGGCGTTGATGTTCCGATTCGTGCGCAGTACATCCGCGTGATGTTCTCGGAAATCACCCGACTGCTCAACCACCTGATGTGGCTCGGCGCGCACGGACTTGACTGTGGCGCGATGAACATGCTGATCTACTGCTTTCGCGAACGCGAAGTGCTGTTTGACATGTATGAGGCAGTGTCTGGAGCCCGCATGCACGCGGCCTACTTTCGTCCGGGTGGTGTTTACCGTGATCTGCCGGAAAGCATGTCGCAGTACAAGGTCAACAAGATTCGCAACGCCAAGGCGATCGACGCATTGAATGAAAACCGCCAGGGATCATTGCTCGACTTCATTGATGATTTCGTGGTCAAGTTTCCCAAACTGGTCGACGAGTACGAAACCCTGCTGACCGACAACCGCATCTGGAAACAGCGAACGGTCGGCGTAGGTGTGGTGTCGCCGGAGCGCGCGCTTAACCTGGGTTTTACCGGCCCGATGCTCAGGGGTTCCGGCTTCGCTTGGGATCTGCGCAAGCAGCAACCGTATGAAGTCTATGCACAAATGGACTTTGATATTCCCGTGGGTAAAACCGGCGACTGCTATGACCGCTACCTGGTCCGCGTCGCGGAGATGCGCCAGTCCAACCGCATCATCAAGCAGTGCGTCGACTGGCTGCGCGTTAACCCAGGCCCGGTGATCACCAGCAACCACAAGGTGGCGCCCCCGAACCGCGAATCCATGAAGTCCAACATGGAAGAGCTGATTCACCATTTCAAGCTGTTCACCGAAGGCTTTCATGTGCCCGAAGGCGAGGCCTATGCCGCCGTCGAGCACCCAAAGGGCGAATTCGGGATTTACATCGTCAGCGACGGCGCGAATAAGCCTTATCGCCTGAAGATCCGCCCGCCAGGCTTTTCGCATCTTGCTGCCATGGACGAAATGGCACGCGGACACATGATTGCCGATGCCGTGGCCGTGATTGGCACGATGGACATCGTGTTCGGCGAAATTGACCGCTAACCGCATGACTCTTTCCATGATCTCTGAACAAACCAAAGCACTTTTTGACCGTGAGGTCGCCAAATACCCGGTCAGCCAGAAGCAGTCGGCCGTGATGGCCTGCCTGCAGATCGTGCAGCAGGAGCAGGGCTTTGTCAGCACCGAAAGCGAAAAGCTGGTGGCTGAGTATCTGGGTATGGCGCCGATTGCCGTGCACGAAGTCACCACCTTCTACAACATGTACAACCAGCAGCCGGTGGGCAAGTACAAGTTCAATGTCTGCACCAACCTGCCATGCCAGTTGCGTGATGGCAGCAAGGCGCTGCACCATCTAGAGCACAAGTTGGGCATTTCCATGGGTGAAACCACGGCGGACGGCCTGTTCACACTGCAGCAGTCGGAATGCTTGGGTGCCTGCGCCGATTCTCCCGTGATGCTGGTGAACGACATCCATATGTGCAGTTTCATGAGTAATGAAAAACTCGATCAGCTTGTTGATGGTCTCAAATCGGCGGAGGCTTGAATTTATGACGCTCCCAGTACATTCCAGCGGCAACGCAGTGGCTCAGTCCGTGCTGTCGCAATTTGCAGCCACCGGCGTGCAGACCTGCTTTCATGGTCGTCACATCAATCCGCAAATCCTTGCTGACCTTGATGGCAGCAACTGGGGCCTTGGTGACTATGAAGCGCGTGGCGGCTACCAGGCACTGCGCAAGATTCTCGGCCAGGACGGCGGCGCCGGTTTGACACCTGATCAAGTCATTGCCGAGGTCAAGGCCGGTGGCTTGCGGGGCCGGGGCGGTGCGGGCTTTCCGACCGGGCTGAAGTGGAGCTTCATGCCGCGCCAGTTTCCGGGTCAGAAGTACTTAGTCTGCAACTCGGACGAAGGCGAGCCGGGCACCTGCAAAGACCGCGACATCATGCAATACAACCCCCACAGCGTGATCGAGGGCATGGCGATTGCCGCTTACGCCATGGGCATCAGCGTCGGCTACAACTACATCCATGGCGAGATTTTTGGCACTTACCAGCGCTTTGAAGAAGCTCTGAATGAAGCGCGTGCTTCTGGCCTGTTAGGGGATGGCATTCTTGGCAGTAGCTTCAATTTCCAGCTTCACGCTTCCCATGGTTTCGGCGCTTATATTTGCGGCGAGGAAACCGCTTTGCTGGAATCGCTTGAAGGCAAAAAAGGCCAGCCGCGCTTCAAGCCGCCGTTCCCGGCCAGTTTCGGTTTGTACGGCAAACCTACCACGATTAATAACACCGAAACCTTTGCTGCAGTTCCGTGGATCATCCGCAACGGCGGAGCCGCGTACCTCGAATGCGGCAAGCCGAACAATGGCGGCACTAAAATTTATTCGGTTTCGGGAGATGTCGAGTTACCGGGTAACTATGAAATTCCCATGGGCACACCGTTTGCCAAGCTGCTTGAACTGGCAGGTGGTGTTCGCAAGGGTCGTACACTCAAAGCCGTGATTCCCGGCGGATCGTCGTCGCCGGTGCTGCCTGCTTCCCTCATGATGGAATGCACAATGGACTACGACTCCATTGCTAAGGCCGGTTCGATGCTCGGTTCGGGCGCAGTCATCGTCATGGACGACTCCCGCTGCATGGTTGAGTCTCTGAAACGCTTGTCTTATTTTTATATGCATGAATCCTGCGGTCAATGTACCCCCTGCCGCGAAGGCACGGGCTGGCTGTGGCGCGTGGTGGACCGTATTCACAGCGGCCTGGGCCGCCAGAGCGACTTGGACCTGCTCAATTCGGTGGCGGACAACATCCAGGGCCGCACGATTTGTGCGCTCGGCGATGCCGCAGCCATGCCGGTGCGCGCCATGATCAAGCATTACCGTCATGAATTTGAAAGCATGATCCACAAGAATACATCGCAAGTCGTCGCTACCCAAGGCGTAGGCCGTGCCGCAGCGCAGGCTTGAAAGGCGGAAAGAATAAAAATATGGTTGAAATACAACTTGACGGTCAGAAGGTGGAAGTTGTCGAAGGCAGCACGGTGATGCACGCCGCTGAGAAGGCCGGCACCTACATTCCTCATTTTTGTTATCACAAGAAGCTGAGCATTGCCGCCAATTGCCGCATGTGCCTGGTCGATGTGGAAAAGGCACCTAAGCCAATGCCGGCATGCGCCACGCCTGTCACGCAGGGAATGGTCGTGCACACCAAGAACGACAAAGCCATCAGGGCCCAAAAAGGCGTGATGGAGTTTCTGCTGATCAATCATCCTTTGGATTGCCCTATCTGTGACCAGGGTGGCGAATGCCAACTGCAGGATCTTGCCGTGGGTTACGGTGCCGGTGAGTCGCGCTACCAAGAAGAAAAGCGCACGGTCTTCCACAAGGATGTGGGACCCTTGATCTCCATGCAGGAAATGAGCCGCTGCATTCACTGCACCCGCTGCGTTCGCTTTGGTCAGGAAGTGGCCGGTGTGATGGAGCTGGGTATGTCGCACCGTGGCGAGCATGCAGAGATTGAAACCTTTGTCGGCATGTCGGTGGACTCCGAACTGTCGGGCAACATGATCGACTTGTGCCCGGTGGGCGCGCTGACCAGCAAACCTTTCCGCTACAGCGCGCGTACCTGGGAATTGTCACGCCGCAAGTCGGTCAGCCCGCACGATTCGACTGGCGCTAACCTGATTGTTCAGGTCAAGCATGACAAGGTGATGCGCGTGTTGCCGCTTGAAAACGAAGCCGTCAACGAATGCTGGATTGCCGACCGCGACCGTTTTTCCTACGAAGCCCTGAATACTGACGACCGTCTGCTGAGCCCCATGCTCAAGCAGGGCGGCCAATGGAAAACGGTTGATTGGCAAACTGCACTTGAATATGTCGCTAACGGCCTGAAGCAAATCAAATCTGAATACGGTGCCGACAGTATCGGCACGCTGGCTAGCCCGCACAGTACGCTGGAAGAGCTACACCTTGCGGCTTCGCTGATGCGCGCGCTGGGCAGCGAGAACATCGACTATCGCTTGCGCAATGCCGAATTCACGTTTTCGTCATCGGTTCGCTGGCTCGGCACTTCGATTGCTTCGTTGTCGCAACTCCAGCGCGTCTTGGTGGTTGGTTCCAACCTGCGCAAAGACCATCCGCTGTTTGCACTGCGCATCCGGCAGTCGGTCCGCAACGGTTGTGCGTTGAATGCCGTCAACTCCGTCGCCGAACTGGCGTCCGCAGATGCTTGGGCCATGCCTCTCGCCAACACGATAGTGGCACAGTCCGAAGATTGGGCGCAAGTGCTGGCCGATGTCGCTA
The DNA here is from genome assembly GCF_049895905.1 of Polaromonas sp. DSP2-3-2b2. Taxonomy (NCBI): domain Bacteria; kingdom Pseudomonadati; phylum Pseudomonadota; class Betaproteobacteria; order Burkholderiales; family Comamonadaceae; genus Polaromonas; species Polaromonas sp. DSP2-3-2b2. The sequence continues at coordinate 238,537 of NZ_JAFCTH010000002.1, read as the reverse complement.
CGGCCGTCGCAGCAGATAAGGGCGTTGCCGCACCGGCTGCCGGCCAGGCCAGCGACACTGCCAAGGCGATGGCTGCTTCCCTGCTGGGCGGCGAACGCAAGGCTATCTTGCTGGGCAATGCCGCAGCGCACCATGCCAACGCTTCGAGCCTGCTGGCGCTCGCGAACTGGATCGGCGAGCAAACCGGCGCATCAGTGGGGTATTTGACCGAGGCAGCCAACACGGTTGGCGCGCAACTGGTTAATGCCATGCCGGGCAGCTCTGGCTTGAATGCGAGCCAGATGCTAGGCGGCATGCTTAAGGCGGTGATTCTGCTAAATAACGAACCTGAGTTTGATTCAGCCGCTGGCAAAAGGGCCGAGGGCTCATTGGATTCGGCGCAAATGGTTGTGACGCTGAGTCCTTTCAAGGCCAACATGGATTTCAGCGACGTTTTGCTGCCAATTGCGCCTTTTACTGAAACACCTGGCACTTTCGTCAACGCTGAAGGCCGCGCGCAGAGTTTTCATGCCGTGGTCAAACCTAGGGGCGAAACCCGGCCTGGATGGAAAGTGCTGCGCGTACTGGCGAATATGCTCAATTTGTCGGGTTTTGACTTTGAATCGTCGCAAGACGTATTCAAGAGTATTTCGGGTGTCGATGCCGGCCTGGTGTCTGCCGCCCGCTTGGGAAATGCCAGCCGAGGTGAAATCGTTGTCACTAGTGTGTCCGGCCCTACGCCAGTTGTTGCCAGTATTTACCAGCTCGACGGTATCGTCAGAAGATCCACCTCGCTGCAGCTGACCACAGACGCGCGCAAGGTCGCCGCTTTGAAGGGGCAGGCGCATGATTGATGGCATGTACGCGGCAGGCCAAGGCTTGATGGGCGGAATCTGGCCAGCCACCGTCTGGCCTGTACTTTGGGTTCTTATCAAAATCGTGGCAGTTCTAGCGCCGCTGATGGGTTGCGTGGCTTACCTCACTTTGTGGGAACGCAAAGCTATTGGTTTTACGCAAGTCCGCGTTGGGCCGAACCGTATCGGACCGTTTGGCCTGCTCCAGCCGATTGCCGATGCGCTGAAGCTGTTGACCAAAGAAATCATCATTCCTACAGCAGCCAGTAAGGGCTTGTTCGTGCTCGGTCCGATCATGACCATCATGCCCGCGCTCGCGGCTTGGGCTGTGATTCCTTTCGGACCTGATGTGGCATTGGCCAATGTAAATGCGGGTTTGCTGTTTGTGATGGCGATTACTTCCCTGGAAGTTTACGGCGTCATTATTGCGGGCTGGGCTTCGAATTCGAAGTATGCATTTCTGGGTGCGATGCGCGCGTCAGCACAAATGGTCAGCTATGAAATCGCGATGGGCTTTTGCCTCGTGGTGGTACTGATGGTTTCCGGCAGTTTGAACATGACGGATATTGTTATGAGCCAAGGCTCGGGCATGGCCGCCAGCAAGGGCCTGACCTTCCTGTCTTGGAACTGGCTGCCTTTGCTGCCCATTTTCGTCGTGTATTTCATCTCCAGCCTGGCCGAAACCAACCGTCACCCGTTTGATGTAGTCGAGGGCGAATCCGAGATCGTGGCCGGCCACATGGTGGAATATTCCGGTATGTCGTTTGCTATGTTCTTCTTGGCTGAATACGCCAACATGATTCTGGTATCCGTTCTTTGTGTGCTGCTGTTCCTTGGTGGCTGGCTGTCACCGATTGACCATGCATTGTTCAACTGGATTCCAGGCTGGATTTGGCTTGGCCTAAAAACCTTTGTAGTAGTCACCATTTTCCTGTGGGTGCGTTCCACCTTTCCGCGTTTTCGTTATGACCAGATCATGCGCCTGGGCTGGAAAATTTTCATACCTGTGACCTTGGTCTGGCTTGTAGTCGTCGGAGCCTGGATGCAGACCTCTTACAACATCTGGAAATAGGCGAAAAGTCATGTCTGCTGTCGCATCCGTCAAGGATTTTGTTTCAAGTTTCATGTTGACCGAGCTGCTCAAGGGCATGGCCCTTACGGGAAAGTACATGTTCAGTCGCAAGATCACGATTCAGTTTCCTGAGGAAAAAACCCCATTGAGCCCGCGTTTTCGTGGCCTGCACGCATTGCGGCGCTATGAAAACGGTGAGGAACGGTGCATTGCCTGCAAGCTTTGCGAAGCGGTATGCCCGGCGTTGGCTATCACCATTGAGTCTGATGTGCGTGAAGACGGCAGCCGCCGCACTTCGCGCTACGACATTGATTTGACCAAATGCATTTTTTGCGGATTTTGTGAAGAAAGCTGTCCGGTTGATTCAATCGTTGAAACGCATATTCTGGAATATCACGGTGAAAAGCGGGGTGACTTGTACTTCACCAAAGAGATGCTGCTTGCTGTGGGCGATCGCTATGAAAGCGAAATTGCTGCCAACCGAGCAGCAGATGCCAAATACCGCTAATAACTCCCGCTCCATTGCCCGCTCTTGTAAGTAGAAAGAATCCCCTTCAACATGGACGCTAAAACAGGTCTTTTTTACGTATTTGCCGCAATACTGCTTTTTGCAGCGTTTCGCGTCATTACGGCCCGCAATCCGGTACACGCTGCACTTTTTCTGGTACTCGCCTTTTTTCAGGCAGCGGCTATCTGGATTTTGCTTAAAGCCGAGTTTTTGGCGATTACCTTGGTGCTGGTTTATGTGGGTGCCGTGATGGTGCTTTTTCTCTTCGTAGTTATGATGTTGGACATCAACCTGGACAGTGCGCGAAAGGGTTTCTGGAAGCATTTTCCGTTGGCTGGCGCGGTGGGTGCTGTAATCGCCCTGGAAATGTCGTATGTGTTGATGGGGGGGTTTCGTGAGCCACCACGAGGCGCTTCGGCGCCTGTAGCCAGCGACCTTGCGGCACAGGTTTCCAATACAAAGGAATTGGGAAAGGTTCTGTACACGCAATATATCTACCCACTTGAAATTGCTGCAGTGATATTACTTGTAGCCATTATTGCAGCCATTGCCTTGACCTTGCGCGAGCGCAAGGATTCCAAGCGAACCAATCCGGCAGACCAGGTCCGTGTGAAAGCACAAGACCGTGTCAGGCTGGTGAAGATGAAATCGGTGGTTGCTGCGGCCAGCATCACAACCGACGCAGCCGTAGAGGGGAAAAAATAATGACGCTCACGCTTGGACATTTTCTTTCGCTGGGCGCTATGCTGTTCGCCCTGTCAGTCATTGGTATCTTCCTGAATCGCAAGAACCTGATAGTGCTGCTCATGGCCATTGAGCTCATGCTGCTGGCCGTGAACATGAATTTCGTGGCATTTTCTTATTATTTGAACGATATGGCTGGTCAGGTATTCGTGTTTTTTATTCTGACCGTCGCTGCGGCTGAATCCGCAATCGGTCTGGCTATTTTGGTGCTTCTGTTTCGTAACAAGTCCAGCATCAGCGTCGACGAACTCAACACGCTTAAGGGTTAATAACAAGATGAGCCAAACCCTTTCTGCATCGACGCTGCTGGCTGTTCCGCTGGCACCTCTGGCTGGCGCGTTGCTGGCCGGTATTTTGGGAACAACGTTTGGTGGTAACTGGATAGGGCGCCGTCTGGCGCATACCCTGACCATTCTGGGCGTGTTTGTGGCCTTCATTCTCTCGACCGTGACGCTGCAAAGTGTTGTCATCGATGGTGCGCGATTCAATGAAACGCTTTATACCTGGATGACGGTGGGCAACTTGAAGATGGAGGTCGGCTTCCTGGTGGACGGCCTGACCGCCATGATGATGTGCGTGGTGACTTTTGTCTCGCTCATGGTTCACATCTACACCATCGGCTACATGGAAGACGATGCAGGCTACAACCGTTTCTTTGCCTATATCTCGCTGTTTACCTTTTCCATGCTGATGCTGGTGATGAGCAACAACATGCTCCAGCTGTTTTTTGGCTGGGAAGCCGTTGGCTTGGTGTCTTATCTGCTGATCGGTTTCTGGTTCAACAAACCCAGCGCGATTTTTGCCAACATGAAGGCTTTCCTGGTGAACCGGGTCGGTGATTTCGGTTTCATCCTTGGGATTGCGTTGATCGCTGCCTATGCGGGTACGCTGAACTATGGCGAAGCCTTTGCCAAGGCGGACGAGCTTTCCAAGCTGACGTTTCCGGGAACTGGCTGGATGTTGATCACCGTGATCTGTATTTGCCTGTTCATCGGCGCCATGGGCAAGTCGGCCCAGTTTCCGCTGCATGTGTGGCTGCCTGATTCCATGGAAGGTCCGACCCCGATATCGGCGCTAATTCATGCCGCGACCATGGTGACGGCCGGCATTTTCATGGTGGCCCGGATGTCGCCGCTGTTTGAACTCAGCGACACCGCCTTGAGCTTCATCATGGTGATTGGCGCCATCACCGCGCTGTTCATGGGCTTTCTGGGCATCATCCAGAACGACATCAAGCGCGTCATTGCCTATTCCACACTGTCACAACTGGGCTATATGACGGTAGCTCTGGGCGCATCAGCCTACTCGGTGGCAGTGTTCCATCTGATGACGCATGCGTTTTTCAAGGCCTTGCTCTTTTTGGGCGCAGGCTCGGTGATTATCGGCATGCACCACAACCAAGACATCCGCTGGATGGGCGGTGTGCGCAAGTACATGCCAATCACCTGGATCACCTTCCTGCTGGGTTCGCTGGCTTTGATTGGGACGCCGTTGTTCTCGGGTTTTTATTCGAAGGACAGCATCATCGAAGCCGTGGCTGAGAGCCACCTTTGGGGCAGCGGCTTTGCCTATTTTTCGGTGCTGGCAGGTGTTTTCGTGACAGCGTTCTATTCATTCAGGCTGTACTTCCTTGTGTTTCATGGCAAGGAGCGATATGACCAGAATCCCGAAGCCCATCACGATGCGCACGGCGACCATGGCCATCATGGAGAGCACCACGAGCCCCATGAATCTCCCTGGGTCGTGACCTTGCCACTGGTTTTGCTGGCGATTCCGTCGGTCATCATCGGTTTCATCACGATTGAACCGATGCTGTATGGCGAATTTTTCAAGGGCGCGATTTTTGCCAATCTGGAGAGGCATCCCGCAATGGAAGAATTGGCCGCGTTATTTCATGGCCCCGTCCAGATGGCGATGCATGGCCTGACAGCCCCTCCTTTCTGGCTTGCATTGGCGGGCGTTGTGCTGGCTTACTACATGTACATGGTCAATCCTGCCTTGCCGACAGCTATCAAGCGCAACCTGAACCCTGTCTACAAGCTGCTGGAAAACAAGTATTACCTGGACTGGTTCAACGAAAACGTCATTGCCCGCGGCATGCGCGGTCTCGGCACCGTGTTCTGGAAGGTAGGCGACCAGATACTGATTGACGGCGTGCTCGTCAACGGTTCCTGGAAACTTGTCGGCCGGGTGTCAAGCCTGGTCAGGCGCCTGCAGTCCGGTTATATCTATCACTATGCCTTTGGCATGATTATTGGCATCTTTGTGTTGATGACGTATTTCGTCTGGCTCAATCGATAAAAACAATCTAGAAGAAGAAGAAGGAAGAGAAAAATGGGATTGTTGAGCCTTGCCATCTGGGTGCCGATTTTTTTTGGCGTCGGTTTATTGGCCCTGGGTCGGGAAAGTCAGGCACGTAGCGTTCGCTGGATTGCATTGATCGGCGCCATCATCAGTTTTCTGGTCACGTTGCCGCTGTATGACGGTTTTCAGTTGGGCACCTCGGCCATGCAGTTCGTCGAAAAAAGCAGTTGGATCCCGCGCTTCAACATGAACTACCACTTGGGCGTGGATGGCATCTCGCTGTGGTTCGTGCTGCTGACGGCATTCATCAACGTGGTGGTCATCATCGCCAGCTGGGAATCCATCACCACCCGTGTCAACCAGTACATGGCGTCGTTTCTGATTTTGAGCGGCCTGATGATCGGCGTGTTCGCTGCGCTGGACGGCATGCTTTTCTATGTGTTCTTTGAAGCTACCCTGATTCCGATGTACCTGATCATTGGCATCTGGGGCGGGCCAAACAAGATTTATGCGGCTTTCAAGTTCTTCCTGTACACGCTGCTCGGCTCTCTGCTGATGCTGGTCGCGCTGATCTTCCTGTACAACAAGTCAGGCGGCAGCTTTGACATTCTGGCGTGGCACAAGCTGCCCCTGTCGGGCACGGCGCAAACCCTGCTTTTCTTCTCGTTCTTTGCCGCCTTTGCGGTCAAGGTCCCGATGTTCCCGGTGCATACCTGGCTGCCTGACGTTCACGTCGAAGCGCCAACCGGCGGCTCTGCCGTGCTGGCGGCGATCATGCTCAAGCTGGGCGCCTACGGCTTTTTGCGGTTTTCGATGCCGATCACGCCCGATGCTTCGCGCGAGTGGGCATGGCTGATGATTGCCTTTTCGCTGATTGCGGTGATTTACGTGGGCCTGGTGGCGCTGGTGCAGCGCGACATGAAGAAACTGGTGGCTTATTCATCGGTGGCACACATGGGTTTTGTGACGCTTGGATTTTTCCTGTTCAACGACTTGAGCGTTTCTGGCGGCATCGTGCAGATGATTGCCCACGGTTTTGTTTCCGCCGCCATGTTCCTGTGCATTGGTGTGCTGTACGACCGGGTGCATTCGCGCGAGATTGCGAGCTATGGCGGCGTGGTCAACACCATGCCCAAGTTTGCGGCCTTTGCGCTGCTGTTTGCCATGGCCAATTGCGGCTTGCCAGCCACGGCTGGCTTCGTGGGCGAGTGGATGGTGATCCTGGGCGCCGTCAAGGCTAATTTCTGGATTGGCATGGCAGCGGCAACGGCACTGATCTCGGGCGCGGCTTACACGCTCTGGATGTACAAGCGCGTGTATCTTGGCCCTGTGGCGAATGAAAATGTGAAGAAACTGCTCGACATCAACAACCGTGAGTTCCTGATGCTGGCGATGCTGGCGGTCGCGGTGCTCTACATGGGCATTTATCCCAAGCCGTTTACCGATGTGATGAACACGTCGGTGGCTGATCTGCTCAGGCATGTCGCGCTTTCGAAACTGAACTAAGAAAACTCAAAGAATTCAGATGATTGACAAACTCAGTTGGATCGCGGTTTATCCCGAACTTGTTCTATTGGTCATGTCCTGCGTCATCGCGCTGGTCGACCTTGGCGTCAAGACGCCACGCCGATCGCTCACCTATGCATTGACGCTGCTGACGCTCGGCGTGGTGGCCATCATGGAAGCCAATACCGCCCTGGGCGGGCAGGTCTTTTATGGTTTCGGCAACATGGTGGTGGTAGACCCCATGGGAAGCTGGATGAAGTGCTTTTCAAGCGTTGCCCTGATGGTCACGATCGTCTATGGCCGGCCTTATGCTGCTGACCGCGACATGCTGCGTGGCGGCGAATTCTTCACGCTGAGTCTGTTTGCCTTGCTGGGCATGTTCGTGATGATTTCAGGCCATAACTTCCTGGTGCTGTACATGGGCCTGGAACTGATGGCGCTGTCCAGCTATGCACTGGTCGCCTTGCGACGGGACGACGCGCAGGCGACTGAAGCCGCGATGAAATATTTTGTGCTCAGCGCTCTGGCTTCCGGATTTCTGCTTTACGGCCTCTCAATGCTTTACGGCGCTACCGGCTCGCTCAACATCAACGAAGTCTTTAACGCCATTGCCAGCCGGCAGGTCAAGCACCAAGTGCTGGTGTTCGGCCTGGTCTTCATTGTGGCGGGCCTGGCTTTCAAACTGGGTGCGGTGCCTTTCCACATGTGGTTGCCTGACGTTTACCACGGCGCGCCAACTGCGGTCACGCTGGTCATCGGCGGTGCCCCGCAGCTGGCTGCATTTGCCATGACGATTCGCTTGCTGGTCGAAGGCTTGCTGCCGCTGGCGATTGACTGGCAGCAGATGCTGGCATTGATGGCCATCGGGTCCTTGCTGATCGGCAATCTGGCCGCCGTTGCCCAGACCAACCTCAAGCGCATGCTGGCGTTTTCGACCATTTCCCAGATGGGCTTTTTGTTGCTGGGCCTGCTGGCAGGGGTGGTCAATGGAAATCAGCTCAATACGGAAATGGCCTACGGCGCCGCCATGTTTTATGCCTTGACTTATGTGCTGACCACGCTCGCCGCGTTCGGCATCATCTTGCTGCTGGCCCGCGCCGGCCACGAGTCCGAAGAAATCACAGATCTGTCCGGCCTGAACCAGCGCAGCCCCTTGTACGCGGGTGTCATGGCGATGAGCATGTTCTCCTTGGCAGGCCTCCCGCCACTGGTGGGCTTTTACGCCAAGTTGGGTGTGCTTCAGGCCTTGATTTCGTCGGGGCAGACCAGTTATCTGGTGCTGGCTGTCTTTGCCGTGATGATGTCCCTGATCGGCGCTTTTTACTACCTGCGCGTGATCAAGGTCATGTATTTCGATGCGCCTCACAGCCACAATGCGCAGCCGATTCATGCGGCGGCCGATGCGCGGATCGTGCTTGCCATCAATGGCGCGCTGCTTTTGGCCCTGGGTATTGCACCCGGCGGCCTGATGACGCTTTGCGCGCAGTCGATCAACAGCATCGTGAATTCGCTCGGGGTCTGAGCTTGAACCAGACCGCTTCGGTATGGCTGGTGGTGCTGCTGGCCTTGTTGATGGCCAACATGCCGTTTTTCAGCAACCGGCTGTTTGCCGTGTACGCGCTCAAGTCGCCAAAAAATCTGGCCGTCCGGCTGGCAGAATTGCTGGTCTGGTACCTGCTGGTAGGCGGTGCGGGACTGTATCTTGAACACCGAAACGGCCAGATCGCACCGCAGGGCTGGGAGTTTTACGCCATCACGGGAACCCTTTTCGTGACGTTCGCTTTTCCCGGCTTTACCTACCGCTACCTGTTTAAACACCGATCATGACGACCGCATCTGATGCCGACGGAATAGGCGCAGGCAATGATTCCCATCTGGCTGAAAAGCAACTCAGCTCGGATGAGATCCTCGTCGGAAATTTCCTTCAGATTCGCCGCGACACGGTCAGTCTTCCCGATAGCCGGCATACCACCCGCGAATACGTGGTCCATCCGGGTGCCGTGATGATCGTGGCGCTGCTGGACGACGGGCGTGTGGTGCTTGAGCGACAGTACCGCTATCCGCTCCATGCCGTGATGATCGAGTTTCCTGCAGGAAAACTCGATGCTGGTGAAACATCGCTGGCCTGTGCCAAACGCGAACTGCAGGAAGAAACCGGCTATTGCGCGCGCGAATGGGCCAGGGCAGGCGTGCTGCATCCGGCCATTGCCTATTCCACCGAATTCATTGACATCTGGTTTGCACGCGGACTTACGCCAGGCGTGCAACAACTCGACATCGGCGAATTCCTTGAGGTTTTCAGCGCCACGCCTGACGAACTGATGAACTGGTGCGGTAGCGGTCAGGTGACCGATGCCAAGACGGTCACGGGCATGCTCTGGTTGAAAAACGTGCTGTCGGGCGCATGGACATTGCAATGGCAGGCAACGGAGCCGTAACGGTCTTGCCATACTTCGCCCATGAAAGTTCTGAATCTGCGTTGTTCGCGCCTGCATTCGTTCGAAGGCTGGTTCGGGTGCGAGGACGACTTCCAAAATCAGCACCAGCGTGGCCTGATTGCCTGCCCAATGTGTGCGGACACCGGCATTCAAAAAATGCCCAGTGCTCCCCGGCTCAATTTTGGTGGCCACCAGGCCCATACAGCTGATTTGGGCCGCGCGGACTCCACGACGCCTTGCCCATCAAGCGCAAATCTTCCTTCGAATGGCGAAATGGCGAGGATCAGCCAAAGCGAAAGCGCGCTCACGCCAGCACCCGAGCCTGCGGCTCAAGCCGCTTTTTTAAATGCCTTGCGCCAGGTGATGGCAACGACTGAGGACATGGGCACGCGCTTTGCCGAGGAAGCACGCCGCATGCATTATGGAGAAGTCGAAGCACGCAGCATTCGCGGCCAGGCCAGCGCGCGCGAGGCAGTGGAACTTCTGGAGGAGGGGATTGAAGTCATCCCGCTGCCCATGCTCGCCGCTGTCAAGGAAACCCTGCAGTAGGCATCAAAAGGCAGGCGGCAGGCAGATCCATTGCCTGCCCTACCGCCTGCCAACCCGGCCCTTTGGTCAGGGGTACAGGCCGCGCAGTTCGCGCGTATGCAAAATACGCTGGCAGGCCACGATGAAGGTCGCGGTGCGCAGACTGACCTTTTTTTCCTGCGCGACTTGCCAGACAGCCGCAAAAGCGGTTTTCATGATCTTGACCAGGCGTGCATTGATCTCGTCCTCGTCCCAGAAAAAACTCGAAAAATCCTGCACCCACTCAAAGTAGCTGACCGTCACGCCACCGGCATTGGCGATCACATCGGGCACCACCAGTACATTGCGCTCCTGCAGGATGTCGTCGGCCGCCGGCGTGGTCGGCCCGTTGGCGCCTTCGATCACCATCCGTGCCTTGATGCGGCCGGCATTGGCGGCGGTGATCTGCTGCTCCAGCGCCGCCGGAATCAGGATGTCGCAGTCCACCTCCCAGAACAAGTCGTTCGCCATCACTTCGGCTTGGGCGAAACCGGCCACGCTGCCGGTGCTGGCCACATGCTGGAGCAGGGCGGGGATGTCCAGTCCAGCTTCCCGGAAAATCGTTCCGCCGTGGTCCTGCACGGCAATGATCCGGGCGCCCGCATCGGCAAACAGCTTGCCCGCCACGCCGCCCACGTTGCCAAAACCCTGCACCGCCACCCGGGCCGTGGCGATGTCCAGCCCGATGTGCCGGGCTGCTTCCGTTCCCACCGTGAACACGCCGCGTCCGGTGGCTTCACGCCGGCCCAGCGAGCCGCCCAGATCGACCGGCTTGCCCGTGACCACGCCGGTGGCGGTAGAGCCGGTATTCATGGAATAGGTGTCCATCATCCAGGCCATGATCTGCTCGTTGGTGTTGACGTCGGGCGCAGGGATGTCCTTGTTGGGGCCAATGATGATGCCGATCTCGCTGGTGTAGCGGCGCGTCATGCGTTCGAGTTCACCGCGCGAAAGCTTTTTCGGATCGACGCGGATGCCGCCCTTGGCGCCGCCGTAGGGCACGTTGACCGCCGCATTCTTCACCGACATCCAGGCCGACAGCGCCATGACCTCGGACAAGGTCACGTCTTGGTGAAAGCGGACGCCGCCCTTGCCGGGGCCGCGCGAGACATTGTGCTGCACGCGGTAGCCCTCAAAATGCGCCACCGTGCCGTCGTCCATGTGAATTGGCACATCGACAATCAGGATGCGCTTGGGCCGCTTGAGGGTTTCGGCCCAGCGTGCCAGCTTGCCCAGGTGCGGAATGACCCGGTCCACCTGCTGCAGGTAGTTTCCCCACGGTCCGAGGTTGTCGGCTTGAAGGTAGGAAGGAACGGCAGAAGCCGGAGCGAGCGCGCTTTCGCCTTCGGCGGACGTTTGTGACATGAAGAATCCTTGTGAAAACAAATGAAGGTAGCGCAGCTTAGTGCGCGCGATTCCAACTGTCCAAGGCCTACTTTATTTGTATTTATGCATGAAATGCATAGTTATGAAAAGTCGTTTCCTAACCCGCTGCCAAGCCTGCCTCGGCCGATGCACGGCATCTAGCGGTTCGACAAGACTTCAAGCAGGGTGGCGGCCAGTTCGTCGGCGGCGAACTTGGCAATATAGGCATCCGCGCCAACGGTCTTGACATGGCCTTCGTTGGCCGCGCCGGTCAGCGATGAATGGATCACGACCGGGATCGATTTGAACCTAGCATCGCCCTTGATGTTGCGCGTCAGGGTAAAACCATCCATTTCAGGCATTTCCAGATCAGTCAGGACCAGGGCAACCTTTTCATGTGCGGTCTTGCCTTCGGCCTGTGCCTGCGTGTGGATGGCCTGCAGCCGGTCCCAGGCTTCCTTGCCGGTTTTGGTCATGATGTAGGGAACGCCCATGGACGACAAGCCTTGCTCGATCATTGAGCGGGCCAGCGCGGAATCATCGGCCGCCAGGACAATCGTTCCCGGAGGAAGGTTCACCTTGACGCCCGGCGCCGTGCCGATGGCCTGCTTTTCAGGCGGCATGACATCCTGCAAAATCTGCTCGACATCAAGCACCTGCGCCAGCCGCGTGGTTTCAATATCGCCGTCGAGCCGGGCGATGCTGGTCACCAAGCCGCCACCCTGGCCTTCGGCTGAAAGCACTTGCTGCCATTCCAGCCGGACGATCTCGCTGACTTCCTCGACGGCAAAGGCCTGCGTGCTGCGGGCGAACTCGGTCACCAGCAAGATAGCCAGGCCATTGGTCGGCGTGCAGCCGACCACCGCCGGCAGGTTGATGACCGGGATGATCTGTCCACGGATATTGGCCACGCCCATGACATGGGGAGACGAATTCGCCATGCTGGTGACGGGCGGCATGACCAGGATTTCACGAACCTTGAACACATTGATGCCGAACAGCTCGCGTTGCCCGGAGTTGGCCGCTTCCCCAAGGCGAAACAGCAGCAATTCAAACTTGTTGCTCGATGTCAGGTTGGTACGTTCGTCGATGTCGTGAAACGCTGGCTTCATGGATTGCTTGCTGCCCGGTGGTGGTGTGAAAACGTTGCATGGCCGATGCGCATGCACGCACCCCAATGTAGGCCAGGCAGCGCGCTTTCCTCTGACCCATGAAAGGCGCCGTTACCGCGTAGATCGGCCTTACGCCGATGGACTTTTTATGCTACGAACTGAAGCGCTGCCAGCCGCGCATAGACCTGGTTGGCGGCCATCAGCTGCTCGTGGTTTCCCTGCTCCACGATGCAGCCATGGTCGATCACGACGATCCGGTCGGCCTTTTTCACCGTCGCCAGCCGGTGCGCGATCACCAGCGTCGTGCGGTCTTTCATCGCCGATTCGAGCGCCGCCTGCACCATGCGCTCGCTTTCGGCGTCGAGCGCGCTGGTGGCTTCGTCGAGCAGCAGGAGCGGTGAATTTTTCAGCATGGCCCGCGCAATCGCGATGCGCTGGCGCTGCCCACCCGACAGGCGCACGCCGCGTTCGCCCAGGAAAGTGTCGAAGCCCTCGGGCAGGGCGCTGATGAATTCATGCGCGAACGCGGCGCTGGCCGCAGCCTTGACTTCCTCGTCCGTCGCGCCGGGCTTGCCGTAGCGGATGTTTTCCAGCGCGCTGGTCGAGAAAATCACCGCGTCCTGCGGCACCAGCCCGATGCGTCCGCGCAAGTCCTGCAGCGACAGGTCGCGGGTCGCAACGCCGTCAAGCTCTATACGGCCCGAAGCCGGGTCGTAAAAGCGCAGCAACAGCTGGAACACCGTGCTTTTGCCCGCGCCGCTCGGACCGACGATGGCGATGGTCTCGCCCGGCGCCACGCTCAGGCTGAAATCGGTCAAGGCCGGCTGCGTTGGCCGGGACGGGTAGTGAAACGTGACATTTTCAAATTTAATAGCACTCCCTGCCCGTACTACCTGCGCAGGAAGCGGATTTGAGGGTGAAGTCACGGGGGATCGGCTGTCCAGCAGCTCCATCAGCCGCTCGGTGGCGCCGGCGGCGCGCAGCAGGTCGCCGTAGACCTCGCCCAGCACCGCTGCAGCGCTGGCCAGGATGATCACATAAACCACGGTCTGGCCCAGATGGCCGGCGGAAATGTCGCCGCGCATCACCGCCTGCGTGCCCTGGTACAGGCCCCAGAGCAAGGCCGCCGAGGTGGCGATGATGATGAAGGCGACCAGCACCGCGCGCGCCTTGGTCCGGCGAATGGCGATGGCGAAGGCATCGGCCGTCGACCGGTCGAAACGCGCCGCTTCCCGGTCTTCGGCGGTGTAGCTTTGCACCACTGGGATGGCATTGAGCACTTCGGCGGCAATCGCGCTGGAGTCGGCCACGCGGTCCTGGCTGGCGCGCGACAGCTTGCGCACGCGCCGCCCGAACCACACCGACGGCGCCACGATCAGCAGCAGCGCGCCGAGCACCTGCACCATCAGGTAAGGATTGGTGACCACCAGCATGCCGAGCGCGCCCACGCCCATGACCGCGTTGCGCAGGCCCATGCTGAGCGACGAGCCCACCACCGTCTGCACCAGCGTGGTGTCGCCGGTCAGCCGCGACAGCACCTCGCCGGTCTGCGTGGTCTCAAAAAACTCAGGGCTTTGCCGCACCACATGCGAATACACCGCATTGCGGATGTCGGCCGTGACCCGCTCGCCCAGCCAGCTGACGGTGTAGAAGCGCCCAGCCGAAAAAAGCCCCAGCGCGGCGGCCACGCCGAACAGCTCGAAAAAATGGGTGCGCAGCGCCATCAGCTGCTCGCCCTTGTCAGCCGCGCCCATGCCGCCGTCGATCAGGCCCCGCAGCGCCAGCGGAAACACCAGCGTGGCAACCGCCGCCATGACCAGGAAAAGCACCGCCAGCCCGATCCGGCCCGAATACGGCCGCAGAAAAGGAAGCAGCCCCGACAGCGACCGGGGCGAGCCCTTGGCGGGCGGCAAGCTCGGAGCCATTGACGTGCGGGAGGGAAGGGAAGTCGCGGTGGAAGTAGCCATGAATGGTATTTTAACTTTAAAGCTTGGCATTGCAAACACAGGCTTGACAATAGTTGTCTAAACAAGTAATATTCATGCCATGGATTCAAAGCACCACCCCAATCCTTATGTCGATGCCCTGGCGAGTCCACTGATCGATTTTTACCGGGCCGAAGGCTACATACCGGACGACAGCGTCGGCTACCTGATGCGCCGCATCATTTCGCTGGTGTCGCAGGGCGTCGAACGCGAACTCGAACCGACCGGCCTGACGAATGCGCAATGGGTGCCGATGCTCAAGCTCTACATGGGCCGCGCCTCGACGGCGGCTGAACTGGCGCGCCAGTGCGATCTGGACGCCGGTTCCATGACCCGCCTGCTCGACCGGCTTGAAGCCAAGGAGTTGTGCCGCCGCATCCGCTCGTCAGAAGACCGCCGGGTGGTCAACCTGGAACTGACCGACGCGGGCCGCGCCGCAGCGCAGGAAATCCCGGGCATTCTCTGCGGCGTGCAAAACGCGCTGCTGGCCGGCTTCTCGGTCGAGGAATGGAAAACCCTGCAAAGCTACTTGCGCCGGATGCTGGACACGGCGCAAACCCTGCACGCATCGACAGAAAAAAATGATAAGTAAACCCCAAACGTCCTGCGCCGAACGACGCGCGCAGGCTTGCACCGAACTGGCGTGCATCCCCGGACAGGTTGCCTTGCCGGTGTGGCGCGCGTCGGTGCGCATGGCGCTGGTTTCTGCTGCCGGCGTGGTGGCGGCCGGCTTGATTGCCACCGGCATGGGTGGCTGCGCCGACATGTCCGGCATCGCGCCGCAGGCGAGCCTGCGCGATGCAGCATCGCTCGGGCTGGGCACGGCCGCCGCGCAGGCGCCGGTGGCAAGCGAATGGTGGCGCGATTTTGGCGACGATACGCTCAATAGCCTGGTCGCCCAGGCGCTTGAAAGCAGCCCTAACCTGAAGCTGGCACAGGCCCGGCTCTCGCGCGCGCAGGCCGTCACGGAAGTGGCGAATGCCGCCACGCTGCCGCTAGTCAATGGCCAACTCGATTTGACGCGCCAGCGCTACACCGCCAACGGCGCGGTGCCGCCGCCGCTGGCCGGATCGATTCGCGAAAGCGGCATGGCGCAGCTGGCCACCAGCTGGGAGCTGGACTTTTTCGGCAAGAACCGCGCGGCGCTCGATGCCGCGCTGGGCAGCGCGCGTGCCGCCGAAGCCGATGCCCTGGCTGCCCGCGTGCTGCTGGCCAGCCAGGTCGCCCGAAGCTATTTCCAGCTGGTACGGCTGAATGAACAATCCGCCTTGGCCCGACGCACGCTGACCCAGCGCGACCAAACCCTCAGGCTGGTCACGGACCGCGTCAATGCCGGCCTCGACACCCGGCTGGAGTTGCGCCAGAGCGAAGGTGGCCTGCCCGAGGCGCGCCTGCAACTGGAAACCGTGCAGGAACAGATGGCGCTGACGCGCAATGCGCTGAATGCCCTGGTTGGACAGCCCAATAGTGCTTCTGCGCTGGTCCCGTCTGCGCAAGAAGCTATTAAAAATGTAGCGTTGGCGCCGGTGATTCCGGCCGACCTGCTGGGCCGCCGCGCCGACATTGCTGCCGCGCGCTGGCGCGTGGAGGCTTCGTTGAAGGACGTGGCGAATGCCAAAACCCAGTTCTACCCGAACATCAACCTGGTCGCCTTTGCCGGATTTTCCAGCATCGGGCTGGGTAATCTGCTGAACTCGGGCAGTCAGCAATGGGGCGTCGGCCCGGCCGTGCGCCTGCCGATTTTCGAGGCCGGCCGGCTGCGCGCCAACCTGCGCGGCAAAACGGCGGATCTGGACGCTGCGGTCGAAAGCTACAACGCCGCCGTGATCGACGCGGTGCGCGATGTGGCCGACCAGGTCGCGTCGCGGCAATCCATCAGCCGCCAGCAGCTTGAACAGCGGGCGGCGCAGGACGCGGCCGAAAGCGCCTACGACATCGCCGTGCAGCGCTACCGGGCGGGGCTGGGCAATTACCTGAATGTGCTGACGGCCGAAACCAGCGTGCTGGCCCAGCGCCGGCTGGCCGTCGATCTGGCGGGCCGGGTGCTGGAGACGCAGGTGGGCTTGATCCGCGCGCTTGGCGGCGGTTATGCGCCCGAGCCCCTGCCCAAAGACCCGGATGCTTCAAAAACCATAGCTGTCAGCGTCCGCCCAGCCAGCGAAAAAAGCCTTTTTAGTCAATAAAAAAGCCTTTCCGGGCAGCTGCTGAACAGCGCAGTGCCCGCGCCAGCCATTTCCAATAAACACTGTGAACGACACCATGAACGCATCCCAAGCTCCTGCTTCCCCAGCATCCGCCAGCCCGGCCGCGCCGGTTCAGCCGCCCGCCGGCAATCCCAGGCGCCGCAAGGCGCTGACCGCGCTGGCCAGCGTCGTGGTCGTGGCTGGCCTGGGCTGGGCGGCTTACGAGTATCTGGTGGCCAGTCATTACGAATCGACCGACAACGCCTATGTGCAGGGCAATGTCATCCAGATCACGCCGCAGATCGGCGGCACCGTCGTCGCCCTCATGGCCGACGACACCGACTTCGTCAAGGCCGGCCAGCCGCTGGTGCAGCTGGACCCGGCCGACGCCCGGGTGGCGCTGGACCAGGCCGAGGCCGCGCTGGCGCAGGCGGTGCGCCAGGCGCGCACGCAATACGCCAACAACGGCGCACTTGGCGCGCAGATTGCGCTGCGCAATGCCGAGGTGAGCAAGGCCAACAGCGACATCGCGCGCGCCGCCGACGACCTGGCCCGCCGCCAGTCGCTCGCCGGCAACGGCGCGGTGTCCAGGGAAGAACTCAACCATGCGCAGACACAACTGGCGAACGCCAAAAGCGCGCTGGCGGCCGCCCAGGCCGGCGTCATCGCCGCGCGCGAGCAGCTAACCAGCAACCAGGCGCTGACCGACGGCACGGCCATCGACCAGCACCCCGGCGTGCTGGTGGCCGCTGCCAAGGTGCGCGAGGCTTTCCTGGCGTCCAGCCGCACGGCCTTGAAGGCGCCGGTCGATGGCTATGTCGCCAAGCGCACGGTGCAGCTTGGCCAGCGCGTGGCAGCCGGCACGCCGCTGATGTCGGTGATTCCGCTGAACCAGGTCTGGGTCGATGCCAACTTCAAGGAAGTGCAGCTGCGCAATATCCGCATCGGCCAGCCGGTGACGCTGGTGGCCGACCTGTACGGCAAGAAGGTCGATTACCACGGTACTGTCGCCGGCCTGGGCGCAGGCACGGGCGCGGCGTTTTCGCTGCTGCCGGCGCAAAACGCCACCGGCAACTGGATCAAGGTGGTGCAGCGCGTGCCGGTGCGCATTGCGCTGGACCCGAAGCAGCTCGGCGAACATCCGCTGCGCGTCGGCCTGTCGATGGATGCCGAGGTCGATGTCAGCAACCAGGGCGGCAAGGCGCTGGCCGATGCGCCGCGCCAGGCCGCGCAGGCGCACACACAGGCGTTTACCGTGCACGATGACGCTGCCAACGATGAAATCAGGCGCGTCATCGCTGCGAACTCCGGAAAAGGCGTCAAGACCGTGAAAACCGTTTCGCCAGCGCCGGCGCCCCAGCCCGTTGACGGCGGCAGCGCCGTCTTGCCGCATTGAGCGGACCTGTTTTTCATTCCGTTCCGTCAAGGCTTTCATGGCGTCTGCAACCAGTCCTGTATCCGACTATCTACCACCGCCGCCGCTGACCGGCTCGGCCCGGCTGTGGGGCACGCTGGCGCTGTCAGCCGCCACCTTCATGAACGTGCTCGACACGTCGATTGCCAATGTGTCGCTGCCGGCCATCGCTGGTGACCTGGGCGTCAGTCCGAACCAGGGCACCTGGGTCATCACCAGTTTTGGCGTGGCCAACGCGATTGCCGTGCCGCTGACCGGCTGGCTGTCGCAGCGTTTCGGCCAGGTGCGGCTGTTCACTGCCAGCATCCTGCTGTTCGTGCTGACCTCCTGGCTGTGCGGCCTGGCGCCCAACATGACGACGCTGATCTTTTTCCGCGTGCTGCAGGGGCTGGTGGCCGGGCCGATGATTCCGCTGTCGCAGGCGCTGCTGCTGTCGAGCTACCCCAAGGCGCTGGCCGGGCTGGCGATGGCGCTGTGGTCGATGACCACGCTGGTCGCGCCGGTCATGGGGCCGCTGCTGGGCGGCTGGATCACCGACAACATTTCGTGGCCGTGGATTTTCTACATCAACATTCCGGTCGGCTTTGGCGCGGCCTTCATCACCTGGAGCATCTTTCACAAGCGCGAGAGCCAGACCCGCAAGCTGCCGATTGACTCGATCGGCCTGGCGCTGCTGGTGATCTGGGTCGGCGCGCTGCAGATCATGTTAGATAAGGGCAAGGAGCTGGACTGGTTTCATTCCGGCGAGGTGATTGCGCTGGGCGTTGTGGCGCTGGTCGGCTTGATCGCCTTCGTGATCTGGGAGCTGACCGAGGAGCATCCGGTGGTGGACCTGACCTTGTTCAAGAAGCGCAACTTCTGGGCTGGCGTGCTGGCGCTGTCGGTCGGCTATGGGCTGTTTTTCGGCAATGTGGTGCTGCTGCCGCTGTGGCTGCAGCAGTACATGGGCTACACCGCGACGCAGGCCGGCATGGTGCTGGCGCCGGTCGGCATCATGGCGCTGCTGCTGTCGCCGCTGATCGGCAAGAGCATCGGCCGCACCGATCCGCGCCGCTTTGCCGTCGTCGCTTTTACTGTGTTCGCGCTGGTGCTGTGGATGCGTTCGAACTTCAACACCCAGGCCGACATGGGCACCATCCTGGTTCCGACGCTGATCCAGGGCGTGGCCATGGCCTGCTTTTTCATTCCGCTGATGACCATCACGCTGTCGGGCCTGTCACATGACAAGATTCCGGCTGCTTCGGGTCTGTCGAACTTCGTTCGCATCACGGCCGGCTCGTTCGGCACGTCGATTGCCACCACCGTCTGGCAAGACCGCGCTGCCATGCACCATGCGCAGCTCAGCGAGTTTGTCAATCCGGGCAACGTGGCCGCCAACAGCGCGCTGACGGGCCTGGCCAGCGCCGGGCTCACGCCCGACCAGTCGCTTGCTACCCTCAACCGGCTGGTCGATCAGCAGGCTTACATGCTGGCGGCGAACGATGTGTTTTATGCGTCAGCGCTGATCTTCTTGCTGCTGATTCCGCTGGTGTACCTGACGCGGCCCACGCATGCGGGCGCGGCTGGGGCCGATGCGGCGGCCGGCGCACATTGATCGGCAGTCGCAAAAGGATTTTCAGCATCAAATAAGCTTCTTGCGCACGTCCGGTATGCGCAAGCAGCTATCAATTCAGGATCAAAAACCGCCGGCCGCCCGACGATCTGATGCGCGGTCAAGCGGCCACGGGTTCCAGCAGCGCGCCAGCGGCAATGTCCAGCGAACGCAGCCGCAAGGCCGGGTTGTAAATGTCGCAGACCAGCATGAATTCGTCAGCATCCGTGGCTTGCGCCAGCGCGTTCAGGCCTTCGCGCACAGTGTCGGGCCCGCCAATGACGGCAGCGGCCAGAAAGTCGGCGATGGCGGCGCGCTCCTGCGGATGCCGCTGGGCCAGGAAGTTGGCCACCGGCGGCTGCAGGCCACCCCTGGCGCCGGTCAGGATGCCGAGCACCCGCTGGTAGGTGCTGCTCGCCAGGTACTCGGCTTCTTCGTCGGTCGGCGCGGCGATCAGCGGAACGCCAATCGTCACATAGGGTTTGGCCAGCGTGGCCGATGGCCGGAAATGCTGGCGGTACAAAGCAATCGCCTGCCGTAAAAGGCGCGGCGCGAAATGCGAGGCAAACGCATAAGGCAGGCCGCGCTCGGCCGCCAGCTGCGCCGAAAACAGGCTCGAGCCCAGCAGCCAGATCGGCACATTGGTGCCGGCGCCCGGCATGGCGATCAGCCGCTGGCCGGGCTGCGCCGGCCCCAGCAGGCGCTGCAGCTCGGCCACGTCCTGCGGAAAATCCTCAGCCGTCTCGGTCCGTTCACGGCGCAGCGCGCGCATGGTGGCTTGGTCGGTGCCGGGCGCGCGGCCCAGGCCCAGGTCGATGCGGTCCGGGTACAGCTCGGCCAGCGTGCCGAAGGCCTCGGCCACCACCAGCGGCGCATGGTTGGGCAGCATCACACCGCCCGAGCCCACGCGCATGGTGCGGGTGCCGCCGGCAATATAGCCGACCAGCACGGCCGTGGCCGAACTGGCAATGCCGGCCATGTTGTGGTGTTCAGCCAGCCAGTAGCGCTTGAAGCCGAGCCGTTCGGCGTGCTGCGCGGTGCGCAAGGCGATGGCCAATGCGTCAGCCACGGTGCCGCCTTCGCGCACGGAAACCAGGTCGAGCATCGACAGGGCGATGTTGTTAAGTTCTTTCATGAAAACAATTGTCCTGCGTTGCCCTTGTCCGCGCAGGGAGGAGGGCACTGGCTTTACGTCGTGGCCGTATCGAAGTTCCTGGAATCACCAGCTTTTTCGTCTTGAACCGCATCAAGAGCCTGCCGGCAATTTATTCCTTCAAAGCCGCAGCGCCTGCCCGTAGCCTGTCATTTCCATATAGCCCATGCCTACCGGCCGGCCCCGGCTGTCCGCCAGTTCGCTCAGCCCTTCCCAGTAGACCGAGCCGGTGGAGTTGCGGCTGTCAAGTTCCTGGCTGTCGAGCAGTGCCTTGACGGCGTAACTGTCTCCGGGCGTGCGGATTGCCCATTCGACCGGGTAGGTGATCTGTGTCAAGGGGCTGGTCCAGCTTCGAAGCGGCCTGAAATCGACTTCGCCATGGTTGAAGACGCGCAAGCCGCCCGCCGCCGTGCGCAAAGAGCCGCCGGTCCAGACCGCTTTGCCGTCCTTGTCGCGCAGCCGGAAGGCGGTCAGGGCGCTGCCATCGTCCAGGTTCATGCCGATCCAGTCCCAGCCGACGGCGCTCGGGTGCAGCAGTTCCTGGCTCCATTCATGGTCCAGCCAGGCCTTGCCGGTGACGGCAAAGGCCTGGCCCTTGAGCTGCAGCGTGCCGCTGGCGGCCAGCTGGGGCTGGGAATAGTAGTAACTGGCCTGCTTTTCCTCCGGCCCCTTGCGCGACAGGCCTTGCGCGCCCTGGAGCAGCACGGCTTGCGTTTCCCTGAACTGCAGGCTGATTGAAAAGTCGGTTGCCGGCAGTTTTGCGGTGTAGCTGCCACCGGCGGCGCTCAGGGTCCAGTCGCGCAGCTTGATGTCCATGTCCTGCTCGCTGGCCGACGCCACCTCGAAGCCGGCGCGTGCAATGCGCTGGTCGTGCCAGAGTTTCTTGCCCTGCACGTCGGTGATGGCGGCATGCGCGAAGATCAGTTGCCGGGCTGCAAATTTCGACGCCATCGCCTGCGTGCCTTCCACCCGCGAGCGAAAGAAGGTGAGCTGAAAGCCAAAACTGCGCGGGGCCGACGTTCCCGAAACGGCGTGGCCGGTGATGTACCACCACTCGGTGCGAAAGTCGGGGTGCGATCCCCGGTCGCGCGGGAAGGCCAGCGTTTTCAGGGGAAGGGCATGCGCGGTTCCTGTCCATCCCGGCATGCTTGAGAAACCTGCCAGGCTGACCAGCAGCAATCGTCGTCGATCAAGGGTGTTGAGCAAAGCCATGAGATTGATTTTCGCAGCAAGACCGCCACGCCCGGTCAGCGCAGGGGATTTGTCACTGGCTGATTTTCCGGGCTTCCTCGACCTGGTATTCAAAGTAGCGCTGAAAGCTAAACACAATGCTCGACATCAGGGCAATCGTGCCAAACAGCAAGGCAAACACAATGGCGCCAATCGTCAGCCAGTTGGTTTTGCCCGCTGTTGTATCGGGCGCGGCGGGATTGTGCATGACGTTCCATTTTTCAGGCGACGTCAAGCCGTAATAAATGCCTGTCAGCGCCGTGCCGGCCAGTGTGAAACCCAGCAGGGGAATCAGCACCCAGGCCAGATGGTCGTCTTGGCCATACATTTGCACCCTTTGGACACCCCACCAGCCCAGTGCGGCGACGACAGGGTGCGCCCACGCTAAAGCGTCGCGCCAGCCATACAGGTAGAGGCGGTGCAGCCCCAGCTGACCACCGATGAACGCCAGCCAGGTCGCGATAGTTTTGTTTTTTGGAGTGGGAAGATGCATGCGCTGAATTATGAAGTCGGCGCCTCCAGCGGCGGCTGCGTGCCCCCAGCGCCCAGGGTCTTTTGCATGATCACGATATCGCGCCAGGCGCCAAGTTTCCAGCCGCAGGCCTCAACGATGCCCACCTGCGTGAAGCCCAGCGCCCGGTGCACGCCCACCGACCCGGCATTGGCCGAATCGCCGATGATGGCCATGACCTTGCGAATGCCTGCTGCCTCGCAGCGCACCAGCAGTTCTGCCAGCAAGGCGCGGCCCAGCCCCTTGCGGTGCAGCTCGGGTGCAAGGTAAATCGAGTCTTCCACCGAATACCGGTAAGCCGGTCGCGGCTTGAACCAGTTGCCGTAGGCAAAGCCCAGAATTTCTCCGTCTTGCTCTGCCACCAGATAGGGCAGGCCTTTGGACAATACATCGGCCCTCCGAAATGCCATGTCTGCGGCATTGGGTGGCTCGGTTTCAAAGGTGCCGGTGCCGTGCAGCACATGGTGGGAATAAATGGCGGTGATGGCGCAAATGTCTTCGTCGCGGCTGGGGCGTATAAGAGGCATGCTGGATTACAGGTAGGTTGTGTCAGGTTTTGCGGCCGGCGGTGCCGGCTGCAGAGATGATTTTCCACTGAAAAGGCGCGTCAGTAACGTCGCAAGCTATAATCGCAGGCTTTGCAGCATTTCGCTGGCCGGGTGGCCATGTCGTGTGTCTCAAGCGCTGCAGGAATACTGGGGTTATTTTTTACCCCGCCACCCAAGGATTAATCATGGTCGTCATCCGGCTTTCACGCGGCGGTTCCAAACACCGTCCATTTTTTAACATCGTAGTAGCTGACAAGCGCGTTCGCCGCGACGGTCGCTTTATCGAACGCATCGGTTTTTACAATCCGATTGCCAAGGGCGGCGAAGAAGGCCTGCGCATCGTGCAGGATCGTCTGACCCACTGGATCGGTGTTGGCGCCCAGACATCCCCAACCGTCCTGCGCCTGATCAAGCAAGGCGGCGCTTCGGTTGCAGTTTCTGCCGCTGAATTGCCTGCTGAAGTCGCAGCAGCCTGATTTAGGCATTTTCCGATGATGCCTGGCCTTCCACCGTCTGCGGGTTTGACACCGTCAAAGCTGCCTGAAGACGCGATCGAGGTCGGGCGCATTCTGGACGCGTGGGGCGTCAAGGGCTGGCTCAAGGTCCTGCCGCACAGCAACGATCCGGAAGCGCTTCTTTCCGCTCAAACCTGGTACCTGCAGGCGCCTGACGCCAAGTTCCGTCCCGGTTTCAGCCTTTTTTCCGGCACCGTCTCCCTTAAGGTGGACGAGTCCAAAATTCATTCAGGCTCGGTGGTTGTCAAGTTCACCGGCTTGGATGACCGAACTCCTGCCGAAGCCTTGCGCGGTTCCCGGATATTCCTTTCGCGCAGCAGCTTTCCCGCAGCTTCGTCCGACGAGTATTACTGGGTCGATCTGATCGGCCTGAACGTGGTGAATCGCGATGGCATTGCCCTGGGCTGTGTTCGCGACCTGATGACGACCGGCCCTCAATCGGTGCTGTGCATCGAATACACCTGCACGCAGGAAGACGGCACCACCACCGCAGCCGAACGCATGATTCCGTTTGTCGCCGCCTATGTCGACAAGGTCGACATAGGCGGCAAGCGCATCACCGTTGACTGGCAACCCGACTATTGAGGCTTGATGCTGTGAGGCATTGTGCCCTGCTGTATTCTGCTTTTTGTGTTCCGGCATTCAAAGTAGGTTTTCATGCGCTTTGATGTCATTACCCTGTTTCCCGAGCTTTTCGCTCCGTTCCTGACCAGCGGCGTGACGCGTCGTGCCTATGAATCCGATCTGGTCGAGATCAAGCTCTGGAATCCGCGCGACTTTGCCGATGGTCATTACCGAAGGGTCGACGATCGTCCCTTTGGGGGCGGTCCGGGCATGGTCATGCTGGCCGAGCCGCTCACGCTGTGCCTCGAAAGCATTCGCGCTGACCGTGTTGCTCGCGGCACACCCGATGCGCCCACGGTTCTTTTTTCCCCTGTCGGCGACGTGCTGACCCATGCCGGGGTCGAGCGTTGGGCAACTTGCGGCAGCGGTGCCGTGCTGATCTGCGGCCGCTACGAAGGGCTGGACCAGCGTTTCATCGACACCCATGTCGATCTTCAGATCAGCTTGGGCGACTTCGTGCTCTCGGGCGGCGAAATTGCCGCCATGGCCTTGCTCGATGCAGTGGCCAGGCTTCAGCCCGGCGTGCTGAACGACGAGGGCAGCCACCAAATGGACAGTTTCAATCCGGCACTCGATGGCCTACTGGACTGCCCCCACTACACCCGTCCAGAATCCTGGCGCGGCCAGTCGGTGCCGCCTGTTCTGATGTCGGGCAATCACGCACAGATAGAGCGCTGGCGGCGCGAGCAGCGGCTTGCCTTGAGCCAGCGCCAGCGTCCGGAACTGGTCCGGGCGGCCCGCAGGGCAGGGAACTTGGGAAAAAGCGATGAGGCTTTTCTGTCTGATCTACCCAAAAGTCCGGACGTGGATGCCTGAATTGCTATAATCGCAGGCTTTTCGATCCTCTGGCGGCCACTGCAACCACTTGATTCGTTTTTGAATCAATCTCTGGATTTGCGGTCTTTAGCGTAGCGCGTGCATGAGCGAAATAAAGTTAGATGGAAAAATCATGAATCTGATCCAGACCCTCGAGCAGGAAGAAATTGCCCGCTTGAACAAGACCATTCCCGTTTACGCGCCTGGCGATACCGTCATCGTGAGCGTGAACGTGGTTGAAGGCACGCGCAAACGTTTGCAGGCTTTTGAAGGTGTTGTGATTGCCAAGCGCAATCGCGGCCTCAACTCCAGCTTCATCGTTCGCAAGATCTCCAATGGCGAAGGCGTCGAGCGCACTTTCCAGGTGTACAGCCCGCTGATCGCCAAGATTGAAGTCAAGCGCAAAGGTGACGTGCGTCGTGCCAAGCTGTACTACCTGCGTAGCCGCAGCGGCAAGTCGGCGCGTATCAAGGAAAAGCTGGGTGTCAAGGCTGTCAAGGCCGTGCAGCCCGCACAGGCTGCGTAACAGCACCTGTCAAGCAACTTTTGCTTTTGAAAAGCCGCTCCCCCGAGCGGCTTTTTTTATGCTTGTTATCTTGTCTTTCCATGAAACCCGCCAAGCCTTCCTCCCTGCCCGTGTTCGATCCGCGCTCCATTCCGGTGCTGGGCATCGACAGCCACCTGGCCGACGTTGCCGCCGACCGGCTCACGCCGCAAGCGCTGCGCGACCGCTTCCGTCATCCGCCGATGTGGGCGCCCGAGCACAGCGTGGAAAAAAGCTTTTCCGACCGGCAACCGGCGCTGGCTGCGGTCTTGCTGCCTTTGGTGATGCGCGACGAACTCACGCTGCTGCTGACCGAGCGCTCGACCAACCTGTCCACGCATTCGGGCCAGATCGCCTTTCCGGGCGGCCGCACCGACGACACCGACCACGATGCGGTCGACACCGCACTGCGGGAAGCGCACGAGGAAATAGCCTTGCCGCGCCACCATGTCGAGGTGCTGGGCACCTTGCCGACCTATATCACCGGATCGGCCTTCATCATCACGCCGGTGGTGGCGCTCATCAAGCCGGGCTTTCAGCTGCATCCCAACCCGGGAGAAGTGGCCGATGTGTTTGAAGTGCCGCTCAGGTTCCTGATGAACCCCGCGCACCACCAGCGCCATGAAACAGAGTTCAACGGCGTGCTCCGCCAGTGGCTGTCCATGCCCTACAGCGACCCGATGAGCCAGACGGCGGGCAGTGAAATCAGGGAGCGCTATATCTGGGGTGCAACGGCGGGCATGCTGCGAAACTTCTACCATTTTCTCAGCGCTTGAACTAACAGCCACCGGAGAGCAGCGAACCACAAGCAGTGGTAAGCAGTGTCGCAAAAAGTGCCCAAGGTCTATGGGCCCTCCATGCCAATCAGGGCCGTGGAACCGGCTTCGCCGGGCCACAGGCGCAGTGGCCCCCTCGGGGGGCAGCGACCCGCGCAGCGGTGGAGCGCGGGGGTCCGTTATGATTTGCCATGAGTTTTTTTGCCGTTTTGTTTGCATTGATTCTGGAGCAAGCCCGCCCACTGGCCCGTGGCAACTGGGTGCATGCGGCTTTTCTAGGCTGGGCCCGCTGGGGCCATCGCAGCCTGGATGCCGGCAAGCTGCATCACGGATGGATCACCTGGGTTTTTGCCGTCATGGTGCCCACGCTGCTGACACTGCTGGTGCACTGGCTGCTGTGGCAGGTCAACATCCTGCTGGCCTTCGCTTGGAGCGTGGCGGTCCTGTATGTCACGCTGGGTTTCCGGCAGTTCAGCCACTACTTCACCGACATTCGCAATGCGCTGGACGACGGCAACGAAGACCTGGCCCGCGAACTGCTGGCTGAATGGCGTCAGGTGGATGCCAGCGAATTGCCGCGCAGCGAAATCGTTCGCCATGTAATCGAATACTCAGTGCTTGCCGCGCACCGCCATGTGTTTGGCGTGCTCGGCTGGTTTTCGGTGCTGGCCGCTTTCGGATTCGGGCCGGCTGGTGCGGTGCTTTACCGTACGAGCGAATTTTTGGCGCGCTACTGGAACTACAAGAGCAGAACGCCGGGGGAGGGCGCCAGCCCGGCCCTTCAGCAGGTGGCAAATAGCGCTTGGGGCGTCATCGATTTCTTGCCTTCGCGCATCACGTCGCTGGGCTTTGCCGTGGTCGGCAGTTTCGAGGACGCCATCGACTCGTGGCGCCATTACACCCAGCGCTTTCCCGCTGGTGCCGCCCTCGCCACGGCAAGCCGCAACGACGGGCTGATCCTGGCAGCCACCTCGGGTGCGGTGAATGTGCGGCTTGGCAGCGTGGCGCTCGATGCCGTGCTGGTTTCCGCTGCCTCACAGGAGTTCGAGGTGGGTGGACTGGCCGACATCGACGATGCCGTCGTCTCCGCGTCAACGCCCTGCCGCGAGCCCGAGGTGGCCCACCTGCGCAGCGTCGTCGGCCTGGTCTGGCGTTCGGTGGTGCTGTGGATGGTGCTGCTGGCGCTGCTGACGCTGGCACGACTGCTGGGATAGCAAGCGCAAGCGGCCAGCCGGCCGCCGTTTTCAGTATCGGGTCTGTGACAACTCTTCAAATAGTTCACTATATAAACGATAGCGTGCAGCGCTTATGCTGCTAGCGTGAACAGTCGATTTGACCTCTAAAATAACGCCGCAGCCCGGTTCGTGCAGATGCGTGCAGTTGTAGAACTTGCAGTCTTGCGCATGCGCCTTGAAGTCAGGCATGTAGTTGGCCAGCTGCATCGGCTCGATGTGGTTCAGGCCAAACTCCTGAAAGCCCGGCGAGTCGATCAGCGCCGTCGTCCTGGCTTCATCGACCCAGTAGAGCGTCGTGCTGGTGGTGGTGTGCTTGCCGGAGTTCAGAGCCTGCGAAATCTCGGCGGTCAACACCTTGGCCTGCGGCACCAGCAGGTTGGTCAGGCTGCTTTTGCCGGCGCCGGACGGGCCGAGTACCAGCGTTTTCTTGTTTTGCAGCAATTCCATCAGTTCGCGGGTCTGTCCCGCATCTTCAGGCGCCGTCGAGCCTTGGGGCTTGATTGCCAGCGCTAGCATCTGGTAGCCCATGGTGCGGTAGGGTGCCAGCTTGGTCCAGGCCCGGCCGAAGGGCTCGGCCAGATCGCTCTTGTTCAGCGCGATGATGGGTTTGATGCGCTCGGCTTCCGCCGCGATCAGTGCGCGTGTCAGCTGGCTTTCCGAGAATTCAGGTTCTGCGGCAATCAGGATCAGCACCTGGTCGAGGTTGGCAGCGAACGACTTGGTGCGCATCTCGTCCTGGCGGTAAAACAGGTTGCTGCGCTCCTCGATTTTCTCGATCGTGCCTTCGTCCTGCGACGGCAGCCAGCGAATGCGGTCGCCAACGACCACCTGGCTTTTCTTGCCGCGCGGATGGCAGATCACGCGCTGGCCGGATTCGGTTTCGACCATCACATGCCGGCCGAAACCGGCCACCACCAAGCCCTGCCGGGTGCCTGCCAGCGGCGCTGCGCCGGCCCGTGCCGTGCGTGCGGGCTTGCTCAAGCGAGCAAGGCGTCAACCTTCGACGCACAGAAAAAATCGCTGACCGAAATGCCCTTGACATCGTGCGTGTTGAAGCGCACCTTGCACTGGCCGTAGCTCGCTTCAAGGTCGGGATGGTGGTCTTCCGCGTTGGCGATGAACGCCACCGCATTCACAAAACCGATGGTTTCGTAAAAATTTTTGAATTTGAAGGTTTTCTCCAGCGCGCCGTCGATCAGCCGCCAGCCCAAGGCTTGCTCGCCGTTGAGCTTGCTCAGCTGGGTGACGATTTCGGTGGCGCTCAAGGCGCGCCGGTTTTGATGGATGGGGTTGCTCATGCGGCTGCGCTTTCAGGGGAAGGGGTCATGGGGGACATGCGTCCCAGCCGCTCGGAAGCGGGCGGATGGGAATAGTAGAACTTCACAAACACCGGGTCAGGCGTGAGCGTGCTGGCATTGTCCTTGTAAAGCTTGAGCAGCGCGCTTTGCAGGTCGCGGCCGTCAGTCTGCGAGATGGCGTAGGCGTCGGCCTCGAACTCATGCTTGCGCGACGACTGCGCCATGAGCGGGGAAATGAAGAAGCTGAACAGCGGCACCACCATCAGGAACAGCAGCAGCGCCAGCGCATCGTTGCTGCCCGTCAGGTTCGGCCGTACGCTGAGCCCGGTGTAAAACCAGACCTGGGTTGACAGCCAGCCCAGCAGCGCGAACCCGACCAGGCTCATGGCAAACATCACGCCGATGCGCTTGATGATGTGCTTGTGCTTGAAATGACCCAGTTCATGCGCCAGCACCGCATCGACCTCGGCCGGATTGAGTTGCTTGAGTAAGGTGTCATAAAACACCACCCGCTTGGCCGCGCCAAAGCCGGTGAAATAGGCGTTGGCATGCGCCGAGCGTTTGCTGCCGTCCATCACGAACAAACCCTTGGCGGCAAAGCCGCAGCGCTGCATCAGCGCCGTGACGCGCGCCTTCAGCGCCTCGTCGTCGAGCGGCTTGAACTTGTTGAACAGCGGCGCAATCACCGTTGGAAACAACACCAGCACCAGCAGGTTGAAGCCCATCCAGACCACCCAAGTCCACAGCCACCACAGCGTGCCCGCGCTGCCCATCAGCCACAGGATCAGCGCCACGATGGGCAGGCCAACGACCGCGCCGACAGCGGTGGACTTGACCAGGTCGGCTAGATACAGCTTGAGCGTCATCTTGTTGAAGCCAAAGCGTTCTTCAAGCCGGAAGGTCTTGTACAGCGTGAACGGCAGGTCAAGCAGGCCGCTGATCAGGCCGAATGCCGCGAGCAGCGCCAGTTGCGGCACCAACGTGCCGTAGTCGGCCAGGCCCGAGCGCATCACAACCTGGTTCAGCGTGTCGATGCCGCCCAGCAGCGTCCAGCCCAGCAGCAGCGCGGCGGCGAATGCCATTTCCAGCATGCCCAGGCGTGTCTTGGCAATCGTGTAGTCAGCAGCCTTCTGATGCGAGGGCAAGCTGATGGTGGAAGCGAAAGCGGCCGGTACCTGGTTGCGATGCTGCGCGACATGGCGGATCTGCCGCGTGGCTAGGTAGAACTTCGTCAGCAGTCCCAGCACGAGCAGGGCTGCGAACAGCAGGGTGAATACAAGGGAGGGGTCAGTCATGGGGAAGAGTTTAGGCGATAGGCGAGAATCGTAAGATGTTAGAGACTGAACCCTTATTGAAGAAATCCGACCAGAACCTGGTCTGGCTTGACTGTGAAATGACGGGGCTCGACCCCGAAAAGGAACGCATCATTGAAATTGCCGTGGTCGTGACCGGCCCGCAGCTTACGCCGCGCATCGAAGGCCCGGTGCTGGCGATTTATCAATCGAACGAATTGCTCGACCAGATGGACAAGTGGAACAAGGGCACGCATGGCCGCAGCGGCCTGATCGACAAGGTAAAGGCCAGCACGGTGAACGAGGAAGACGCGCAGGCGCAGTTGCTGGCCTTCCTGGCGCATTACGTGCCCAAGGGCAAAACGCCCATGTGCGGCAACACCATTGGCCAGGACCGGCGCTTTCTGGTCAAGTACATGCCTAAACTGGAAACGTTTTTTCATTACCGCAATGTCGATGTCAGCACCTTCAAGGAACTCGCCAAGCGCTGGCGGCCCGAGGTGTACAGCGCTTTCAAGAAGCGCCAGAGCCACACGGCGCTGGCCGATGTGCATGAGTCCATAGACGAGCTGCAGCATTACCGGGAGCATTTCCTCAAGTGAATTTCAATTGTTTTGGCCTTTTCCGCATAGGGGGCGGGCGGTTCAAGCTATTGAAATGGTAGCGAAAGCGCGCACTGATATTGAGTATCGAAGCTGATGAATTACTGCAACAACATTGATTTATAAAGGCTAACTGGTAGAAACCCTGCAAACCATGCCATAATCATGGGCTTGCAGTTGCACACCGTGCTAACCGCATTTGTACATCTACCTCACACTTTTGGACTCTATTTTCAGAGTCACCGCATCAAGGCAGTTCCGCTTTTGATCCGCATATTCGTTTGATGGTTGATGTTTTATTAACCATGAACGAAGCCTTCCGCATCGCGGGGGTGGAGTTTCCTGTTCATTCGCCACAAACGAAGCGGGCAGGGGATTAGTGAGAAGAAAACATGACTGACTCTTTTGAGACTCGCGGCGACTCTACGTCCGACGCTATCGATACCATTTCCGACCTGGAAATCCACGTGATTCCCGACTTTTCGTCCGACGAGCCGGTTGCCGTGGCAACCTCGCTGGAAGCCGTTGTCGCCGAGCCTAATGGCTTTGTGAAGCTCGGCCTGGCCAAGGAACTGCTGCAAGCCGTTGCCGACATGGGCTTCACCCAGCCGACTTCGGTGCAGATGGCGACCATCCCCAAGGCCATGCAAGCCCTGGATGCCGACCCGAAAGCACCAAAATTCACCGACCTGCTGGTGTCCAGCCAGACCGGTAGCGGCAAGACCGCAGCGTTTTTGCTGCCCGTGCTGCACACCCTGCTGAAACAGCAGGAAGAAGCCGAGCGTAATGAGCGCGCCGAATTCGAACGCCTGAGCGCAGAAGCTGTCGCCCGTGGCGAAGCGCCGATGAAAAAGCCAAAGCGCAAGGACCCGACCAACATGCGCAATTTCAAGGCCGCCACCCCCGGCGCCCTGATCCTGTGCCCGACCCGAGAACTGGCCCAGCAAGTTTGCGCCGATGCGATTGACCTGGTTCGCCATTGCCGCGGCCTGCGCGTTGCCAACGTCGTTGGCGGCATTCCTTACCAGCTGCAAATCGCCAAGCTGCAAAATGCCGACCTCGTCGTGGCCACGCCCGGCCGTCTGCTCGACTTGCAGCGCAGCATGCAGATCAAGCTTGATCAGGTGCAATTTCTGGTGGTGGACGAAGCCGACCGCATGCTGGACCTTGGCTTTGCCGACGACCTGACTGAAGTCAACCAGCTCACCATCGAGCGCAAGCAGACCATGATGTTCAGCGCCACCTTCGCGCCGCGCATCATGCAACTCGCGACCCGCGTGATGCGTCAGCCGCAGCGCGTCGAGATCGACTCGCCGCACGAAAAGCATGCATCGATTACCCAGTCACTGCTGTGGGCTGACAACATGACCCACAAGCGCAAGCTGCTGGACCACTGGCTGCGCGACACCACCATCAACCAGGCGATCGTTTTTGCCTGCACGCAGGTGGAATGTGACGGCCTGGCCAATGACCTGGTGCAAGAAGGTTTCAGCGCCGTGGCGCTGCATGGCGCGCTGGGCCAGGGCCTGCGCAACCGCCGCCTGATGGCTTTCCGTGACGGCCGCGTGCAGATTCTGGTCGCTACCGATGTGGCTGCCCGTGGTCTGGACGTTCCGACCATCACCCACGTCATCAACTACGGCCTGCCGATGAAAGCCGAAGATTATGTGCACCGCATTGGCCGCACCGGCCGTGCCGGTCGCGAAGGTCAGGCGATCACGATCGCCGAATTCCGCGACCGCCGCAAGATCCAGGACATCGAGCACTACACCCAGCAAAACCTCAAGGCCAGCACCATCCCCGGCCTGGAGCCACAGCAGCGTTTCGCGCCGACCTCCGAGCGCCCACGCGGTAATTTCGGCGGTGGCCGTGATGACCGTGGCGGCGGCCGCAGCTTCGGCGGCGGTGGTGGCGACCGTGGCGGTTTCGGCGGTCGCAAGCCAGCCGGTGGCGGTTTTGGCGGCGGCAATGCAGGAAGCTTTGGCGGCAACCGTGACGACCGTGGTGGTTTCGGCGGCAATCGTGACGCTGGCGCTTTCCAGGGCCGTCCACCAGCACCGCAGGGCAATAACTACGCTGACCGTTCCGGTTTCAATGACCGCAACGCCCGCCGCCCTGACGACCGTGGTTTCGGCGGCGGCAACAGCAACGCCGGTTTTGCACCGCGTGATGACCGCAACTTTGGCGGCGGCAACGAAGGCTTTGCGCCGCGTGGCGATTTTGCGGACCGCAAGCCCGCTTTCGCCCGCCCGGCTGGCAAGGTGTTCGTTCCCCGCGATGCGGCTAAAAAGCCGGCTGGTAAGTTCACCAAGCCTTTTCGTGATTGATCGCGACCAAGCATGATGCGGAGCTGCTGATCATTTATTGATCAGCCTTCCAGTCAAAAGGCCGCTGCGAACCTAAAGGTTGGCAGCGGCCTTTTTCGTGGGCGCCATGCCAAGATGTGGCTTTCGCCAACAGAGAAACGAGACGCCCATGAACCGTATCGCATCAGGCTGGAATCTGCAGTGGCTGGACAGCATGTACAACAACCGGCTTCTTGTGCCCGACCATGCCGTGCATTTCACGCGCTGGGCGAAAGAATCCGAAAGCGCGCGTGAACGGCTGGCTTGCCAGCTGGACCTAGCCTACGGCAACCAGCCCGGCGAAACGCTGGATATCTTTCCGGCCAGCGAAACCCATGCACGGGACAAGGCGCCGGTGCTGGTGTTCATCCACGGCGGCTACTGGCGCAGTCTGGACAAGGCCGACCATTCCTTCATTGCGCCGCCATTCACGCAGGCCGGTGCTTGCGTCGTCGTGCTCAACTATGCCTTGTGCCCTGCCGTGACTGTTCCGC
This sequence comes from Polaromonas sp. DSP2-3-2b2, assembly GCF_049895905.1. Lineage (NCBI taxonomy): Bacteria > Pseudomonadati > Pseudomonadota > Betaproteobacteria > Burkholderiales > Comamonadaceae > Polaromonas > Polaromonas sp. DSP2-3-2b2. The sequence continues at coordinate 204,932 of NZ_JAFCTH010000002.1, read as the reverse complement.
AGATCGTTCAGCAGATGGCCAATGCCCTGGAATGGATCTGGCGAAAAATGGGCGAATTTGGCGGCGACCCCGAACGCATCACCGTGGCTGGCCATTCGGCGGGAGGCCACCTGGCGGCCATGCTGCTGGCCACTGACTGGTCAGCGCATGCGCCCGATCTGCCGCCGGGCTTGGTCAAAAATGCCCTGTCGATCTCAGGCCTGTACGACCTGGAGCCGATTCGCCTGACGCCTTTTTTAAAGGATTTGAGCCTGACACCCGAACAGGTTCGCCAGGCCAGTCCGGTCCTGCTGCCGCGCCCGCCGCAAGGCAAGCTTTGCAGCGTGGCAGGGGGCGACGAAAGCGATGAATTCCTGCGGCAGAACCGCTTGATCCAGCAAGCCTGGGGTCTTGAAACCGTTCCCGTCTGCGAATCGCTGCCGGGCCTGAATCATTTCAGCATTCTCGAAGCCTTGACTCAAGCTTCGCACTGCCTGCACCAACTGGCGCTTGAACTGCTCGGCCTTGAACCAGCGCCGAGCCGCTGAAGCGCCGAGCAGGCTCACATCATCAGGTCTTCGTTCGAGTTCTTGCCGCCCAGCACCACATAGTTGACCTTGCGGATGTCCATGAGCCGGGTGCCGCCCGAGTAGCTGATGGCGCTTTGCACGTCTTCTTCCATCTCGCGCAGCGTATCGACCAGCTTGCCCTTGATCGGCTCCAGGATGCGCTTGCCTTCGACGTGCTTGTACTCGCCCTTGTTGAAGTCCGACGCGCTGCCGTAATATTCCTTGAACAGCTTGCCATCGACCTCGACCGTCTGTCCCGGGCTTTCCTCCAGGCCGGCCAGCATCGAGCCAATCATGACCATGGTGGCGCCAAAGCGGATCGACTTGGCGATGTCGCCATGCTCGCGGATGCCGCCGTCGGCAATGATCGGCTTGGTCGCCACGCGCGCGCACCACTTGAGCGCTGACAGTTGCCAGCCGCCGGTGCCAAAGCCGGTCTTCAGCTTGGTGATGCAGACTTTGCCCGGGCCAATGCCGATTTTGGTCGCGTCGGCGCCCCAGTTTTCCAGGTCGATCACCGCTTCGGGCGTGGCGACGTTGCCGGCGATCACGAACGATGCCGGCAGTCTTTCCTTCAGATAACCGATCATTCTCTGCACCGTGTCGGCATGGCCGTGGGCGATGTCGATGGTGATGTATTCCGGTATCAAGCCTTCGGCGACCAGCTGGTCCACCGTGTCGTAGTCGGGCTTTTTCACGCCCAGCGAGATCGACGCATACGCACCGCGGGCTTTCATGTTGCGCACAAACTGCAAATTGTCCAGGTCAAAGCGGTGCATGACATAAAAATAGCCATTTTTCGCCATCCAGACGCAGATGTCTTCGTTGACGACCGTTTTCATGTTCGCCGGCACTACCGGGATGCGAAAACTGCGCGCGCCCAGCGTCACGCTGGCGTTGCACTCGGCGCGGCTTTCCACGCGGCATTTGCGCGGCAGCAGCAGGATGTTGTCGTAGTCGAATATTTCCATGATTTTCCCAAGCTCCAGAAAGAAACTGTTGATGAACAGAAGGCGCTTGGACTGGCCGGTTTTCGGCGGGAACCTCACCGCAGTTGTGAAACTCCCATAAAAAAACCGGGCGCAATTGCTTGGGCCCGGTGACTGATTCTAAAGGCCTGGAAAACCGCCAGGCACTATCGGCTGCAATATCCTTGCGGTCCGTGTTTCAAGGAGCGATGCAGCGCGATTGCGCCGCCAGCAGCACCTGGCCTTTTTCATCCTCGACCCAGCCGATGACGCGCAGGCGCTCCGGATTGGCCGCCGGGGCAATGTTCATGGAGCGGCTTTCAAAGAATCTGTTTTGCTCATCTTTTGATAGCTGCTTGCGCCCGTCCCATGTGCGTGAAAGCACGTTTCGGACAAGATTTCGCTCCACGGGCGAGCCCTCAAGGCCGGCCGGCAGGGTTTCCACCAGCGCCAGCCACGCGCTCAAGGGCTGCCTGGCCGCTGGCGATACCGGCTTGAGTTCGATCGAGGCGCCCAGGTAATCGGCCACCGGCAAACCGTGGGCCACGCGCAAGCCCACGCCCTTGATGCCCTTGACCGCATGCACAACCGTCTGGCTTTTGGCTGGCACGCTTTGGCTGAGCGACTCCAGCCGGGCCAGCGCATCGCGCGTGGCCACGGCGGACAGCGGCGCGTCGTCGCCCTGGCTGCCAGGCGCGATCCAGTCCAGCGCGACGGCATTTCTTGCCGGTACCGGCGTGGACGGGTCGGCCCAGCAGGTGTCGCAGTCGGCGTTGATGAAACGCTCGATGAGCTGGACTGGCCGGCTCTGGCCGTCGCTGGCGCAAAACGATTGGGCCTGCGCTGGGGAAATGGACGCGGCCAAGGCTGCCGCAGCGAGCAATTGCGCGAAGAGAGGAGTTGAAAGGGTTGTCATGGGCAAAAAGGATTCGTCCGGGGCTTTTTAAACTGGGCCATGTTTTCATGGAGTCGCGCCATCATTCTTGTTTTTGACAAATCCTGCTGGCCTGCGCCGCAAAGCCCTGCGCCGGTTTCCTGCAAGTGCCGGCTTGACTCTTGAATGCCCGTGTCCATGATCAAACGCATGAATCCTTCCACGCTGATCGGCATGCTGGCCAGCGTGCTGCTGCTGGCGATCGTGCTGTTTTTCGCGGCCGACGATGCCCGAATGTACGTGGACTGGCCCAGCCTTGGCATTGTGCTGGGCGGCACGCTGGCAGCGACATTCCTGAGCTATCCGCTCAAGGAGGTGTTCCGGGTCTTCAGCCTGATTGCCACGGTGACGCGCAACGAGCGCATGTACACGCACAACGACATCGAGGAACTGGTGCGGATTTCCAAGCTGTGGATCAACGGCGACCTGCATGCCGTCGAGCGGGCGCTGGAAAACGTCACCAACCCCTTCCTGCGCACCGGGGTGCAGCTGGTGATCGACCAGACGCCGGAAGACGACATCCTGGACCTGATGCAGTGGCGTATCTCGCGCCTGCGCGCGCGCGAGGCCGCCGAGGCGCAGCTGTTTCGCGTGATGGCGAACTTTGCGCCGGCCTTTGGCATGCTCGGAACGCTGGTCGGCCTGATCAACCTGATGAGCTTGCTCGGCGGCGGCGACATGCGCGCCATCGGCCAGCAAATGGCGGTCGCGCTGATGACCACGTTCTACGGCATCTTGCTGGCCAACTTGCTGTTCAAGCCGGTGGCTGTCAAGCTGGAGCGGCGCACCGAAACCCGGTTGGTGCTGATGAACATGGTGCTGCAGGGCATCTCGATGATGTGCGAGCGGCGCAGCCCGGCGCTCATGCGCGAAACCCTCAAGTCCTTCATGGCGCACCATGAGAATGAAATCTTTGATGGACGGCAACCCGGGGAAAATGCTGAAAAACGGGTGGCGGCGCCCGGTCCGGTCCGCTGAGCATGGCGACTGCGGGATACGTCGAAATGTCGCTTCATGAAAATTCGCGCGCATCGTTGGCCGGTCATGAAAGGGATGCTGGCGGCAGGCAGGCGCCGCATGCCAGGGCATTGCCTCCACCCATGCCGCCGAAGCCTTTTGGGGCGACCGCAAAGCTGCGCAAGGGCCGCTTTGCGCGCTGGCATCTTGAACCCGCCCTTGTCGCCGAGGAAGAGGGCTGGCTCCTGACGTATCTGGATGTCATCACCTTGCTGCTGGTGATGATGGTGGTGATGCTGGCCTTTGCCGGTTCCGGCCCGCACGGGATGCCAGCCCATGGAACCCCCAGTGCGGGGCATTGGCCGGCATCCGGAGCGCTTCCGGTTCTCGGCATTCCCGGCAGCGCGGCGCCGATACCCCTTCCGGTGCCCGTGCTGCCCGCCAGTTCCGAAGCTGCGCCCGAGCTTGACATCGCGTCCGAACCGGATTTGCTGGCAAGTCTGGCGCTGGACCCTCTGGACAAGAATATCGAGGTGATCGTGAACAAGGGAACGGTCAGCTTTCGCATCAGCAGCGAGGTGCTGTTCAACTCCGGCGAGTCCACGCTCAGCGAGGCGGGGCGCAGCGTGATGAGCCGGCTCGTGCCGACCCTGAGCAAGGTCCCCGGCTACCGCGTCGTGGTCGAGGGGCATACCGACAACATGCCGATCCAGACCGAACGCTTTCCGTCCAACTGGGAACTCTCCACCGGCCGGGCTGCCAGCGTGGTGCGCCATTTTCAGGGCCAGGGCATTGACGCGGCCCGCATGCGGGCAACGGGCTTTGCCGACACCCGGCCGATTGCGTCCAACGACACGGCGCAGGGCCGGGCGAGCAACCGGCATGTGGAAGTGATTCTGGAAGCGCCCCGGTAGCCTTCCGGTAACAAGCAAGCCAGACGGCCGGCAGGGGACTTTCTACAATAGGCGATGTTCTCAGAAGCCTCTTCCTCATCGTCCCCATCCTCCCTGTTGCACAACCTCAATCCGGAGCAGCTGGCTGCCGTCACCTTGCCGGCCACGCATGCCCTGATCTTGGCCGGCGCCGGTTCGGGCAAGACCCGTGTGCTGACCACCCGCATCGCCTGGCTGCTGCAGACCGGCCAGGTGTCGCCCAGCGGCATCCTGGCGGTGACCTTCACCAACAAGGCAGCCAAGGAAATGCTCACGCGCCTGTCCGCCATGCTGCCCATCAATGTGCGCGGCATGTGGATTGGCACTTTCCACGGGCTGTGCAACCGCTTCTTGCGGGCGCACTACAAGCTGGCCAATTTGCCCTCGACGTTCCAGATCCTCGACACGCAGGACCAGCTCTCAAGCATCAAGCGCCTGTGCAAGCAGTTCAATGTCGATGACGAACGCTTTCCGCCCAAGCAGCTGCAGTGGTTCATTGCGGCCTGCAAGGAAGACGGCCAGCGCGCCAAGGATGTGCCGGTGCGCGACGAGGAAAGCCGCAAAAAGGCCGAGATTTACGCGCTTTATGAAGAGCAGTGCCAGCGCGAAGGCGTGGTCGATTTCGGCGAGCTGATGCTGCGCAGCTACGAGCTGCTGCGTGACAACGCGCCGGTTCGCGAGCATTACCAGCGACGCTTCCGCCACATATTGATCGACGAGTTCCAGGACACCAACAAGCTGCAATACGCCTGGATCAAAATGCTGGCCGGGCAGGGCGACGACGCCACGCACAGCGTGCAGGGCATGCCGGGCGGCTCGGTCATCGCGGTCGGCGACGACGACCAGAGCATCTACGCCTTTCGCGGCGCGCGCGTCGGCAACATGGCCGACTTCGTGCGCGAGTTCGAGGTCACGCACCAGATCAAGCTGGAGCGCAACTATCGCAGCTTCGGCAACATCCTGGACTCGGCCAACGAACTGATCAGCCACAACACCAAGCGCCTGGGCAAGAACCTGAGCACCGAGGCCGGTCCGGGCGAGCCGGTGCGGGTGTATGAATCGGCCAGCGATTTTGCCGAGGCGCAGTGGTTTGTCGATGAAGTGAAGCAACTGGTGCGCGATGGCACGGCCGCCAAGGAAATCGCGCTGCTGTACCGCAGCAACGCGCAAAGCCGGGTGATGGAAACCGCGCTGTTCAATGCCGGCATTCCGTACCGCGTCTATGGCGGCCTGCGGTTTTTCGAGCGCGCCGAAATCAAGCATGCGCTGGCTTATTTGCGCCTGCTCGACAACCCGAATGACGACACCAGTTTCATGCGCGTGGTGAACTTTCCACCGCGCGGCATCGGCGCCCGCACCATCGAGCAGCTGCAGGACATTTCACGCGCCTCGGGCTGTTCGCTGCATGACGGCGTGAGCGCCGTTCCTGGCAAGGCCGGCGCCAACCTGGGCGCCTTTGTCGCCAAGCTCGATGTGATGCGCGAGCAGACCGCCGACGCCACGCTGCGCGAAATCATCGAACTCGTGCTGCAGCACAGCGGGCTCGAAGAGCACTACAAACTAGATAAGGACGGCCAGGACCGGCTGGAGAATCTGGCCGAGCTGGTGAATGCGGCCGAGGCCTTCGTCAGCCAGGAAGGTTTTGGCCGCGATGCCGTGGCGCTGCCGGTCGATGAACTGGGCGGCGCCGGCCTGAGCCAGTCGCCCGTCAGCCAGGGGCTGGACCTGTCGGCGCCCGTGCTCGACCAGCCTTCACCCGAACTGCTGGTGCCCGACCTGGAGACCGGCGAGACGCTGTCGCCGCTGGTCGCTTTTCTCACGCATGCGGCGCTCGAAGCCGGCGACAACCAGGCGCAGGCCGGCCAGGATGCGGTGCAGCTCATGACGGTGCATTCGTCCAAGGGGCTGGAATTCGACTGCGTGTTCATCACCGGGCTGGAGGAAGGGCTGTTTCCGCATGAAAACGCCATGAGCGACAAGGACGGGCTTGAAGAGGAGCGCCGCTTGATGTATGTCGCCATCACCCGCGCGAGAAAGCGCTTGTACCTGAGCCATTCGCAGACGCGCATGCTGCATGGCCAGACGCGCTACAACCTGAAAAGCCGGTTTTTTGATGAACTGCCCGAAGCGGCGCTCAAATGGCTGACACCGAAGAAGCCGGGGTTTTCCTCTGGCCTGGGCGCGGGCTCGGGCAACTGGGGTGGTGCTAGTAATTCAGGAGCTGGTAGCGCCCGTGGCGACTGGGCTAGCAGTATATTTTCTTCACAGTCCGGCGGTGCGGAGCGTTTTGCCAGCCCACCTGTGCCAGCGCAAAAGAGCGCGCCTTCGCATGGGCTGAAAACTGGAACGAATGTGTTTCATGCCAAGTTTGGCGAAGGCCGGGTAACGATGTTAGAAGGCAGCGGCGACGATGCGCGCGCGCAGATCAATTTCACCCGACATGGCGTGAAATGGCTGGCGCTGAGCGTCGCCAAGCTGACGGTGATTTAAGGCGGGGGGCCGCCCCCGAATCAGGCCAGTTCGTCGGGAAGCGGCTCGTCCGTCTCCGAGAAACAGTCCCGGAAGGTGAAGTAGATCGAGGTGAAGAACATCGCCACGATTACCAGTGCCACCGGGAACATCGCCACGGTGGCCAGCATCGGGCTGCCCAGCAGCGTGGCGATCAGCGACACCAAAATAGCGGCCAGCACGAACACGCCGGTCCAGGCGAGGCCAAAGACGGTGAAGGCGCCAAAGTTCTTGTAGCACGCCATGAAGCTGAAAAACAGGCTCTTGACCGGCGACACGCCATGCCAGTGGACCAGCGCCGGCGCATGCCAGAACAGCAGCGACAGCGGCAGGTACAGCGCCATCGCCACCCACATCGCCATCTGGAAATTGTCCTGCAGCACCAGCTCCTCGGTGATCTTGCCGCCCACCAGGTACAGGCTGGCGAATTGCCCGCCATCGACCAGCGCCGAAATGCCCATCAGCGCCAGGAAACCGGCGGCATACAGCGCGCCCAGCACCATCATGGCTCGCAGGCGCTGCTGGCCGGCGCGAAAGGCGCTGATCAGGATCGACGGCATCGGGAACTTGCCCTTTGTGGCTTCCTGGGTGGCGGCCATCAGTCCCAGCGTGGCGGCGGGCAGCAATGCCAGGGCCAGCGCCGCGCCGATGAAGGGCACCAGCGTGGCGACCGACAGCATCGCCATGAACATGAAGAACAGGCCGGCCATCGCCAGCGGCTGCCGGGCGAAGGTCGTGATGCCCAGCTTGACCCAGGTCAGGCCGGTGCGGGCGGGAACAATATTCAATTTCATGGCAGGGGACTATAAAAGATAGGGCTGTGCCAGCCGTTCGCGCAGCACGCGCTCGAAATGGCCGGGGTCGTGGGCTTTTAGCACGGCGGCGTCGCGCGGCAGGTGGAAATCCCACAGCCGCGACAGCCAGAAGCGCAGCGCGCCGGCGCGCTGCAAGGCGGGCAGCAGCGTGCGTTCGGGCGCAGTCAGGGGCCGCACCTTTTGGTAGGCCACCATGAACGCATCGGCGCGCGCTCGGTCCAGCGCGCCGGTATCCAAATCAATGCACCAGTCGTTCAGGCAGATGCCGATGTCAAACAAAAAGGTATCGCAGCCGGCAAAGTAGAAATCGAAAAACCCCGTGAGCTGGCCGTTTTCGAACATCACGTTGTCGCGGAACAGGTCGGCATGGATAACGCCGCGCGGCAGGCTGCGGTAGCCAGGCGACTCGGCAACATGGTTTTGGTACGCCAGTTCGCCCAGGATCAGGCTGCGCTGGTCTTCGCTCAAATAGGGCAGCACCACCGGCACGGTTTCGTTCCACCAGGCCAGGCCGCGCAGATTGGGCTGCTGGCGCTCGTAGTCCAGCCCGGCCAGGTGCATGCGGGCCAGCATGTCGCCCACGCCGGCGCAATGCGCTGGCGTGGGCGCGAGTTCGCTGTGGCCGCGCAGCTTGTTGACCACGGCGGCGGGCTTGCCCTTGAGGCGGTGCAGCAGCTTGCCCTTGGCGTCGGGCGCCGGATTGGGCACGGGAATGCCGTGCGTCGCCAGGTGCTTCATCAGGTGCAGGTAAAACGGCAACTGCTCGAAGCTCAAGCGCTCAAACAACGTCAGGACATACTGGCCCTGATCAGTATCGACAAAATAGTTGGTGTTTTCGATGCCGCCTGATGCGCCTTTGAGGCGCTGCAGTTGACCCAAATCTAGAAAGCGCAAGAACGCTGCAGCCTCGTCAGACGAGACTTCGGTGAATACGGCCATGCGTGAAACTGAACCCTGTGCTGGAAAAAAAGGAAAGGCTAGAACTTCAGCACGTTCCAGACGCGCGAGCCGTTGGTGTCGTTGCTGGTGGCAGCGGGTGCCGTGCCCCGCGCGCCCTCGGGCGGCTTGACCTCGTAGGCGGCGCCGCCGGTCTTGGGCTGCACGGTGATTTGCTGCGTTTCGCCGCCGACGCGCAGCTCGTCGATGCGGGTGCCGGCATCTTCGGTGCGGATGCGCTCGATCTTCTTGTCCGGCCGGGCCGGTTTTTCCCGGATTGCCGCCTCGGCGGGTGCCGGTGTCTGAGCCACGGCCGCAGCCAGCGGCAGCGCTGCCAGGGCAGCGACAAAAAGTAGGCGAAGAGCGGTTTTCATGCCTGCATTGTAGGCGTGCGAAACCGGGCCCACGCAGGAATAAAAGGGCATTTCTCCTTGCCAAATGGTCTTTGAAGTCAAGGGCCAAGCCGTGGGCGAAACGCCGCCGCATGGCTTGTTGCCCAGGTGGGAAGTTTCTAGCCGATATCCCCGACAATCTGCCTTTATGACTCTTGAGAAAAAAACCTTGCTGCTGGTCGATGGCTCCAGCTACCTGTACCGCGCCTTTCATGCCATGCCCGATTTGCGCGTCAATCCCGGCGACCCGCACAGCCCGGCCACCGGCGCGATTCGCGGCATGGTCAACATGATGCACAAGCTGCGCAAGGACGTTCGGGCCGACTACGCGGTGTGCGTGTTCGATGCCAAGGGGCCGACCTTTCGCGACGCGCTGTATCCCGAGTACAAGGCCCAGCGTTCGGCCATGCCCGATGACCTGCGCAGCCAGGTCGAGGCGATTCACGAGGTGGTGCAACTGCTGGGCTGGAAGGTGGTGTGCGTGCCCGGCGTGGAGGCCGACGACGTGATCGGCACGCTGGCCTGCATGGCTTCAAGCCAGCGCATCGAAGTCATCATCTCCAGCGGCGACAAGGACCTGAGCCAGCTGGTCGATGAACACATCACCGTCATCGACACCATGAATGACCGCCGCCGCGACCTGGCCGGCGTCGAGGCCGAGTTCGGCGTGCCGCCGCGCCTGATGGTCGATTACCAGGCGCTGGTCGGCGATGTGGTGGACAACGTGCCGGGCGTGCCCAAGGTCGGCCCGAAAACCGCCGTCAAGTGGCTGCTCGAATACGGCTCGCTCGATGCTCTGGTGGCGCGGGCCGGCGAGATCAAGGGCGTCGTCGGCGAGAACCTGCGCAAGTCGCTGGACTGGCTGCCCAAGGGCCGCGAGTTGCTGACGATCAAGAAGGACTGCGAACTGGCCGAGTACATCGACGGCCTGCCTGCTATGGAATCCATAGCTATGGGCGCACAGCAGACAAGCGCATTGAGGACTTTTTATCTGAAATACGGCTTCAAGGGGCTGGTTGGCCAGATCGACGCCGAAAGCACGCCGCCCGAGCTGGTCGGCGGCCCGGAGCGCCGCAAGCCGCGCGCGCCCGTGGCGTCGCCGGATTCGCCCGGACTGTTTGACGACGACGAGCCTTCGCCGCCTGACGCGCCGCTGGCAGCGCGCGCCAGCAACCTGCTGTACGACACCATCCTGACCTGGGAGGCGCTGGACCGCTGGCTGGCCAAAATCGAAGCGGCCGAGCTGGTCGCGGTCGATACCGAAACCACCTCGCTCGACGAGATGCGCGCGCAGATCGTCGGCATCAGCTTCAGCGTGACGCCGGGCGAGGCCGCCTACATTCCCTTGAGCCACGACCATCCCGGTGCGCCCGTGCAGTTGCCCATCGACGAGGTGCTGGCCCGCCTCAAGCCCTGGCTGGAAAACCCGGCCCGTGCCAAGCTCGGCCAGAACGTCAAGTACGACCGCCATGTGTTCGCCAACCACGGCATCGAGGTGCAGGGCTATGCGCACGACACCATGCTGCAAAGCTATGTGTTGGAGGCGCACAAGCCGCACGGGCTGGCCAGCCTGGCCGAGCGGCATGTGGGCCGCAGCGGCATCAATTACGAAGACCTGTGCGGTAAGGGTGCGAGTCAGATCAAGTTCAACCAGGTCGACATTGCCAAAGCGTCTGAATACTCTTGCGAAGACTCCGACCAGACGCTCGATGTGCACCGGGTGCTGTGGCCGCAGCTTCAGGCCAACGACAAGCTGCTGTTCATCTATGAACTGGAAATGCGCAGCAGCGAAAGCCTGTACCGCATCGAGCGCAACGGCGTGCTGATCGACGCGCCCATGCTGGCCACGCAAAGCCATGAACTCGGCCAGCGCCTGCTGCAGCTGGAGACCGAGGCTTATGAAATCGCCGGCCAGCCCTTCAATTTGGGCAGTCCGAAGCAATTGGCCGAGATATTCTTTGACAAGCTGGGCATGAAGGTGGTCAAGAAAACGCCCAGCGGCGCGCGCAGCACCGACGAGGAGGTGTTGGAGAAGCTGGCCGAAGACTATCCGCTGCCCGCCAAGCTGCTGGAGCACCGGAGCCTGTCCAAGCTCAAGGGCACCTACACGGACAAGCTGGCGCAGCTGGCGCTGCCGCGCACCGGCCGGGTCCACACCCACTATGCGCAGGCCGTCGCCGTGACCGGACGGCTGTCGAGCAACGACCCCAATTTGCAGAACATCCCGGTCAAGACGCTTGAGGGCCGGCGCGTGCGTGAAGCCTTCGTCGCGCCCGCCGGTAGCGTGATTGCCAGCGCCGACTACTCACAAATCGAGTTGCGCATCATGGCGCACATCAGCGGCGACGAGGCCTTGCTGCATGCCTTCACCGCCGGGCTGGACGTGCACCGCGCGACGGCCGCCGAGGTCTTTGGCGTGGCGCTCGAAGAGGTCAGCAGCGAGCAGCGCCGCTATGCCAAGGTGATCAACTTCGGCCTGATCTACGGCATGAGCAGCTTCGGCCTGGCGAAAAACCTGGGAATTGAAACGAAAGCGGCGGCGGCCTACATCGACAAGTACTTCCAGCGCTACCCCGGCGTCAAGAACTACATGGACGAAACCCGGATGCTGGCCAAAGCCCAAGGCTATGTCGAAACCGTGTTCGGCCGGCGCCTGTACCTGCCCGAGATCAACTCGCCGAACGGCCCGCGCCGCGCCGGCGCCGAGCGCGCCGCCATCAATGCGCCAATGCAGGGCACGGCCGCCGATCTGATCAAGCTCAGCATGGTCAAGGTGCAGCAAGTGCTGGATGCCGAAAATCGCCAGAGCAAAATGATCATGCAGGTGCATGACGAACTGGTGTTCGAGGTCCCCGAGGACGAGGTCGAATGGGTGCGGCTTGAGGTTCCGCGCCTCATGGCTGGTGTGGCCGAACTCAAGGTGCCGCTGCTGGCCGAGATCGGCTTTGGCCCGAATTGGGAGCGCGCGCACTGAGCGGGACCGTCTTGCCGACCGGCCGGGGCTGGCCACCGGGCCGCATGCTTGCCTGCTCTTTCAGTTTCCAAGCGCGTCCATCCCGCAATGACCTGAGGCTGCGCACGGCCTTGGCAGGAAAACACCGTGCCGCATAGACTGCTCAGCTTTGTTTCATCCACCTTTGCCAAGGATTCCGACATGCTGAACCAGGACCAGAGAAACGACTTCAACGCCTTGCTGCCCGGCGACTCCACCGAGGCCGGCGCCAGCCGGCGGACCGCGCTCAAGGCCGCTCTGGGCGTGGGCTATGCAGCGGCGGCCATGCCGCTGATGGCGCAGACCGCCATCAAGACGTCGGCAGAAGGTCTGCGCACCGGCCAGACCACGTTCGAGGTCAATGGCTTTAAAGTGCCTGCGGTGTATGCAGCACCAGCCGGCAAGACCAACTTGCCGGTGATCCTGTTGGTCCAGGAAATTTTCGGAGTGCATGAATACATTGCCGACACGGCCCGGCGTTTTGCCCGCGCCGGCTACCTGGCCATCGCGCCCGAGCTGTATGCCCGCCAGGGCAATCCGCTGGACTACAGCGAAGCGGCCAAGCTGATGGCCGAGATTGTTTCCAAGGTGCCGGATGCGCAAGTCATGGCCGACCTGGATGGCGCGGTGAAATGGGCGGGCGCCAATGGCGGCGACCTGCGCAAGGTCGGCATCACCGGCTTTTGCTGGGGCGGCCGCATCACCTGGCTGTATGCCGAGCAGAGCAGGCATGTCAAGGCGGGCGTGGCCTGGTACGGGCGCCTGGTGGGCACGCCGTCGGCGCTGACGCCCCGGCATCCGCTGGAACTGGCCGCCAGCCTGAAGGCGCCGGTGCTGGGCCTGTATGGCGGACAGGACGGCGGCATTGCGCTGACGACGGTCAACCAGATGAAGGACGCGCTGGCCGAGGCGGGCAAAAAAGGCAACGCCGCTGCCCGCGCTTCGGAATTCGTCGTGTATCCGGTAGCGCCGCATGCCTTTCATGCGGACTACCGCCCGAGCTACCGCAAGGAAGCGGCCGAAGACGGCTTCAGGCGCGCGCTAGCCTGGTTCGATGCGCATGGCGTCGGCGATGGCTCCATGCCCGCGGCTTGAGAAGCTGCAGGTCGGCTTTTTCAGGCCGAGGGGCTTGACAGGCTCGATAATATGAAAGACCCCGGTCTTTGGCAGCGATGTCGAACACCGGGGTTTTTTACTATTTATCATCATTCAGGGCTCTGGCCCAATCAGGACGGGCACAGGCAGCTATGGTTTTATCGGCAATCTTGTTGGGAACACTGGCCGCCGGCATCGGCAGTGTCTGGCTGGCGGCGCTGCTCAGCTTTGGCGCGCTGGTCCGCTACACCCAGCATATGCTCAGCCTGGCGGCTGGCGCGCTGCTCGGCACCGCTTTCCTGCATCTGCTGCCCGAGGCATTTGAAAGCCAGATCGTCCCTGACGACCTGTTTGCCACGCTGCTGGGCGGCCTGGTGTTTTTCTTCCTGCTTGACAAGGCCGAGCTGTGGCACCACGGCCATGAACACCGTGACGAAGCGCCGGGCCACGCGTATGCGCACCGCGACCATCATGCCGAGCAAGGCCACCGCCATGACCACCCGCCTGGCGGCTGGGCGATCCTGGCGGGCGACAGCGTCCATGCCTTTGGTGACGGCATCCTGATTGCGTCGGCCTTCATCGCCGACATGCGCCTGGGTTTTGTCGCCGCCCTGGCGGTGCTTGTGCATGAAGTGCCGCACCACATGGGCGACCTGATCGTGCTGCGCCGCCAGAGCGCCAACAACCGGCGAATCGCCATCATCAAGGTGTCGCTGGCGGGCGCTGTCACGGCCTTGGGCGGCGTGGTCGGTTTTGCGCTGGTCGATCAGCTGTATGCCTACCTGCCGTTTTTCCTGATTCTGGCCGCGAGCAGCTTCATGTATGTGGCGCTGGCCGACCTGATTCCGCAACTGCAAAAGCGCGCCTCGATGCAGGAGACCGCCGCGCAGATTGCCTGGCTGGCCATTGGCATCGGGCTGGTGATGGGGGTCAGCTGGCTGGCGCACGCGCACTGAAAAACCACCAGCCTGTCAGCCGGACACTGACAGTCAGAAGCGCTCGCCGGGTAAAGGTGAAAAGCAGGCGGGTTTTGGCAAGATGTTGAGACCAGTTTCAGGAATGGCAGCACTGCCAGCAGAAAATGAAGGGTTCTCACAAGCTATGATTGTTATAGCTAGCAATGCAAGTCCTGTATGCTCAGGGGTAATATTTCATCACTATTTCAAGACTGGCTGCGATGCCAGCCTTCGGGGGGGTGCCGCAGCTGAAATATCCGCTGGCAGCGTGCCGTGCAGTGCATTCCCGAGCGCGTGCGGCTGTGCCGGATTTGGGCTTGCCCGGTTTGTCAGCCGAACGCTTACAGCATCAGGGCTTGGCGGCCTATAAACCGCTTGCCTGGTGTGCCGGAAGATCAGACAAGTCAATAGATCAATCCCCCGGAATGAAGGCAGGCCCACCATGAACAAGTCGCTTCCAGCCGTTTCAGTTTCAGTCGGCCTGGCGGTCGAATGCAAAAAATCGGTTGAAGACGAGTCGACACGGGCAGCCAGGTGCAAGGGACGAAAGATTGCCCGTTTTCGCGCGCGTCAGTCCGGAAAACTGCACTCCGGATTTGCCGGTTACATGGCTTTCGGCGCGGCTGTATTGGTCTCGGTGATTGCCGCGGCGACCGTTGCCAGCCACGACGTTCCCTTGATGCTTGGAGGTTTTTGAAATGAATGTTTCCGCAGATGCCCGTAACCCGAACGGGATACAAGCCGCCGCCTCCAATGCCAATCCGGACTCGGCCAGCCATGCCGGCACAGCGCGTGACCATCAAGCCAGCTCCGGCGCTGCACCATTGACCCCACGAAACAAGCCAGGCGGCGAGGAGCCCGAAATGGCGCTGGAGCCCGACCTGCCTTCAGACGGCCGGGACGCGGTCGGCGAGGCCATGATCCGTGATTTGCCGCAACGCCCCGAGCTGAGCGAGCCTCCCAGCCAGCCCCATCCGTCCAATCACGCAACCTGAAAGCAAACCATGGTCACCAATCCCAACGTGCCCCAGCCCGAACCGGTCCAGCCCTTGTCTACACCGCCAGAACCCGGCGAAGTCCAGCCAACGCCGATGCCGATGATTTTCCCTGCGGGCATAAACTGCCGCTGAGCGCAAGACCGAACCGCTTTTCAATCGGTAAAAGGTAAGCGCCTGACGCTCGCGACCTTCAACAATTCTGTCGAGAAAAGCTACCTCACGTCTTGAGCGCCGCGATGGAAGACTTGGCGCATGTAAGACTTTCCCCAGAACAATAGCAAGAACTTCCTACAAAGCAGCCTGGTGGCGTTGCTTAGAGTCAACCTAGAACATGGAATGCTGTCGCTGCCCGTTTTTCACGGCCAGACAGTCGCCCGCCATGCAAGGATGCCATCATGAAAGACTTCAAACCCGACAGCGAGCGTGAAGTGAAACCTTCCAGAAGCCGCCTGGAGCGTCCGGACAACGGCGCCAAGGGCTGGAAAGAGCAGGGACCGAACTCCGGACTCTGGAAAGACAATCCGCACAAACGGCAAAGCTTGGCACGTCACGCCTGGTTGAGCAACTGAGCGATTCTGATCGTTGCGGGAACGGGGCGCAATGGTCGCCCGTACAGGTCGATAGCCGTAACGGGTTCAGCGGCCTGAGCTGATTTGTTTTCAGTCTTGGTGTCAAAACAAAAAAAGGGCGCTTGAAGCGTCCTTTTTTCTGAGTGGAACCTTGGCCTTCAGCGCTGCTTGCCGCTCGCCTGACCACCCTTGCGGCCAGCCTCGCGCGCTTCTTCAGACGTGAACTCATGGGCGTTTCCGCTCTGGTGCGCAGCCCTGCCACCTTCCCTGGCTATTTCACGCTGACGTTCAGGGTTCATGGCCGCAAAGCCACGTTCGGATTTTCCACCCTGCCTGCCAGCGGCTTTGCTGTCTTGTTTGCTAGTTGCCATTTCAATATCTCCTTTGGGGGTACGCCTTGAAAACCTGCAATCCATGCAAGCGCTTCATGGATGAAAGTGACTTGCCGCCATGGCATGTCACATTTTTATTTTTTCCTAAATTTTTAGCAATTTTGTCAGTATTAACTCGACTATTGATGTAGGACAACAGGAAGCAAGAAGTTCGGGATTGTCTTCATCTGGTGGACAGCTGGTCCGATGCCAGGGGGGCAACGCGAAAAATCCCTACATTTCATGAGGCATGTGTCTCATGCGGAATGCTGAAGGCGAGCAGCTAAATTGACCTTTGGCTGACAGTCAGCCGCTCTCACCTCTCAAAGGAAAACTGATATGAACGCATCGACACTGAAAACTGGAACCGCTGCGGCGCTTGCTTTGGCCGCTGCGCTGGCACTGGCTGGCTGCAATAAAACGGCAGACAATTCGACCCCCGCGACGCCGGGATCTTCTTCAACCAGCCCATCCACCGGTTCGATGGGTTCAGGCTCCATGGGTTCAGGCCCGATGGGCAGCGGCAGCAGCGGCAGCAGCGGCAGCACCGGCGGCATGGCGATGCCGCCAGCCAGCGCTGCCAGCGGCAGCGGCGGCTAAGCCCTTTAAAAGCCTGGCTTACAAGCACTTTTCGAAAACGCCCCATGCGCAGCAGGCGCACGGGGCGTTTTTGTCATGAAGCCGCTGCCGTGGCGTGTCAGCCCTGTGCCACAGGCCGGTTCGGGTCCTTGCACCAGTCGCTCCAGCTGCCGGCATACAGCGCGGTG
Organism: Polaromonas sp. DSP2-3-2b2; assembly: GCF_049895905.1. Taxonomy (NCBI): domain Bacteria; kingdom Pseudomonadati; phylum Pseudomonadota; class Betaproteobacteria; order Burkholderiales; family Comamonadaceae; genus Polaromonas; species Polaromonas sp. DSP2-3-2b2. The sequence goes on along the minus strand of NZ_JAFCTH010000002.1, from coordinate 188,194 downwards.
CGTCCCAGCCCTGCGATTTCCATCGCTATCAGGTTGGGCAGGGCGCTGACGCCGCTGCCGCAATGGTGGACCACGGTGGCGGGATCGCGCTGCCCCAGCAAGGCGGTGAATTCAGCCTTCAGTTGCTCGGCGGGCTTGAATTTTCCCTCTGGCGTCAGGTTCAGTCCGAAAGGGCGGTTGAGCGCGCCCGGGATATGGCCGGCGACCGGGTCGAGCGGCTCGACCTCGCCTTTGAAGCGCGGCGTGGCCCGCGCATCGATCAGGGTCTGGGCAGGGCGTCCGAGCTGGCTGGCAACGGTTTGAGCATCCACCAGCCGGGCGCGCTCGGGGCCGGTCAGGAAGTTCGTCTGGAAATGCGCGGATTCCTCGCCGCTGTTGACCGGGTAGCCGGCTACCTGCCAGGACTGCAGCCCGCCATCGAGCACGGCGACGTTTTCATGGCCGGCCCATTTGAGCATCCACCACAGGCGGCCGCAGTAATTGGCCTGGTTGCGGTCATAGACCACCGCCTGCATCTCATTGCCCATGCCGACGCTCGACAGCCAGGTGGCGAACTTTTCGCGGTTGGGCAGCGGATGGCGCCCGTTCGAGGCCGGCGCGTCGGCGCCTGAAGCCGTGATCAGCCCATGCGCGCCGGGCACGCCATGGCGGGCGGTGAGTGCGGTTTCCAGATCGGCGTAGATGGCGCCTGGAATATGCGATGCCAGGTAGTTCTGCCCGCCCGCGTGCGGCTGCGTCAAATCAAAACTGCAGTCGAAGACGCGCAGTGGCTTGCCGCTTTTCATGAGTGCCTGCAGTTGCTCGGCCGAGATCAGGGTGGTGAGGTTCATCTTGCGCTCCGTGGAATAAGGGGTCAGTGTTCTTCAGCGGGTGTATCTGGCGCCGCCCGTGCCCGCAGCACGGTGGCGGCAATGGCGCTGACGATGATCAGCGCCATGCCGGCCCAGCCCATCAGGGGAATATTGTCTCCAAAAAGAACCAGGCTGTAGAGCGCGGCAAACACAATCCCCGAATATTGCAGGTTGGCGACCATCAAGGTGCCGCCGTGGTTTTTCGACATTGAATAGGCCTTGGTCATGGCCAGTTGCCCGAGCGACGCCAGGATGCCCAGCGGCGGCAGCCACAGCGCGTGCTGCCAGCTCCAGGTGGACAGGCCTGTGACCAGCATGCCCAGCGCGCCCGCCACGGCAGTGCCCACCGCGAAGTAAAAAACCGTACGTATTTCAGGCTCGCCCATGCGCGAAATCGCCATGACCTGCATATAGGCAAAGGCTGCGCCCAGCCCCGACAGCAGCCCGACCAGACCGGCAAAGGACTGGTTCTGGTCCATGGCCGGACGCAGCAGCATGACCACGCCGCCAAAGCTGGCCAGGATCGCCATCACCAGCGGCCCCTGGCTGGGTGGTTTGACCGCGCCTGCGCTGCGCTCGCCGCTCTTGAACCCTGCCGTGGCCATCAGCGTGCCGCCAACCAGGAAGGCGGCAATCCAGACGCTGCTCATGTAGTTCAGCGTCATGGCGGTGGCCAGCGGCAAATGGGAAATGGCATAAAACCACGCCGACAGGGAGGTCACGCCAATCACGCTGCGCCACGCATGCATGGCCGGATACCGGGTGCGCAGGGACGTGCCGTGAATGCGCGCATAGGCCGACATGAACACGATGCTGACCACGCCCCGGTAGAACACCAGTTCGGCGCTGGTGAAGTATTCGGACGCGAACTTCACGCACACGCCCATGGAGGCAATCAGGAAGGCGGACAGGATCATCCAGACAGCTTGCATCAGTTTTCTTGCGTATTTATGAGAGAAATATGGCTTTTGCGCACGGCTGGCGTGCGCAAGCAGCTATTTAATGCATAGCGGAAAACCGCTGGTGCGCCAGGCCCTCAAATCATCTGGGTGGTCTTGCTGGCGCCCATTTCGCGGCGGTACCACTCGTGAAAGTGCTGCATGCCGTCTTCCATCGGGCTTTGGTAGGGGCCAAACTCGTTGTCGCCGCGCTGCATCAATGCCTTGCGGCCGGCGTCCATGCGCAGCGCCAGTTCGTCGTCCTCAACGCAGGTTTCCATGTAGGCGGCCTGCTGCGCTTCGATGAATTCGCGCTCGAAGGCGCAGATTTCCTCTGGGTAGAAAAACTCCACCACGTTGAGGGTCTTGTCCGGCCCCAGCGGATGCAGCGTGCTGACCACCAGCGTGTGCGGATACCACTCGATCATGATGTTCGGATAGCAGGTCAGCCAGATCGCACCGTACTTGGGCGGCTGCCCCTGCTGGTATTGCAGCACCACGTCGTGCCACTTCTTGTAAACATCGGTGCCCGGCTTGCCCAGCTTGTCGGATACGCCCACGGTTTGCACCGAATAGCTGGGCGCGAGTTCCCAGAGCAGGTCGTCGGTGGTGACAAAGCCGCCCAGCCCGGGATGGAAGGGGCCGACGTGGTAGTCCTCCAGGTAGACCTCGATGAAGGTCTTCCAGTTGTAGTTGCATTCGTGCAGATGCACCTTGTCAAGCTGGTAGCCGGAAAAATCAAGGTCGGCCATGTGGCCCAGCGCCGCCATGTCAGTGGCCATGTCGCGGCCGGTGTCCTCGAACACCAGGCCGTTCCAGGTCGTCGTCTTGTAGCGGTTCAGGTTCAGGCAGGGATCGACCTCAAAGTGCGGCGCGCCGATCAGCTCGCCCGAGGTGTTGTAGGTCCAGCGGTGCAGCGGGCAGACGATGTTACTGCCGGTGTTGCCCCGTCCCTGCAGCATGGTGGACTGGCGATGCCGGCAGACGTTGGAAATCAGTTCGATGCCCGAGCTATTCCTCACCAGCGCGCGGCCGTCGCCCTCATGGGGCAGGGTGTAGTAGTCGCCCAGGTTGGGTACGGACAGTTCGTGGCCCAGGTAGCGCGGTCCACGCGCAAACAGTTTTTGCTGTTCGCGCTGGTAAAGCCCGGCGTCGAAATAGCTGGAAATGGGGAGTTGGCTGGTGGCTTGCAACAGCCGCAGGCTTTTATCGGTCATTGGTTTCTCTCAACAGGCCGCCGCAGCCGGTGGGTAACGGTGTAAAAGCCAGGTGAACAAGCAGGCTGGAAGCAGCCTGCGGACAAAAAAAGATGGCGGACTCGCCATGTGTACGGCCAGTTCCGGTATCGAGAATGGTTTTTAAGTGTACCCGCGCGGCATTCCTGCAAGAGTCCTTCTGCAGCCAGCGGGATAATGCGTCACTGCCCGGCTTTGCGGGTGCCCGCCTCCAGAATCACTGCAAACCTTTAAAATCAGTCCCACAATCTTATTCACATGGCCAAAAGCTCCGCCTCATCTACTGCATCACCGCTTGTTCCGGACCCCACCGCCAGTGCCACGCCGTTGCCGGCATTGCCTGCCAGCTATGAGGCGGCATTGCAGGAACTCGAAGGGCTGGTGGCCCGGCTGGAGTCCGGCCAGCTGCCGCTGGACCAGCTGCTCACGGGTTACCAGCGCGGCGCGCAATTGCTCAAATTTTGCCGTGACCGCCTCGAAGCGGTTGAAACCCAGATCAAGGTGCTTGAAGGCACTGAACTCAAACCCTGGACCCAGGCGTAAATCCTGTTCCGGCTCAATGCACCAGCCCATGCTTCACCCTTGCCCGCAGCGCTGCCGGTGGACGGATGCCGGGGCTGGCTTGAATTGAAAACTTTCCCATGCCCCCTGTTATCAACGGCGTCACCGCCCCAGCGCAAAAGACCACTGAATTGAACGCACCTGAACAATTTTCCCTGTTTGACCTGGGCGCCTGGAGCACCGGGAAACTCGCTGCCATCGAGCGCGCCTTGTCCTGCTGGGTGGCCAATCCGGCCAATGCGCCCGCGCCGGCCGGGCTTGGCGATGCCATGCGTTATGCGGTTCTTGACGGCGGCAAGCGGCTGCGTCCGCTGCTGGTCATGGCCGCCTGCGACGCGGTCAACGGCGATGCCGCGGTGGCCTTGCGCCCGGCCTGCGCGGTTGAGCTGATCCATGCCTATTCGCTGGTGCATGACGACATGCCGTGCATGGACAACGATGTGCTGCGCCGCGGCAAGCCCACGGTGCATGTGCAGTTCGGCGAGGCGCGGGCGCTGCTGGCCGGCGATGCCCTGCAGGCGCTGGCGTTTGAACTGCTGACCCCCGACGATGCGTCGGTCGATGCCGGCACTCAGGCGCGCCTGTGCCGCCTGCTGGCCCAGGCCGCAGGCTACCAAGGCATGGCGGGCGGGCAGGCGATTGACCTGGCCAGCGTCGGCCTGCCTTTGAGCTCGGCGCAACTGCACGAGATGCACCGCCTCAAGACCGGCGCACTGTTGCAAGCCAGCGTGATGATGGGCGCCGCCTGTGGCAGCGCCTCGCCGGCGGCACTGGAGGCCTTGCGTGGCTATGGCGCCGCTGTCGGTCTGGCGTTCCAGGTCGTCGATGACATCCTGGACGTGACGGCCGACGCGGCCACGCTGGGCAAGACGGCCGGCAAGGATGCCGCGCAGGACAAACCAACCTTCGTCTCGCTGATGGGGCTGGAGGCTTCCCGCTGCTATGCGCAAGAATTGCTGGCGAAAGCCCTGGACAGCCTCCAGGCCAGCCAGCTTGAAAATACCCATGCCTTGCGGGCGCTGGCCGACATGCTGGTCAACCGGCAACACTAGTCCCGTCCCGGCCCGGCCCCGCCATAAAGGAAATACACCACGATGTACTCATTGCTTGAAACCATCAACAGTCCGGCCGACCTGCGCAGGCTGCCGCGCGCGCAACTCAAGACGCTGGCCGATGAACTGCGTGCCTATGTGCTCGACAGCGTGTCCAAAACCGGTGGGCATTTAAGCTCCAACCTGGGAACGGTCGAGCTGACGGTCGCCCTGCACTATGTCTTCAACACGCCCGACGACCGGCTGGTCTGGGACGTGGGCCACCAGACTTATCCGCACAAGATCCTGACCGGCCGGCGCGAACGCATGACCAGCTTGCGCCAGTTCGGCGGCCTGTCGGGCTTTCCGCGCCGCGACGAGAGCGAATACGACACCTTTGGCACCGCGCATTCATCGACCTCGATCTCGGCGGCGCTCGGCATGGCGCTGGCGTCCCAGTTCAAGGGCGAAGACCGCAATGCCGTGGCCATCATCGGCGACGGCTCGATGAGCGCCGGCATGGCGTTCGAGGCCCTGAACAACGCCGGCGTGCATGACGACAGCCGCCTGCTGGTGGTGCTCAACGACAACGACATGAGCATCAGCCCGCCCGTCGGCGCACTCAACCGCCATCTGGCGCAGCTGATGAGCGGGCGTTTTTATGCGTCGGCGCGGCAGGTCGGCAAGCAGGTGCTGCGCGTGGCGCCGCCGCTGCTCGAACTGGCCCGGCGGCTCGAATCCCACGCCAAGGGCATGGTGGTGCCAGCCACGCTGTTCGAGAACTTCGGCTTCAACTACATCGGCCCGATCGACGGCCATGACCTGGAATCGCTCATTCCCACGATGGAAAACATCCGCCATCTGCTGGCCAGCGGCGCAGGGCCGCAGTTCCTGCATGTCGTGACCAAGAAAGGCCAGGGCTACAAGCTGGCCGAAGCCGACCCGATTGCCTACCACGGCCCCGGCAAGTTCGATCCCATCATGGGCCTGCAAAAGTCCAGCACGCCCGTTAAGCAGACCTTCACCCAGGTGTTTGGCCGCTGGCTGTGCGACATGGCCGAGCACGACCCGCGCCTGGTCGGCATCACGCCGGCGATGCGCGAGGGTTCGGGCATGGTGGAGTTTCACCGGCGCTTTCCCAAGCGCTACCACGACGTCGGCATTGCCGAGCAGCATGCGGTGACGTTTGCCGCCGGCATGGCTTGCGAGGGCCTCAAACCCGTGGTGGCGATTTACTCGACCTTTTTGCAGCGCGGCTACGACCAGCTGATCCATGACGTGGCACTGCAAAACCTGCCGGTGGTGTTCGCACTGGACCGTGCCGGACTGGTCGGTGCCGATGGCGCTACCCACGCCGGTGCCTACGACATTGCGTTCCTGCGCTGCATTCCCAACATGTCCATTGCCTGCCCGGCCGATGAAAATGAGTGCCGCAAGCTCTTGAGTACCGCATTCGAGCAGAACTCGCCGGTGGCCGTGCGCTATCCGCGCGGCGCCGGCGCGGGTGTCGAGCCCGAGGCCGGTCTGAAATCGCTGCCGTTCGGCAAGGGCGAGGTTCGCCGGGAAGGGCAGGGTATTGCGATTCTTGCCTTCGGAACGCTGCTGTACCCGGCGCTGCAGGCGGCTGAAAAACTTGGTGCGACAGTGGTCAACATGCGCTGGGCCAAGCCGCTGGACACCGGGTTGCTGCTGAAGATCGCCGCCAGCCACGAAGCCCTGGTCACGGTGGAAGAGGGCGCCATCATGGGCGGCGCGGGCAGCGCAGTCGGTGAGGCATTGCAGGCCTCTAGCGTTCTCAGGCCGCTGCTCCAGCTGGGCCTGGCGGACGAGTTCATAGAGCATGGCGACCATGCCCAACTGCTGGCCTTGCAGGGCCTGGACGCCGCCGGCATCGAGGCCGCCATCCGCAAGCGTTTCGGCGGCATCAAGTTGCACGACCCGCTGGCCAAGGTGGTGCTCAAGTCGGTGGCCTGACCGAATCGTTTTATCGCTGGCGAAGCAGCCGCAGATGGTTCGCATGCACCGAATTGCTTTTGCAACCCCCTTTTTATCCTTTTCTACGGGTAACAACGGGGCTCAAGTTGTACAAAAACTGACAAAATGATAAGCAGGCTACTACCTGCGGCCATCGTGATTGTCAAGGGCATCACCGCGAGAAATCTTGGGTGCTGACCGACTGGCAAATACGAAACAAGCAATCGTTAACCTTTCAAAAAGAGAGTATTCATGGATCGTCGATCACTCATCAAAAACGCTGGCATTGCCGGTGTGCTGGCTGCGGGCGTTGCGCCTGCGGTGCATGCCCAGGCAGCCGTTCGCTGGCGTCTCGCTTCAAGCTTTCCCAAATCGCTTGACACCATTTTTGGCAGCGCGGAAACGCTTTCCAAGACCGTCAAGGCGATGTCGGGCGGCAAGTTCGAAATCTCTGTTCATCCTGCCGGCGAACTGATGCCCGCTTTCGGCGTGGTGGATGCCCTGCAGGGTGACACCATTGAAATGGCGCAAACCGCAGCCTACTATTTCACTGGAAAAAACCCGATTTTTGCCTTCAGCTGCGCTGTGCCGTTTGGCCTGACCTCACGCCAGAACGACGCCTGGAAGCAGTATGGCAATGGCCGCAAGCTGCTGGATGGCTTTTTTGCCCAGTACAACTTCCGCACCGCCAGCGCCGGCAACACCGGCACGCAGATGGGTGGCTGGTACCGCAAGGAAATCAAGACCGTGACCGACCTGAAGGGCCTGAAGATGCGCCTGGGTGGCGGACTGTTCGGCGAGGCCATGGCCAAGCTGGGCGTGGTGGCACAGAATATGCCAGGTGGCGATGTGTACCAGGCCCTGGAAAAAGGGACGCTGGATGCTTCCGAGTTCGTCGGTCCCTACGACGACGCCAAACTGGGCTTTAACAAGGTGGCTCCGTTCTACTACTATCCTGGCTGGTGGGAAGGTGGTGCCGACCTTGAGTTCTTTATCAACAACAAGGCCTACGCCAAGCTGTCGAATGAGAACAAGGCCATCCTCGACGCAGCGACCGCCGTGGCGGCGCGCGACATGACGGCCAAGTACGATGCCTGGAACCCGATCGCGCTGAAGAAGCTCGTCGCCGAGAAGACCCAGCTCAAGGCTTTCCCCAAGGCCGTCATGGATGCGGGCTTCAAGGCTTCGATGGAAGTGTTCGATGAGCACAATGCCAAGTCGCCCGAGTTCAAGAAAATCCACGATGACATGCGCGCCTTCCAGCGTGACCAGATCCTGTGGAACCGCTTCTCCGAGTACCCGTTCAACCAGTACATGAGCTCGGTCAAGATCTGAGTTTCCCCCAGTCTTTCTCTTCACGGGAAGGAACAAAAAAAGCCGCCTCCGGGCGGCTTTTTTATGGGTCCGGGGCAAGCATGGCAAAGGCCGCTGCCACCCTTCCCATCCCCCTACTTCTTGCCTTCTGCCTTGAGCGCGTCCTGCATCGCCTTCATCGGATCGTCTTCCTGCGCGGGCGCGGCTTCAGGACTTGCTGTGCTCGCGGCGGGCGCTGCATTCTCGCTGGTGCCAGGTTGGCTTTGGGCGGGGGGTGCTTCCTCGCTGCCGTAGTCAGACCCTTCACCCTGGGCTGGCAGGCTGTCGCGCATCTGGTCGCCGATGCTTTCCATGTTGACTTCCTGTTTCTGGTCCAGGCTGCCGGTCACCAATTGCGGGAAGGCGATCAGCAGGCCGACCATGGTCAACTGGATGAGCACGAAGGGAATGGCGCCCTTGTAGATCTGCATGGTGGTCACCGGCTCCATGATTTTGCGGGTGACACGGTCCACATAGGGTTTTTCCGGGGCGACCGAGCGCAGGAAGAACAGCGCGAAACCGAACGGCGGGTGCATGAATGAGGTTTGCATGTTCACCGCCAGCAGCACGCCGAACCAGATCAGGTCAATGCCGAGTTTGTCTGCCACCGGCGCCAGCAGTGGCACCACAATGAAGGACAGTTCGAAGTAATCGAGAAAAAACGCCAGGAAGAAGATCATGATGTTGACCACGATCAGGAAGCCGATCTGGCCGCCGGGAAGGTCCGTCAGCAGATGCTCCACCCATTTGGGTCCGTCGGCGGCCTGGAACACCAGGCTGAACACGGTGGCGCCAATCAGGATAAACATCACGAAGCTGGCCAGCCGGGTGGTTGACGCCAGGGACTGCTTGAGCAGCTTCATGTCCAGCCGACCGCGCGCCCAGCCCATGATCAGCGCGCCCATGGCGCCCATGGCGCCGCCTTCGGTCGGGGTGGCCACGCCCAGGAAAATGGTGCCCAAAACCAGGAAGATCAGCAGCAGCGGCGGGATCAGGACAAAGGTCACGCGTTCTGCCAGGCGCGACAGCAGGCCCAGCCGGGCGGCGCGGTTGACCAGCGCGATGACCAGCGCCAGGAACACGCCGCCGCACATGGCGACCACGACTTTTTCGTCGGTGGCGACGGAAGTGACCTCCGTGCCTTGCCACCAGCTGTGCACCGCTTCCATGTTGCGTGCCAGCACGATGGCGACCGTGGCCGACAGCGCGATCAGCACGGCCAGCGAGGTGTAGCCGCCGCTGCCGTCCGGTTCGCGGTAGGTGCGCGCTTCCGGTGGCAATGCCGGGACGAGCGCCGGCTTGAAGATGGCCAGAGCCATCACATAAACAACATACAGGCCCATCAGCATGAAGCCGGGCAGGAAGGCGCCCTTGTACATGTCGCCGACGCTGCGGCCGAGCTGGTCGGCCATGATGATCAGCACCAGCGAGGGCGGAATGATCTGCGCCAGGGTTCCAGAAGCGGCAATCACCCCGGCCGTCAGGGGCCGGTGGTAGCCGTAGCGCAGCATGATGGGCAGGGAGATCAGGCCCATGGAGATGACCGAGGCCGCCACCACGCCGGTGGTGGCCGCCAGCAGCGCGCCGACGAAGATCACCGCCAGCGCCAGACCGCCGCGCATCGGACCGAAAACCTGGCCGATGGTGTCCAGCAGGTCCTCGGCCATGCCGCTGCGCTCCAGGATCAGCCCCATGAAGGTAAAGAAGGGCACGGCCAGCAGTGTGTCATTGGACATGATGCCGATCAGGCGTTGCGGCAACCAGGCCATCACGGAGGATGGGAATATGCCGACTTCTATGCCGAGCAAGCCGAAGAACAGGCCGCAGGCGCCCAGACTGAAGGCGACCGGGAAGCCCAGCAGCAGGAATACGAACAGCCCCGCGAACATGATCGGGGCGAAATTGGTGGTGAGGAATTCCATGGTGAGTCGTTCCGGGCGCTTAGCGTTGGGGAGCAGCGTTGCCGCCGGCTTCAAGGGTTTCGGCAGCCGTCCGGGCGCGCAGGGCTTCGGCCAGTTCTTCTTCGGCAGACTTGTCGGCGAGGCGGCCCATGGGGTCGGGGCCCTCGCCGCGCAGGAAGGCAATGCGCTTGATGAGTTCCGACCAGCCTTGCAGCATCAGCAGCGTGAAGCCAACAGGCAGTGCCGCCCAGACCGGCCAGCGGATCAGGCCGCCCGAGTTGCCGGACATCTCGCCGGTCTGGTACATCTGGATCGCCAGCGGCGTTCCCAGGTACAACACCACAAGGCAAAGCGGCGTCAGGAAGAAAGCGAAGCCGATGATGTCAATCCAGACCTGCGCGCGTTTGGACAGGCGGCTGTTCAGCACGTCGATGCGCACATGTTCGCGGTGCAGCAGCGTGTAGCCGGCCGCCGCCAGGAAGGACCAGGCGAACAGGTACCACTGCGCTTCGAGGAAGGCGTTGGAACTGGCGTCGAATACCTTGCGCACGATGGCATTGACGGCACTGATGGCCGTGGCGGCAAAGATGAGCCAGATCACATACTTGCCGACCTGGGCATTGAGCCAGTCCACGGCATTGGAAAACTTCAAGAGGATGCGCATTTTTGTCTCCGGGGTATAGGATGCCACGCATAAAAAATCATCCGGAAGACGTGGGTTCGTCGTTCCGGATGAGGCTTGCGTGAGTATTTGGATTTTAAAAGGAATTACAGAGCCGCCCGAGCGTTGCCGGGTGGCCTGATGTCCCTGAAGCGTTTCAGATAATTTCCACGCCCTGGCCGGGCAGCATGCGGCCGACGATTCGGGCGGCGGGAAAGCCCTGCCTGGAAAAACAGGCCAGCACCGCCTCGGCCGCCTCGGGCGCGCAGGAAACCAGCAGGCCGCCGCTGGTCTGCGGGTCGCTCAGCAGCGCCTGGTGCGCCGCACTGATGGCTGCGGGCAGGGAAACCTGCGCGCCATAGCTCTCCCAGTTGCGGCCTGATGCGCCGGTGACCATGCCCTGTTCGGCGAGTTCAAGCACGCCGGGCAGCAGCGGCACCTGGTCGAGCTGCAGTTGCATTTTGAGCTGCGCGCCGCGTGCCAGTTCGAGCCCGTGGCCGAGCAGGCCAAAACCGGTCACGTCGGTCATTGCGTGGACGTCTTCCATTTTTGACAGTTCGATGCCCGGCTTGTTCAGCTGCGTGGTGACGGCAATCATCTGCGCATAGCCTTCGGCGCTCAACGCTTCTTTTTTCAGCGCGGCCGACAAAATGCCGACGCCCAGCGGCTTGCCCAGGATCAGCACATCGCCTGCCTTGGCACCCGAGTTCTTCTTCACGCGGGACGGATGGACCAGCCCCAGCACCACTAGGCCGTAGATCGGCTCGACCGAGTCGATGGTGTGGCCGCCGGCAATAGGGATACCGGCATCGCGGCACACGTCCTGGCCGCCGCGCAGGATGGCGCCGATGGTTTCCAGCGGCAGCACGTTGATCGGCATGCCGACAATGCCCAGCGCCATGATGGGCGTGCCGCCCATGGCGTACACGTCGCTGATGGCGTTGGTCGCGGCGATGCGGCCAAAGTCATAGGGGTCGTCGACGATGGGCATGAAGAAGTCGGTGGTGGCAATCAAGGCCTGCTCGTCGTTGAGCTGGTAAACGGCGGCGTCGTCGGCGGTCTCGATGCCTACCAGCAGTTGCGGCGGCAGGTTCAGGCCGGGCAGGTTGCTGGAGTTCTTCAGGATTTCGCTGAGCACGCCCGGCGCAATCTTGCAGCCGCAGCCGCCGCCGTGCGACAGGCTGGTCAGGCGGGGAGCGGCCGGGGTTTTCGGCATGTCGGAAGATGTCATCAAGAGGCTTTCAAAGGCGGGACATGGAAAGGCGGGCTGGCAGGGCTGCCCGCTGCGCAAGCCAGCAAGTTTATGACAAGCCGCTTTTCTGTCTGCGGCGCAAAAAGCGGCGCGCGTTCGGCGCACTGGCCTTGCAGCAGGTCCAGGAAAGCAGGCTCAGCCGCGCAGCGCCGCACCAGCGCTGCCAGCCCGGCGTCATCGCCTGGCGCAAAGTAGCCCGCATAGCCAGTGCCCAGCATGCCGATGTTGCCGCTGATGTGCGACGCCAGCACCGGCGTGCCCGACTGCACGGCTTCCAGGATGACGTGGGCGCCGCCTTCCATGCGCGAGCAGTTCACCAGCAGGTGCGCGCGCTTGATGCGCTGGCGCGTCGCCGCCCGGGGCAGCCCGCCCAGCCAGCGGTAGTGCGGCAGGCACTGCGCCGTGGCACGGGCTTGTTCGGCGAAGCGCAGCGCCAGCGCCTCGCCGATCTGGTCGAAATGAATGCCGGCGGCAAAGCCGAGCGCGGCTGCGCGCATGAAGGTCTGCGGGTCTTTTTCGTCCCGCAGATGGCCAACCATCAGCACGCCAAAGCGGTGGACAGGCTTGCAGGCGGGCTTGAGCGCCGGGGCCGACTGGTAAATCACCCGCGCCTTGGCGCGCCAGGCTTCGGGCAGCGCCGCCAGCCCGGCGTCCTGCAGCACCACCAGGCGGGACGCCAGCGCCAGCGATTGCTGCGCATCGGCGTCGGTGTGGATGTCGCGGTACAGGTCGGTGCCGGTCAGCACCACGATCAGCGGCTTGCCGGGCCAGGCGCTGGCCCAGGCCTGGATCGATTCGGCCGAGCGGCGGGCATGCAGCGCCACCATGGCCTGCGGCTCGACTCTTGTCACCTGTGGCGATGGCCACTGCGGCAGCAGCGCAATGTCACAATAACCAGACAAGAATTGTGCCCAGCGGTGCGCTGTATGCCAGTTGCCATTGTTGGATTCGGCCATCGCCGGGCTTACCAGGACCACTGTTTTGGCTTCAGATTTCATACCCAATGCATCACCCGGTTTGATCGATTCGCCCCTCATGCGCAAGGCGGGCAGGGACTTACTGTCGCTGGCGCTGATGGATGCGCGCAATCATACGTTGCACCTTTTTGGCCAGTACCAAAATGCCCTGGAGTGCGTGAACTTCGCCGTGCCCCTGGCGGCCACGCTCAATCCCCCGTTGTGGGAACTGGGCCATGTGGCCTGGTTTCAGGAACGCTGGATCGGCCGCAACCTGCAGCGCGCGCTGGGCACGCGCTGCGATCCGGCGCAGGCCCGGCTGGCGTCGATGGAGCCGAACGCCGACTGCTGGTGGGACTCGGACCAGGTGCCGCATGACACGCGCTGGACGCTGGACCTGCCGGACATGGCGGGCTGTCGCGCCTACCTGCTCGACACCCTGGAAAGCACGCTCGAACTGCTTGAAAAAGCCGGTGATGACGACGACGCCCTGTATTTTTACCGCCTGTGCCTGTTTCATGAGGACATGCATGGCGAAGCCTTCACCTATATGGCGCAGGCCCTGGGCCTGGTGCTGGACCGGCCTTTGCTGACCGCCTTCACGCCCCCGCCCATGGTGCAGCGCGAGCCGATGCTGATTCCGGCGACGACCTGGCAGATGGGCAGCCGATCGGGCGCGGGCGCCGGCTTTGCGTTTGACAACGAAAAAGCCGTCCACGCCATCAGCGTGCCCGAGTTTGAAATCGACGCCCAGGCCGTGACCTGGGCGCAGTACGTCGAGTTTGTCGCCGATGGCGGCTATGACCGGCAAGCCCTGTGGCATCCAGAAGGCTGGCTGTGGCTGCAGGAGCTGGCGGCGGGCGAGGGCCGGCGCGGCCCGCGTTACGTAGAACAGATCGGCATCGGCAGCGGCGCCGTCATCCAGACGCGTTTTGGCCAGCCCATGCGCATGCAGGGCAACCAGCCGGCGATGCACCTGAGCTGGTGGGAAGCCGATGCCTGGTGCCGCTGGGCTGGACGCCGCCTGCCGGCCGAGGTGGAATGGGAAGTGGCGGCGCACACGGCGGCGCGGCGGGGTTTTCGCTGGGGCGATGTGTGGGAATGGACGGGCACCACCTTTCGGCCGTATCCAGGCTTTGCGGCTGACCCTTACCAATCCTATTCACAGCCCTGGTTCGGTAGCCACAAGGTGCTGCGCGGCGCGTCGTTTGCCACCCGCGCGCGCATGAAGCATCCGAACTTTCGCAATTTTTACCGACCGGAACGTGATGACATCTTTTGTGGATTCCGGTCTTGTGCGCTGTGAAAACTGCAGCTGCTTGCGCTTGTGCCTGTTTGGCTGCTGGGTTGGCTCTTCTACGTTTTGCTGGCCGGGGGTCGCCCGGCGGCGACTCACTTTTCTTTGCTTCGCCAAAGAAAAGTAAGCAAAAGAAAAGCGACCCGGCTGTCTGGGTTCCTGCGCTTCGCTTCGGGCGATCTGCGCTGCCTGAGAAAAATGGGGGTCCGCGCAAACTCGCTTCACTGCGTTGCGCTCAAACAGCGCGCGGCCCTGATCCCATTTTTCTCAGGCATCACAGGCCCAGACAGAACGGGGCAGGCAGGGGAGAAAAGCCAAACAGCCACCGCGCCTAGTTCTAAAAAACGCTACTAATTCAATAGCTGCTTACGCATGCTTAGCAAGCGCAAGAGGCACTTTTTATGCATAAGTGTCAGCATCTTCCCCCGAATCTGTTCCCGCGAGTCCCGTTCTGGCTGGGCCTGTGATGAGCGGCAAAAGCGGGATCAGGGCGGCGCGCTGTTTGAGCCGCAGGCGAGTTTGCGCCGACCCCCGCTTTTGCCGCTCATCACAGGTTGCCCGAAGCGAAGCGAAGGGACCCAGACAGCCGGGTCGCCTTTTCTTTGGTGACTTTCTTTTGGCGAAGCAAAAGAAAGTCACTTGCTGCCGGGCAACCCCCGGCCAGCCCAACCACGCAGAGCCAGCCCAGCCACAAGCCAAGCCAAGCCAAGCCAAGCCAAGCCAAGCATCAACCAGCCTGCACCAAGCCGTCAAGCTTTAGCCTTGCGGTAACTCCACCACGGCAGCGCCGCCCGCAGCGACAGCACCTTGCCGCTCTGCGCCAGCGCGCCGCTGTAACCCGGCAACTGGTCCAGCAGGCGCTGCCATTCGCCGCTTTGCAGTTCCTTGAGCAGCGCCTGCACCGGCGCCGTGGGCAGCTCCGACTTCAGACACACCAGGTGATAGCACTCGCGTGCCAGGGGCACAAACCCCAGGCCTTTCTCGCGGGCAGCCGCCTCGATGCCCAGGCCCGCATCGGCCGCGCCGCTGGCAACGGCCTGCGCCACGGCGGTGTGCGACGGCTCGACCGTGCCGTAGCCGTGAATGTCGGCAGCCGCCATGCCCGCTTCAGCCAGCAGCTCGTCCAGCAGCACCCGCGTTCCAGTGCCCTGGGGCCGGTTCACATAGCGCATGCCCGGCTGCGCCAGGTCGGCCAGGCTGCCGATACGCAGCGGGTTGTGCCGGGCCACCATCAGGCCCTGCTGGCGGTGCGCAAAGCCGATCAGCTTGTGCAGGCCGGGCTTGAGCAGGCTGCGGTAGGTCCGCGCGGCCAGCGAATGGCGGGCGGGCTGGTCGCGCGCATGAAAGCCGGCCATCATGCAGCGCCCGGCGTTCAGCGCCGCGATGGCATCGACGCTGCCCATGAAGCGGATGTCCAGGTGCAGGCCGTGCGCACTGGCCTGGTCGCGCAGCGCCGACAGTGCCGCGTCGTGGCTGGCAAACAGCGTGAGGACATGCGCGTTGTCGTCGAACGCCGTTGAAAAAGCGCGTTCAATGTCGCCGCGCAGCGCCTCGATCTGCGGCGCCAGCCGGGCCTGCGCCTGGCGTTCGGCCCAGAGCAGCTTGTCGCCGAACTCGGTCAGGCGCGCGCGTTGGCCCTTGTCCCAGACGATCAGGCTGCGGCCCAGCACCAGTTCCCAGTCCTTGAGTGAACCCCAGACGTGGCGATAGGACAACTCCAGTGCTCTGGCGGCCTTGGCAATCGAGCCGTGTTCGCTGACTGCGTGCAGCATGTCCATCATCGGATTGCGGATCAGCGCGTTCTTGCCGCGCTGCGGGCTCAGGAGGTAGGAAAGTTCGATCTTGTGCATGGCGTTTGCATGGATTATCGGTGCGGCCCACTGCGCCGGACGGCCGGTTTTGCCTATGCAAAGCGCTTCATAACGACAACACCCCAAGCGCCGCACAGTCGGGAAAGCTGCGCTACAGTCGCGCCACCACCTGCCCCATGAACACCTTTTCCGACAGCGCCGCCACCGCCTTTTTGCTCATCACTTCGCTTGACCCGATGTTTGCCGGCATCGTTGGCCGGTCGCTGGCCGTCAGCGCGCTGGCCTGCCTGATCGCCTGCAGCGCCGGGCTGCTGCTGGGCGCCTGGCTGGGCGTGGCGCGCTTTCGCGGCCGGGCGGTCGTGCTGGCGCTGCTCAACACAGCGCTGGCGCTGCCGTCGGTGGTGGTCGGGCTGGTGGTGTATTTGCTGCTGTCGCGCAGCGGTCCGCTGGGTTTTCTGGGCTGGCTGTTTTCCTTCAAGGCCATGGTGCTGGCGCAAACCATCCTGGTGCTGCCGGTGGTGACGGCGCTGGTGCGCCAGACCATCGACGACGCCGAGCGCAGCCACGGTGAACAATTTGCCTCGCTGGGCGCGCGCCGCTTCATGCGCAGCCTGATCCTGCTGTGGGACGAGCGCTATGCCCTGCTGACAGTGCTGATGGCCGCCTTTGGCCGGGCGATTTCAGAAGTCGGCGCGGTGATGGTCGTGGGCGGCAACATCGAGGGCTTCACCCGCGTGATGACGACGTCGATTGCGCTGGAAACCAGCAAGGGCGATCTGCCGATGGCGCTGGCGCTGGGCATCGTGCTGCTGGGCGTGGTGCTGCTGCTCAACTTGCTGATCGCGCTGGTGCGGCGCTGGCGCGAGCGGGTCGATGACCCGCTGCCCGATCTTGACGCCGCGCTGGCGGCAGCGCCGGTGGCGCGGGGCGCCTCGTCATGACGCTGCTCTTTGACCTGCAGGCCGTTGGCGTGCAGTTCGGCCGCGTGCAGGCGCTGCGTGGCTGCAGCTTGCGCATCCATGCCGGCGAAAAGCTGGCGCTGGTCGGCGCCAACGGCAGCGGCAAAAGCACCTTGCTGCGCACCCTGCACGGGCTTGTCAAGCCAGACCAGGGACATTTCCGGCTTGATGCGCGCGCGCGCCAAGCGATGCTGTTCCAGCGGCCCTACATGCTGCGCGCCAGCGTTCTGCACAACGTCGCGCTGGGCCTGTGGCTCAGCAGCGTGCCGTGGAAGCTGGCGAAGGCGCAGGCGCTGCAGGCGCTCGAACGGGTCGGACTGGCCGACCTGGCCGGGCGTCATGCCAAGGCGCTGTCCGGCGGGCAGCAGCAGCGGGTGGCGCTGGCGCGCGCCTGGGCGCTGAAAGCCCAGGTGCTGCTGCTCGACGAGCCCACGTCCAGCCTGGACCCGGCGGCCAAGCGCGAGGTCGAGCGGCTGATGGCCGAATTCGCCGACGACGGCATGACGCTGATTTTCAGCAGCCACAACCTCGGCCAAGTCAAGCGCCTGGCCAGCCGGGTGGTGTATCTGGAGCAGGGCCGGCTGGTCGCCGACTTGCCCACGGCTGCGTTTTTCAACGGTCCATTGCCGGCGGCGGCGGACAATTTTCTAAAAGGAGAACTCGGATGACTGGTTTGGGCAGATTTCTTGAGCCTTTCAGGGCTCTTGCGCTTATCCCGCTTGCGCTGGCAGCTACGCTTTCGATAGCGCAGACGCCCAGCATCGTGATGGCGTCCACGACTTCGACCGAGCAGTCGGGGCTGTTCGGCCATTTGCTGCCCGCATTCAAGCAAGCCAGCGGCATCGACGTGAAGGTCGTGGCGGTCGGCACCGGCCAGGCCATCGACATGGGCCGCCGGGGCGATGCCGACGTGCTGTTTGTCCACGACCAGGCGGCCGAGGAAAAGGTCGTCGCCGAAGGCTTTGCCCTCAAGCGCTACCCTGTGATGTACAACGACTTCGTGCTGATCGGCCCGGCCGCCGACCCGGCCCAGGTCAAGGGTAATGACATCGTTGACGCCTTGAAAAAAATCAACGCCGCCAATACCAGCGCCATCGGCTTCATCTCGCGCGGCGACAAGAGCGGCACCCATGCGGCCGAGTTGCGTTACTGGAAAACCGCCGGCGCCCCAGCCCCGGCATTCTCCGGCTACAAGGCCTGCGGCTGCGGCATGGGGCCGGCGCTGAACATGGCCGCCAGCCTGGGTGCCTATGTGCTGGCCGACCGGGGCACCTGGCTGTCGTTCAAGAACCAGGCCGGCCTGGCTGTGCTGGTCGAGGGCGACAAACGCCTGTTCAACCAGTACGGCGTGATGGTCGTCAACCCCGCGAAGCACCCGCAAACGAAAGTGCTTGAGGCGCAAAAGTTCGCCGACTGGGTGATTTCGCCGGCCGGGCAGGGCGTGATTGCCAGCTACAAGATCAATGGCCAGCAGCTGTTTTTCCCCAACGCCGCGCCGTAAACCAGCCCGCGTTTCCTGACCTTGCCGGGTCAGGCCAGCGGTTTAACTCTTTACAATTGCGGCGTGTCCATCCGCCCATTCACCCGTCCGACCTTGTCCATGTGGGCGCGCGTGGCCGTTTTCTTCAGCTTTCTGGCTGTGCTGTCGGCGCTGGTGGCGCCGCTGTCCATGCTGGCCGAAAAGGTGCGCACCGGCCAGCTGGGCGGCATCTGCAGTGCGAACGCCGCCTGGGGCAGCAGCGCGGACGACGGCTCCGGCGATGCACCGCAGGCCGGCGCGCAGTGCGACCTGTGCGGCGCGCTGGGCTGGGCCTTGCCGCCGCAGCCTGTCACGGCCATTCCCTGCTTTGCCGGCGTACAGGTGGCCGCCGCCGATTTTCCGGCCGATGTCGTCGCCACCAACCCCGGGCTGCCTTTCAGCCGTGGGCCGCCCGAACTCCTGAACTGAACCGTCTCCACCGGGGCTTGGGCTTGCGTGCTGACCAAGGGGCTCGCACGCGCTTTATCGTTGCGTTCCATAGTGTGCGTTCGATGAATTCACCAGGAGATTTCCCTTCAATTTTTCCCATTCAGCCGGCGGGTGCCGCCGGATTTTGACAAACTCACCGTTGGAAAATTTCATGAAACTCAAAGTATTGACCGCCACTATGCTGCTGGCCTGCAGCGCCCTTCATGCCCAGACCGTTGAAGTCAGCGACGCCTGGGTGCGCGCCACCGTGCAGGGCCAGAAGGGCACGGGTGCCTTCATGAGCATCACCGCCAAGGACGGCGCCAAACTAGTCGGTGTGTCCTCGCCCGTGGCCGGCGTCGCCGAAGTGCATGAAATGAAGATGGAGGGCGACATCATGAAGATGCGCGCGCTGCCCGCGCTGGACCTTCCGGCCGGCCAGGTCGTGCAGCTCAAGCCGGGCGGCTACCACCTCATGCTGATGGACCTGAAGCAGCCGCTGCCCAAGGGCAGCACGGTGCCGCTGACGCTGCGCCTTCAGGATGCCCAGGGCGTTGAAAGCCGCCTAGAAGTCAGCGTGCCTGTCAGCATGGCGGCCCCGGCCGCCATGGCAGGAAACGCGGCAGACCACGGCGCCCGCAAGCACTGAGCGCGCGGGCGCCGCCGCTGGTAACTCCGTGTTTCCCCGGGCTTTGAAGCTGATGAAGACTTGACCTGTGTCATGGCATGTGCGCATGGCGCAGGGCATGCTGTGCGCTCGCCACAAAAAAATTCAGGAGACCGCCATCAAACACACCAGCCTGAAAATCATCCGCGACGAGCATTCGTCACTGGCCGCCATGCTCCGGTCCATGACCATGATGGTCGAGCGCGGCCCCGGAGACAACCCCGAGCAGTTCTTCGACGTGCTGCGCGCCATGCTGTTCTACATTGATGAATTCCCCGAGCGCCTGCACCACCCCAAGGAGTCCAACTTGCTGTTTCCGCGCGTGGTGCGGGCGGCACCGTCGGTCATGGCCGCCGTCGAGCGGCTTGAAAAGGACCACATGAACGGTGAGAAAGCCGTGCGTGAGCTTCAGCACCTGCTGCTGGCCTGGGAACTGCTGGGCGAGCCGCGCCGGCCGGCTTTCGTGGCCCAGTGCAAGCAGTACGTGACTTTTTACCTGGAGCACATGCGGCTCGAAGAAACCGTGATCCTGCCCGAAGCCGAGCGCGTGCTGAGCGATGCCGACTGGAAGGAACTCGACACAGCGTTCGAGAAGAACTGCGATCCGCTGACCGGCAAATATCCGCCCGACCCGGCCTATGACCGCCTGTTCACACGCATCGTGATGCGGGCGCCAGCACCGATCGGGCTGGGCGACGCTTGATACATTAAATAGTGCGCTAGCGCTCGTCTATCATGCGCAGGCAGCTATAAAAAACATAGCGGTCTTGATGCCGGCCACCGTCATCAGTAGCGATCCCGCCACATGCAGCAGGGCGGTGAAAGCGGCCAGGCCGTAGCGTTCTTCCATCAGGTAAATTACGACCTCGGCCGAAAAGGTCGAAAACGTCGTCAGTCCACCCAGAAAGCCGGTGACCAGCAGCAGGCGCCAGACCGGGTCAATCTGCGGCATGGCCTGGAACACCGCAATGGCCATGCCGATCAGGTAGCCGCCCAGCAGGTTGGCAGCCAGCGTTCCCCAGGGAATCAGGCCGCCGGGCGACAGCCACAGGGACAAGCCCCAGCGGGACAGCGCGCCCATGGAGGCGCCGATACAAATTGCAATAACTGAAAGCATGGCCTGCATTTTGCCCGCCGTGCGAGTGGCGCACCCTGAAATAAGGGCCTCGCTGAAAAAACTGCTGTCCGCCGCGCGCCATGTCGCGGCAGAATAGCTTTGGGTCGGCGCTTGCCGGCCGGCAAGGCCCGCGCTCTTGAGAATACAGGTACAGACAGGTAAAAAAAGATGGTGCAACAAATTTCACCCCATGGACCCGGCAAGCGCTGGCAGTTCTGGATCGACCGGGGCGGCACCTTCACCGACGTGGTGGGCAAACGGCCCGACGGCTCGCTGGTCACCTACAAGCTGCTGAGCGAAAACCCGGAGCAGTACCGCGATGCCGCCGTCGCCGGCATCCGCCACCTGCTGGGCCTGAAGCCCGGCGAGCCGGTCAGCGCCGAGGTGGTGGAGTGCGTGAAGATGGGCACCACCGTGGCCACCAATGCGCTGCTCGAACGCAAGGGCGAGCCGACGCTGCTGGTGACCACGCGCGGCTTTCGGGACGCGCTGCGCATCGCCTACCAGAACCGCCCGCGCCTGTTCGACCGCCACATCGTGCTGCCCGAGCTGCTTTATAGCGCCGTGGTCGAAGCCCATGAGCGCGTCAGCGCGCAGGGCGATGTGCTTCAGCCTCTGGATGAAGTGCTATTGAAAAAAGAGCTGCTTGCGCAATACCAGAAAGGGCTGCGGAGCCTTGCGATTGTTTTTATGCACGGCTACCGCTTCACCGACCACGAAAAGGCGGCCAGGCGCATCGCTAGGCAAGTGGGCTTCACGCAGATCAGCACCTCGCATGAAACCAGCCCGATGATGAAGTTCGTCAGCCGGGGCGACACCACCGTGGTCGATGCCTACCTGTCGCCCATCCTGCGCCGCTATGTCGAGCAGGTCGCCGGCGAGATGCCCGGCGTCAAGCTGTTCTTCATGCAGTCGTCGGGCGGCTTGAGCGATGCCCATGCGTTCCAGGGCAAGGACGCGATTTTGAGCGGGCCGGCCGGCGGCATCGTCGGCATGGCGCGCACGGCGGCCATTGCCGGCATCGAGAAGGTGATTGGTTTTGACATGGGTGGCACCTCGACCGATGTGTCGCATTACGCCGGTCAGTTCGAGCGCGAGTTCGAGACCCAGGTGGCCGGCGTGCGCATGCGCGCGCCGATGATGAGCATCCACACCGTGGCGGCCGGCGGCGGTTCGATCTTGCGATTCGATGGCGAGCGTTTCCGGGTCGGGCCGCAAAGCGCCGGCGCCAATCCCGGCCCGGCCAGCTACCGGCGCGGCGGCCCGCTGGCCGTGACCGACGCCAACGTGATGGTCGGCAAGGTCCAGCCGCACTACTTTCCCAAGGTATTCGGGCCGCAGGCCAATGAATCGCTAAGTCTTGACGCAGTGCATGAAAAGTTCAGCGAACTGGCTGTACAAACCGGCCGCAGCGCCGAGGCGGTGGCCGAAGGCTTCATCGACATCGCGGTGCAGCAGATGGCCAACGCGATCAAGAAAATTTCGGTGGCTCGCGGCTACGACGTGACGCGCTACACGCTGCAGTGTTTTGGTGGCGCGGGCGGCCAGCATGCCTGCCTGGTGGCCGATGCGCTGGGCATGATGCAGGTGTTTGTGCACCCGCTGGCCGGCGTGCTGAGCGCCTACGGCATGGGGCTGGCCGACCAGAACGTGATTCGCGAGCAGGCGGTGGAGCGCAAGTTGTCGGAATCCGCGCTGCCGGAAATTGCCGATGCGCTCAAGGCCCTGACTGCCACCGCCGAGGCCGAACTGCAGCGCCAGCAGGTCAGCCTTGGCGCTATCACCAGCTACCTGCGCGTGCATGTGCGCTACGAGGGCAGCGACTCGGCGCTGATCGTGCCTTTTCCGACTCCCTCCCCCGTTGGGGGAGGGTTGGGGTGGGGGCCAGCGGTCGCCAGCATCCAAACCAGCTTCGAGGCCGCCTACCGCCAGCGTTTCGCCTTCCTGATGCAGGGCAAGGGCCTGGTGGTGGAAGCCGTGTCGGTCGAGGCCGTGGTGGCGGGCGATGCGCCGGCCGAACCGCGCCACGCGCTGCACCCGCCGCGCGAAGTGCCGCGCCGTGAAACCGTGCGCATGTACTCTAGCGGCCAGTGGCACAACGCCACGCTGGTCGTGCGCGAAGACCTGCAGCCCGGCGACCTCATCCCAGGGCCGGCCATCATTGCCGAGAAGAACGCGACCACCGTGGTCGAGCCCGGCTGGGAAGCCCGCTTGACGGCGTTCGACCACTTGATGCTGGACCGGCGGGTGCCGCGTGCTATCAAGTTTGCAGCGGGCACGACTGTGGACCCGGTGCTGCTGGAGGTCTTCAACAACCTGTTCATGAACATTGCCGAGCAGATGGGGCTGCAACTGCAGAACACCGCCTACTCGGTCAACATCAAGGAGCGGCTGGATTTCAGCTGCGCGCTGTTCGACACCGAAGGGAACCTGATCGCCAACGCGCCGCACATGCCGGTGCACCTGGGTTCGATGGGCGAAAGCATCAAGACCGTGATCCGGGAAAATGCCTGCAAGATGCAGCCGGGCAACGTCTATGTGCTGAACGACCCCTACCACGGCGGCACGCATCTGCCTGACATTACTGTGATTACGCCGGTGTATTTCGCGGGGGACGGGGTCGGGGAGCCCTCACCCCAGCCCTCTCCTAAAGGGAGAGGGAGTGAAGATGGGCGAGGGCGTGAATCCGGATTACTCCCTCTCCCTTTGGGAGAGGGCAGGGGTGAGGGCGGACCCCGCCCCCTCTTCTACGTCGGCAGTCGCGGCCACCATGCCGACATCGGCGGCATCACGCCAGGCTCGATGCCGCCGTTTTCCACGCGCATCGAGGAAGAAGGCGTGCAGATCAACAACGTCAAGCTGGTCGACCGTGGCGTGCTGCGCGAAGCAGAAATGGTGGCGCTGCTGCAAAGCGGCGAATACCCGAGCCGCAACCCGGCCCAGAACATGGCCGACCTGAAGGCGCAGATTGCCGCCAACGAAAAGGGCGTGCAGGAGCTGCGCAAGATGGTCTCGCAGTTCAGCCTGGAGATGGTGCTGGCCTACATGAACCATGTGCAGGACAACGCCGAGGAGTCGGTGCGCCGCGTCATCACGCGGCTGAAAAACGGCGAGTTCACCCTGCCGCTGGACAACGGCGCGCAGATCCAGGTGGCGATCCGCGTGGACACGCACCACCGCAGCGCCGAGATCGACTTCACCGGCACCTCGCCCCAGCAGACCAACAACTTCAACGCGCCGACGGCGGTCTGCATGGCGGCCGTGCTGTATGTGTTCCGCACGCTGGTCGATGACGACATTCCACTCAATGCCGGTTGCCTGAAACCGCTCAAGGTCATCATTCCCGCCGGCTCGATGCTGAACCCCAATCCGCCGGCCTCGGTGGTCGCGGGCAACGTGGAAACGTCCAGCTGCATCACCAACGCGCTGTACGGCGCTCTCGGCGTGATGGCGGCCAGCCAGTGCACAATGAACAATTTCACCTTCGGCAACGAGCGCTACCAGTATTACGAAACCATCTCGGGCGGCAGCGGCGCCGGGGAGGGCTTTGACGGATGCAGCGTGGTGCAGACCCACATGACCAATTCGCGCCTGACCGACCCCGAGGTGCTGGAATTCCGCTTTCCGGTGCGGCTGGAGAGCTATGAAATCCGCGCCGGCTCGGGCGGCGCGGGGAAATGGATGGGCGGCAATGGCGGCGTGCGGCGGGTGAAATTCCTCGAAGCCATGACCGCCAGCATCCTGTCCAACGGCCGCGTGCATGGGGCTTTCGGCATGGCCGGCGGCAAGCCGGGGCAGGTCGGTGAAAACGTCGTGGTGCGGGCGGATGGCAGGGTCGAAGCGCTGGCGCATATCGGCCAGGCTGAAATGCAGCCGGGCGATGTGTTTGAAATCCGCACGCCTGGCGGCGGGGGCTTTGGCTTGGCGTGATGCGCGTCGATTCTGTGACGTGCGGGATTTTGTAACTACTACCGCTTTCGATTTAATCGTTGCGTTTTCTGTTTTTGTTTTTGTTCTTGGGCTTTGGGCGGGTTCTTCTGTGGATTGAGGGGTGAGCGCCTTCCCGGCGGGGGGTAACTTTCTTTTCTGGCAAAAAAGAAAGTCACCAAAGAAAGTTGCCCTGGGGACGGGAGCGGGTTAGAGCTGAACGCTCTGACGGGCCATCGCTGCGCTGGGCCCTGGGTTCTTTGATCGGCAGCCAGTCGCCCATGCCGGTGACTGGCTGGTTCTATCGCTCGTTCGCCAACAGCTTCACGCTCTGCTTGATCTGGTCGATCTGCCTCATCTGCTTGATCCGCCTGCTCTGCTTGGCTTGGCTTGGCTTGGCTTGGCTTGGCGTGCGCTGCACGCGTCGCTTTTTATCATCCTCCCTCTGGAGACGCGCAGGGGTTGGCCGCCAGTGGTTGTAGATCAACAACCGTCTCTTTTACCAATCGCCTTCAGTCTCCTTGGCCGGCTGCATGCCTTGACTAAGGAAAAAGGGCAAAAACCTGCCAGCAGTGTCTGAAGCACAAAAGAAACGATCAAGCAGAGCGTGAAGCTGTTGGCGAACGAGCGGTAGAACCAGCCAGCCTTTGACAACGCTAACAACCCGCAGATCCAGGTGCCCAGGGCCCAGCGAAGCGATGGCCCGTCAGAGCGTTCAGCTCTAACCCGCTCCCGAGGCAACTTTCTTTGGTGACTTTCTTTTTTGCCAGAAAAGAAAGTTACCCCCCGCCGGGAAGGCGCTCACCCCTCAATCCACAGAAGAACCCGCCCAAAGCCCAAGAACAAAAACAGAAAACGCAACGATCAAATCGAAAGTGCAAATAGCTACGTTTTTTTACGTGAAATAAGCCTTTTGCGCATAGTGCGCGTGCGTTAGGAGCTATTAATTCAGTAGTAGTCAACGTCCTGCGTCCATCGTGTGGATTGATGCTATTGAATCTGTAGCTATAAACGCAGATCCATCAAGCGCAAACCATTGTTTTTATCTGCGATCAAGGCCCGAGAAAGCCCGCAGGCAGCTGCGCCAGGTCGGCCGGCTCGTCGATGTCGTGCAGCAGCGGCCCGCGCCACACCTTCAGGCCCAGCGCCGCCATGCGAGAAAGCGTTTCGGCGGCGACGGTGGCGGTGCTCCACGGCATTTGGCCAAACAGCGTGGGGCAGGGCGACTTCAGGCCGATCAGCACATAGCCGCCGTCGGCCACCGGCAGCAGCAGCGCATCATGCGTCTGCAGTTGGCGAGCGGCTTCGCGGATCACGGCGGCGGTCAGCGCCGGGCAGTCGCTGCCCATGAGCAGCACCGGCCGGCCGTCACCGGCCGTCACGCGATGCACCGCGCGGGCCATGCGTTCGCCCAGGGCGCCTTCGCCTTGGGCGGTGCGCAACACCGCAGCGAAAATGGTGATTTTTTCCCAGGCCGGGTCGCCGGGCGGCGGGCTCATGCACAGCTCGACCTGCCCGGCATCCGCCACCAGCGCCTGCGTCAAGGCGTGCTCCAGCATGCGCCTGGCCAGCGCGGCCGCGCCTTCAGCTCCCAGGGCCGGAATCAGCCGCGTCTTGGCGTGGCCCGGCTGCGGCGCCTTGGCAAACACCACCAGCCGGGGTTGGAGCTGCGCCATGGCCGTCACTGGTACCACTCGGCCAGCCGCTCGGGCGCCGCGCCGCGCCAGTAGGCCAAGCGCAGCCGCCACATCAGCAGCACCGTGCGCCACACGCCGCGCGTTTCCCAGCGCCGGCCCGAAGTAACGGCGCGTGCACGCAGGCAGGCCGGGCGCGAGAGTTTGAGCAGCCGCGCCGACATCTCGATGTCTTCCATCAGCGGCTGGGCCGGGAATCCGCCCACGGCGTCAAACGCGGCGCGGGTCATGAACAGCGCCTGGTCGCCGGTGGCGATGCCGGTCCAACGTGAGCGGCGGTTCATGAAGGCGGCTATCACGCGGAGCATGCGGGGCTGGCCTTCTATGCGCACGTCAAAACGGCCCCAGACTTGCGTACTGGCAAGCGCTTGTTCAATCAATCTGTCGGCGTCCGGCGGCAGCTGCGTGTCGGCATGCAGGAACAGCAGGATGTCGCCGCTGGCGTGTTGCGCGCCGGCGTTCATCTGCAGCGCGCGTCCGCGTGGTGCGTGGGCCACCTGCACCGCGCTCGCCAGCGCAACCGTATCGTCGGTGCTGCCGCCATCGGCCACCACGACCTGCGCGCCGCGCGCCACCAACGGCGCCAGCGCCTGCAGCGCGGCCGCCATGCCGGCCGCTTCGTTTAGCGCAGGAATCACTACGGACAGGCGGAAAGGCGTCATGTCGCGCTCAGGATTTCGCAAATAACAACTTCCCGTCCGTCATTCCCGCGAAGGCGGGAATCCAGCAACAAGGGTTGAAACGCTCAAACGAGTCTGGATAACCGCCTTCGCGGGTATGACGCTGGAAGTTATTGCTGACCTCATTTTCAGTGTTCCAGCGCGCCGCCGCAGCTGCTGCCCTGGCCGGCGGTGCAGCCATAGCAGTGGCCGGCCACGCGGATGGCTTGCTCGTCCAGGCGGGTCTTGAGCAGGTCGCGCAGATGGCGCTTGAGCCCTGACGTGCCCAGCGGCAGGCCAAGCTGCTGGTTGAAGTCGCAGTCCGACAGCCAGCCTTGATGGTCGACGCTGACGGTGCTGCGGCACATCACGCCGGACAGGTTGTGCGGCTGGTAGCTGTTCTTGAGCAGTTCCATGTAGGCGTCAAACGAGCCCTTGGACACTAGCGTGGAGCCAAAGCGCTGGATCGGCATGTTGGTCAGCGCGAACAGGTCGTTGAAGACGATGCCGAAATGCGCCAGCAGCTCGCGCTTGTAGTCGGCCTGCAGCGTCTGCTGGTCGGGCGGCAGCGAGGCGCCCTGCGGGTTGTAGACCAGGTTCAGCACCAGGCCGGAGCCGGGCTGGCCGTAGCCCAGCGCGTTGAGCTGCTTGAGCGCGGCAATGCTCAGGTCAAACACGCCCTCGCCGCGCTGCTTGTCAACGTTGGCGGCCGAATAGCAGGGCATGGAGGCGACGATCTCGACCCGCTGCCCGGCCAGGAACTCACCCAACCCTTCCTGGCCTGGTTCAAACAAAATCGTCAGGTTGCAGCGGTCGATCACGCGCACGTCCCGGGCTCGGGCGGCGCGCACCAAGTCGCGGAAACCGTCGTGCAACTCGGGCGCGCCGCCGGTCAGGTCCAGCGTGCCCAAGCCGCGCGCCGCCAGCACCTCGGGAATCAGCGCCAGGGTGGCCGCGTCCATCATCTCGGTGCGGTGAGGCCCGGCGTTGACATGGCAGTGCAGGCAGCTCTGGTTGCATTGGTAGCCCAGGTTGACTTGCAGCGTGTCCAGGCGCGCGCGTTCAATCGCCGGAAAGCGGATTTTTTTCAGCAGGGGTAAGGTAGCGTGCATACGTCAATAGGTCGTTTTGCAGCCGGAAAGTTCAGCTGAGCAGCGCGGCCAGGCGCTCGCGGACTTCGGGCGCCATGGCGTCAGGCTGGGTCACCAGCGCGTTTTTGAGCGCCGTGTGCGCGTCGCTTACGGGCTGCTCGGCGCCCAGCAGGCGGATGCATTCGGCGGCCACTTGCTGCGCCCGGCCGGCGTTCTTGAGCAGGTTGGCCAGCGCCATGTCGGCGCTCACATGCGCCTCGCGCGGGTGCCAGCAGTCAAAGTCGGTCACCAGCGCCAGCGTGGTGTAGGCCATCTGCGCCTCGCGCGCCAGCTTGGCCTCAGGCATGTTGGTCATGCCGATCACACCGCCGCCCATGCTGCGGAACCAATTCGATTCGACCCTGCTCGAAAACTGCGGGCCTTCGATGCAAACATAGGTGCCGCCTTCATGCAATGTCACGCCGTGGCCGGGCGCTTCGCATGCCAGCACGTGGCGCACCGCCCGCGCCAGCACGCTAGAAGCCGCCGGGCAGACCGGCTGCGCCATCGACACGTGGGCCACGGCACCTTCGCCGAAAAAGGTGCTCTCGCGCCGCTTGGTCAGATCGATGAACTGGTCGGGCAGCACCATGTCGAGCGGCTTGAAGTCTTCCTTCAACGAACCCACGGCCGACACCGACAGCAAATAGCGAACGCCGAGCTGCTTCATCGCGTGGATGTTGGCGCGGTAGGGAACCTCGAACGGCAGCAGGCGGTGGCCGCGCGCATGCCGGGCCAGGAAAGCCACGGGTACGCCGTGCACGCGGCCAGTGACCAGCACGTCGGACGGCGCGCCAAACGGCGTTTCCATCACCTGCTCCTGCGCG
Source organism: Polaromonas sp. DSP2-3-2b2 (assembly GCF_049895905.1). NCBI lineage: Bacteria > Pseudomonadati > Pseudomonadota > Betaproteobacteria > Burkholderiales > Comamonadaceae > Polaromonas > Polaromonas sp. DSP2-3-2b2. Next base: position 159,445 of record NZ_JAFCTH010000002.1, on the reverse strand, counting down.
CCTTCCAGCGCGTCCATCTGGTAAAGGCCGCTGCCTCCGATGATGCCGACCAATGCCTGGTTCATGCTGATGGGTTCTTTCTTGACGTTAGACTGATTGACGGTTTTGGCTATGCCAATGGCCTTGAACGCTAGATTTTGAATGAACTCTGCAGTAAGCGGCGTTGCCCAGACTGAAGCCCTTTTGTTGTAAGAATTTCGGCCCTGGTCCGGCTCAACCACAAGAACAACCCCAAGGACCCCCGTGAATCCACGCAAACTCTTCATCGCCGCGCTGCTGCTGGCCGGCGTCGCCGCTTTTTTTGCGCTGGACCTGGGCCGCTATTTCAGCCTGGCCTTCATCAAGGACAGCCAGGCCTCGTTCACGGCACTGTTCAACGAGCGGCCGGTGCTGGTGACGCTGGTGTTTTTTGCGGTCTATGTGGGCGTGGCCGCGCTGTCGCTGCCGGGCGCGGCCATCTTGACGCTGGCGGGCGGAGCCGGTTTCGGGCTGGTGTGGGGCACGGTGGTGGTGTCCTTTGCCGCGACCATCGGGGCGACGCTGGCCATGCTGGTGGCGCGCTATTTGCTGCGGGACGCGATTCAGGCGCGCTTTGGCCGGCGCCTGGACGAGGTCAACAAGGGCATTGAACGTGAAGGCGCGTTTTATCTTTTCTCCCTGCGCCTGATTCCGGTCGTGCCGTTTTTTGCGATCAACCTGCTGATGGGCTTGACGCGCATCAGGACCTGGACCTACTTCTGGGTCAGCCAGCTGGGCATGTTCGCTGGCACCGTGGCCTATGTGAACGCGGGCACGCAGATCGCCAAGATCGACTCGCTGCAGTCGATTTTGTCCCCTGGGCTGATCGGCTCCTTCGTGTTGCTCGGGCTGCTGCCGCTGGCGGTCAGCAAGGTGCTTGGGTTTTTCAAGCGTCGCAAGGTCTATGCGCGCTGGAAGTCGGTGCGGCCGCTAAGCTTTGACCGCAACCTGGTCGTGATTGGCGCTGGCGCGGGCGGGCTGGTGTCGGCCTACATCGCCGCCGTGGTCAAGGCGAAGGTGACGCTGGTCGAAGTACACAAGATGGGCGGTGACTGCCTGAACTACGGCTGCGTGCCGTCCAAGGCCTTGATTCGCAGCGCCAGGCTGGCGCACCAGATGCGCCACGGCGCCAATTACGGCTTGAGCAACGCCACGCCCGATTTCAGTTTCAAGGTCGTGATGCAGCGGGTGCAGGACGTGATCCGCGCCATTGCGCCGCACGACAGTGTGAAACGCTACACCGGCTTGGGCGTCGAGGTGCTGCAGGGCCACGCCCGCATCGTTAACCCGTGGACGGTGGAAATTGCGCTGAACGGTGGCGGCACGCAGCGCCTGACCACACGCAGCATCGTGATTGCCGCCGGCGCCCGGCCTTTTGTGCCGCCGCTGCCGGGGCTGGACGATGTGGGCTATGTCACCAGCGACACGCTGTGGGACGCCTTTGCCCAGCTCGACGCCGTACCGCGCCGCCTGGTGGTGCTGGGTGGCGGGCCGATTGGCTGCGAACTGGCGCAGGCCTTTGCGCGGCTGGGCGCTGCGGTCACGCAGGTGGAAATGGCGCCGCGCCTGCTGGGCCGCGAGGATGAGGAAGTGTCTGAACTGGCTAGAGAGGCGCTGGCTGCCGACGGCGTGCAGGTGCTGACCAGCCACCAGGCGCTGCGTTGCGAGAACGTGGGCGGCGTCAAAACGCTTTGGATGGCGCATGAGGGCATTGAAACGCGCATTGAATTCGACCAGCTGATCTGCGCCGTCGGCCGCGCGGCGCGGCTGACCGGCTACGGGCTCGAAGAACTCGGCATTTCGACGCAGCGCACGGTGCCCACCAACGACTATCTGCAGACGATTTATCCCAACATCTACGCGGCCGGCGACGTGGCCGGGCCCTACCAGCTGACGCATGTGGCGGCGCACCAGGCCTGGTACGCTGCAGTCAATGCGCTGTTTGGAGAGTTCAGGCTGTTCAAGGCCGACTACTCGGTGATTCCGTGGACCACCTTCATCGACCCGGAAGTCGCCCGCGTCGGGCTGAATGAACAGGAAGCGCAGGAAAAAGGCGTGGCCTGTGACGTCACGAAATATGGCATTGACGACCTGGACCGCGCCATTGCCGACAGCGAGGCGCGCGGTTTTGTCAAGGTGCTGACCGTGCCGGGCAAGGACAGGATTTTGGGCGTCACCATCGTCGGCACCCACGCCGGCGACCTGCTGGCCGAGTATGTTCTGGCCATGCGGCACGGGCTGGGGCTGAACAAGATTTTGTCTACCATCCACACCTACCCGACCTTGTCGGAAGCCAACAAATACGCGGCCGGCGAATGGAAGCGCGCGCACCAGCCTAAGCGCCTGCTTGAATGGGTGCGCAAATACCACGACTGGAAACGAACCTGACATGAGACTTTATCCCGCCGCAAGGCGCTTTCCCTCTTTACGATGCACTATGCTTTTTATAGCTGCTGGTGCCCTGTGGCTATGCGCAAACCCGGTATTTGCTGAAGATTCGGCAGTTGCGGCAGCGAATCTTCACCCTTTTTCGTCCGTCAGCGGTGCCGTGCCGCCGCCACCCTGGCGCGTGGTCGGCCTGCCCAAGGCCACCAAGCCGCTGACCCGCTTCGAGATGGTGCCCATCGACGGCCACCCGGTGCTGCGGGTGCAAACCGACCATTCCTATGCCAACCTGGTGCATGACCTGCCGGACTTTGCGCTGGCGCCAGGCATGAAGCTGCGCTGGCGCTGGCGCCTGGACCAGCCGCTGCACGGCACCGACCTGCGGCAGCGGGCCGGCGACGACGTCCCGCTCAAGGTCTGCGCCCTGTTCGACATGCCGCTGGCGCAGCTCGGCTTCGTCGAGCGCAACCTGCTGCGTGCCGCCCGTTCGATGAGCGGCGAAAACCTGCCCGCCGCCACCTTGTGCTATGTCTGGGACGCCAGATTGCCGGCCGGCACCGTGTTAGATAACGCCTTCACGCACCGCATGCGCATGATTGTGGTGGACAGCGGCGAGCAACACCTGGGCCAGTGGGTTGCGCACACGCAAGACTTGGCGGCCGATTTCCAGCGTGCCTTCGGCAAGGAATCTGCCACACTGCCGCCGCTGCAGGGCCTGCTGGTGGGCGCCGACTCGGACAACACCGGCGGCCAGAGCTTGGGCTATGTCGGCGATGTCACGCTTTCGCCATGACGCAGGCTGAAAACAAGGCCAAGCCTGCCGATGACGCAAGCCTTCTTCCGGCAAGCCCCGCGCCAGCAGTCAAGCGGCATCTGGTGCTGCTGGGTGCTGGCCATGCCCACGTGCATGTGCTGCACGGCATGGCGCAAGACCGGCCGGCCGACTTGACTATCACGCTGGTTGCGCCGCATGCGCGCCAGCTTTATTCGGGCATGGTGCCAGGGTTTGTCGCCGGGCATTACACGTTGGACAACTGCATGATTCCGCTTGAGGGGCTGCTTGCCCGTTGCGGCGCGCGCTATGTACAAGGCAGTGCGACGGGCCTTGACGCCGATTCGCGCACCGTGACCCTGGCGAGCGGCGCCACTCTGCCTTTCGACTGGCTGAGCTTGAATACTGGCCCGGTCATGGACCGCGAAAAGATTGAGGCGCAGATGCCGGGCGCGCGCGAGCATGCATTGTTTGTGCGGCCCATAGAAGCCTTCGGCCAGCTCTGGCCCCGGGTGATGGCGATGGCGCGACAGAAAAAAATTCACCTGGTTGTGATTGGTGCAGGCGCAGCGGGGCTGGAACTGGCCATGGCCGCTGCCCATGCGTTAAAAGGTGCGTCGTTTGCGCCGGGCAGCGGGGTGACGCTGCTCAGTGGCGCGCAGCCACCGGGCGCCAGCTACCCGGCCGGCGTGCAGCGCCGCATCGCCCGGGCCTTGCAACGCCTTCGAATCGAGGTGCTGTTGGACACCTGCGTCGGCGTGGACGCGGGCGGCGTCCATCTGGGCAACGGCCAGCGGCTGGCTTGCGATGTGCCGCTGCTGGCGCTGGGCGCACAGGCACCGGCGTGGCTGGCCGGCAGCGGCTTGGCGCTGGACAAGGCCGGCTTTGTGGCGGTCAACGCCTTTCAGCAAAGCACCAGCCATCCGGCGGTGTTTGCCGCCGGCGACGTGGCCAGTCGCGTCGATGCACCGCATGCGCGAAGCGGCGTGTATGCCGTGCGCGCCGGTCCGCCGCTGCTGGCCAACCTGCGCGCCGCCTGGCACGGCCAGCCCCTGAAGCCTTACCTGCCGCAAAAGCGCACGCTCAACCTGCTGTCGTGCGGCGGCCGCCATGCGATTGCCGTCTGGGGCGGGCTCAGCGTCGAAGGCGCCTGGGTCTGGCGCTGGAAAGACCGGATTGATCGCCAGTTCGTGGCTGCCTACGCCCGAGCTACTGGCTGAAACCCGGAGAAAATCCCATGACGCTATCAAAATAGCAGCACACTTCAACGGTGCGTCTTGCGAAAATGGCCTTTTTCACTGCCAATAGCGGCATGATACGGATGCGCCATGAAAAATGCCGGACTGAATCCGGCATTTCATCAAGACAGCAGCAACCCGTCAGGCGCCGAAGAAATTCTTCAGCTTGTCGGTCCAGCCTTCTTCGCTCGGCGAGTGCTTGGCGCCGCCTTTCTTGATCGACTCGTCGAGTTCTTTCAGCAGCTTGCGCTGGTGCTCGGTCAGTTTGACCGGCGTTTCAACCGAGATGTGGCAATACAAATCGCCCGGATAGCTCGAACGCACGCCCTTGATACCCTTGCCGCGCAAGCGGAACTGCTTGCCGGCCTGCGTGCCTTCAGGAATGTCGATGGCCGCCTTGCCGGCCAGCGTCGGCACCTCGATCTCTCCGCCGAGCGCCGCCGTCATGAAGCTGATCGGCATCGAGCAGTGCAGGTCGTCGCCGTCACGCTCGAAGATGTCGTGCTTTTTCAGCCGGATCTCGATGTACAGGTCGCCCGGCGGGCCGCCGTTGGTGCCCGGTTCGCCGTTGCCGGTCGAGCGGATGCGCATGCCGTCGTCGATGCCTGCCGGAATCTTCACTTCCAGCGTCTTGTTGGTCTTGGTCTTGCCCACGCCGTGGCAGGCCATGCAGGGCGAGGGAATCAGCTTGCCGCTGCCCTTGCACTGTGGGCAGGTTTGCTGCACGCTGAAAAATCCCTGGCGCATCTGCACCACGCCATGGCCGTGGCAGGTGGTGCAGGTGGCCACCTTGGTGCCGGGCTTGGCGCCGCTGCCGTGGCAGATGCCGCAGTCGTCCCAGCTCGGGATGCGGATCTGCGCTTCCTTGCCGGCGGCCGCTTCTTCGAGCGTGACTTCCATCGCATAGCTCAGGTCGCCGCCGCGGTACACCTGGCGGCCGCCGCCCTGTGCGCCACGCTGGCCGCTGAACACATCGCCGAAAATATCGCCGAACGCCTCGGCAAAACCGCCAAAACCTTCAGCGCCGGGACCGCCGCCGCCGCGCATGTTCGGGTCCACGCCGGCATGGCCGTACTGGTCATAGGCGGCACGCTTTTGCGCATCGGAAAGCATTTCGTAGGCTTCCTTGGCCTCCTTGAATTTTTCCTCGGACACCTTGCTGTCACCCTGGTTGCGGTCAGGGTGGTGCTTCATCGCGAGCTTGCGGTACGCTTTTTTGATGTCTTCGTCGCTGGCGTTCTTGGGAACGCCGAGCGTGTCGTAATAGTCTTTTTTGGCCATGTCAGGTCAGGCAATCATTGTTAAAAATTCAGCGGTCAGCCCAGGCAGGGGCAGGAAGAAGCGGGCATTGCATGCAGCGGCAAAAGACAAAAGCGGAAAGCCGGGATTGCTCCCGGTTTCCGCTCTTGCACTGGCCATGCATTTTCATGCGGTCAGCAAGCCGCTTCTAGCCGGCTTACATCAGCCCTTTTTGACTTCCTTGACTTCGGCGTCCACGACATTGTCGTCGGCGGCGGGCTTTGTCTGGGCCTGCTCGGCGTGGGGCGCGCCAGCTGCGTCGCCGCCAGCGCCTTGCGACGACTGCATATCGGCATACATCTTTTCGCCCAGCTTCTGGCTGGCTTCCATGAGTGCGGCGTTCTTGCCTTCAATCGCGTCCTTGTCGTCGGACTTGAGGGCCTCTTCCATGTCCTTGATGGCGGACTCGATCTTTTCTTTTTCGCCCGCATCGAGTTTGTCGCCGTACTCGGCCAGCGATTTCTTCACGCTGTGGACCATGGCTTCGGCGCTGTTCTTGGCCTGCACGAATTCGACCTTTTTCTTGTCGTCTTCGGCGTTCAGCTCGGCGTCTTTCACCATCTGCTGGATTTCAGCTTCAGTCAAGCCGGAGTTGGCCTTGATGGTGATCTTGTTTTCCTTGCCGGTGCCCTTGTCCTTGGCGCCGACGTGCAGGATGCCGTTGGCATCGATGTCGAACGACACTTCGATCTGCGGCGTGCCGCGCGATGCCGGCGGAATGCCTTCGAGGTTGAACTCGCCCAGCGCCTTGTTGCCCGAGGCAATCTCGCGCTCGCCCTGGAACACCTTGATCGTCACGGCCGGCTGATTGTCTTCGGCGGTCGAGAAGGTCTGTGCGAACTTGGTCGGGATGGTCGTGTTCTTCTTGATCATCTTGGTCATCACGCCGCCCATGGTTTCAATACCGAGGGACAGCGGCGTCACGTCGAGCAACAGCACGTCGGAGCGGTCGCCCGACAGCACCTGGCCCTGAATCGCGGCGCCAACGGCCACGGCTTCGTCGGGGTTCACATCCTTGCGGGGTTCCTTGCCGAAGAATTCCTTGACCTTTTCCTGCACCTTGGGCATGCGGGTCATACCGCCGACCAAAATCACGTCATGGATGTCGCCCACGCTGATGCCGGCGTCCTTGACGGCCACGCGGCAAGGGGCAATCGTGCGCTCGATGAGTTCGTCAACCAGGCTCTCTAACTTGGCGCGCGTCATCTTGATGTTCAGGTGTTTAGGGCCCGAAGCATCAGCGGTGATGTAGGGCAGGTTGATGTCGGTCTGCGCGCTGTTGGAGAGTTCGATCTTGGCTTTTTCAGCCGCTTCCTTCAGGCGCTGCAGCGCCAGCACGTCGTTCTTCAGGTTGACGCCGGAGTCCTTCTTGAACTCGTCGATGATGAAGTCGATGATGCGCTGGTCGAAGTCTTCGCCGCCCAGGAAGGTGTCGCCATTGGTGGACAGCACTTCAAACTGCTTTTCACCGTCGACATCGGCAATCTCGATGATCGAGATGTCGAAGGTGCCGCCGCCCAGGTCATACACCGCGATCTTGCGGTCGCCTTTTTCCTGCTTGTCCAGGCCAAAGGCGAGGGCAGCAGCGGTGGGCTCGTTGATGATGCGCTTGACGTCCAGGCCAGCAATGCGGCCGGCGTCTTTCGTCGCCTGGCGCTGCGCGTCGTTGAAGTACGCGGGCACCGTAATGACGGCGTCGGTGACGGGCTCGCCGAGGTAGTCTTCAGCGGTTTTCTTCATCTTGCGCAGGATGTCGGCGCTGACCTGTTGGGCCGAGAGTTTCTTGCCGCGCACTTCGATCCAGGCGTCGCCGTTGTCTGCGGGCACGATCGAGTAAGGCATCAGGCCGATGTCTTTTTGCACTTCTTTTTCGGCAAACTTGCGGCCGATCAGGCGCTTGACGGCGTAGAGCGTGTTGCGTGGGTTGGTCACGGCCTGGCGCTTGGCCGAGGCGCCGACCAGCACTTCGCCGTCTTCCTGGTAAGCGACGATGGACGGGGTGGTGCGCGCACCTTCAGAGTTTTCAATGACGCGGGGCGTGTTGCCTTCCATGATCGAGACGCAACTGTTGGTGGTGCCCAAGTCGATGCCGATGATTCTTCCCATGATTAACTCCTGTTTATTGTTTCGTGAAGGTTTTGGATGCCGGGCCATGCGCTGTGGGCAGCCCGGTTCATCAAGCTGCTGAAGACTTGCGGATAAGTTTTACAAGTTCAAGAGCAGCGGACATGTTTCGGATGTTTATTTGTGCTTACTGCGGCGCCGCCACAGTAACCAAGGCTGGGCGCAGCACGCGCTCGGCAATCAGGTAGCCCTTTTGCAGCACGGCGACCACGGTATTGGCTTCCTGCTGCGGCGCAGGCACCATGCTGATGGCCTGGTGCTGGTGCGGGTCGAACCTGGTGCCGGCCGCCGGATTGATCTCGATGACCTTGTTGCGTTCCAAGGCACTCTTGAGCTGCTTGAGCGTGGCTTCGGAGCCTTCGCGGATTTGCTCCAGCGTCGCTTCCTTCAGCGCCAGGCCGGCTTCCAGGCTGTCGAGCACCGGCAGCAGGCTCTCGGAGAAGCTTTCAAGGGCAAACTTGCGCGCTTTGGAGATTTCATCGTCGGCGCGGCGCCTGGCGTTTTCGGCTTCAGCCTTGGCACGCAGGTAGCTGTCGGACAGTTCGGTGTTCTTGGCCTGCAAGACCGCCAGCTGGGCCTGGGCCTCGGTAACCGCGTTCATCGCGTCAAACTCGTTGGCGGCCTGAGCGGCTTCGAGTTCCTCGGGGCTTGGCGCACCTGTCAGGTCGTTGTTCTGTTCGGGTTGTTTGTTCTCGGACATGTTGGTAGGTATGTTTTTGAAGCTGCTAAGCTGACTAGCTTGGGACCACAAGCCCCTTTTCAAGACAGGGCATTGAGGATTGGTAATGAAATGTCGCCTCAACCGGCGGCGCACGGCCAGCAAACACCATAGGCAGTCCCGGCGCCAGCAAGTCATGCTTGATGCATCAAGATTGTAGGGGGGTCAACTTCCGGGTTCAACTTCGCTTGAGGAAGCTGGCGCTTGACACAGGCTTGGGCCGCAAACAAAAAAACAGGCCTTTGGCCTGTTTCTGTTTTCGTACCGGCAGCCCGCTTATTCGGCGGTGCTCTTGTCCGCGTTGACCTTGGTCTGGCTGACCACCCATTTTCCGGCGAAAGCCTGCAGGTCGTTCAGGCGCTTGAGCAGGTCGGCGCCCAGTGGCGTCACGGTATAGCCCTTTTCGCCATGGCCCAGCAGGCCGGCTGCGCGCAATTCCTTGATGCGGGTGTTCAGGGTGTTGGGTGTGATGTTGCCAATGCTGTCCTGGAGCAGGCGAAAGGTTTGCGGGTGGCCGTCTTTCAGTGCCCACAGCACGCGCAGTGCGTAGCGCGACTCCAGCAGTTCAAGCAACAGGTTCACGGCAGCGTTTTCTTTGGCACTCATTGGGTTATCTCCTCAGGTCGATCGGGTCACAGGGAATGGGAATCAGGCCCGGAAAAGGCCCGCCGCCAAATATAACGCAAAATCCGTTTTGCTACGAGTTTTATAGCTGGTAATGCCCGCGCTGTGTGGATTCTGAGACAAAATCGTTATAAATTTGCTGGATGCCAAGGTGGCCCGACTCATGCGGTGAACCGGCGATGTCGCGGCCAGGCCCGTGACGCGCTCGGGCAAGTCGTTCAGTCCGAGCCGCCGGTCCTGCGGGCGGATGGTCTGGGTGATCAGCACGCCGCCGCTGGGCCAAGGTGGTCTGGCAGGCCAGCATCAAGCTGGACTGAAAAATGCTTGATATTCATAGTGTAAAAAGCACTTTGCGCAGGCTGGGCGGGCGTAAGCAGCTATTTATTCGATAGCAAATTGATCATCGTGTCGGGCGCGGCGTCTGGTCACGGCCGGGCGTTGAATACTCCGGTCGAGGGAACCTGAACATCGGAAATTCAGGCGCAGGCGTGCTGCGGCTGCGGTTGCGGTAGTACTGCGTCCAGCCGATGGACTGGCGGATGGCCTCCTCTGGCACCCGGTAGGCGCGGCCGTCGCCCAGCAGGCCGCGACTCGTCAGGTCGATGCGCCAGCCCGCCGGAACCGTGGCCGGCGCGGGCTGCAGGGTGCGGGCCTCGCCCTCGACCACGGTGATCTGAAGGTAGGTTGACGCCGCCGGCATGACCGAATAAGCGACCTTGCTGAACTGCTGGCTTTTGGTGCCCAGCGATTCGACGCAGGCATTGGATTTGTCGACGAAAATCCGGCCGCTGCGAAACAGGCTGACCACCAGGCAGTTCAGGTCCTGGAACAGGCTGGGGTCGGTGTTTTCGTCGAGCTCGACATAGCCGCCGTTCCAGAAATCGATTTTCATGCGCGTTCCCGGGCCGGTGTAGAAGCGGTCGCCAGCCAGCAACGCCTGGCCCAGCTGGGCGGGCTGCCCGGCGCCATGGTTGCCCCTGTCGACAAACGCATTCGGTCCCTCGATAAAGGTGATCCGGCCCACCGGGCGCAACACTGGCGGCCCCTGTCCCTGGCTGGGCATGGGCGCGGGCGGCAGGGGCGCGCATGCCGGCAGCAGCAGCGCAAGCAGCACGATCAAGCTGAGGCGGCTGGACGAATGGGGAATGTTGGGCAGGGTCATTTGGCGTCTCCTTGCGGAACTAAAAACAGGTTGGCCTGGCCTGTCACCTGGAGCCGTGCAATCGACTCGCTTGGATACCACACGGCCTTTCGCTCGGCAGGCAGCCACAGCAGCAGGTTCTTGTCATTGCGCGTCATGAGGTTGCCGCTGGTCAGCGCACCGTCCTTGAATTCAAGGCTGGCCACCGGGTAGACCGCAGCGCGCACCAGGATGCCGAAGGCAATCGGCAGCAGGAGCGTGTACACCATTCCATAGACGGCCAGCACCAGGCGGCAGGCCCGCGCCAGCATCTCGGGCCGGATGGCTGCGGTGAAGGAAAACGACGCGCCGATGGCCATCAGCAACACCAGGTAGCCGTCGAGCAGCCGGCGGAACTCGGCCAGCAGGAACACATTGCAGCGCTCCCCCTGCGTCAAGAGCGAAGCCGCCACGGCCGGCGGCAATCCGCTGCCGGCCACCGGAATCAGGGCGCGGCATTCCGCCGTGGACTGCGCACCGGTGCGAAACAGCAGGCTGTCGATGCGCCCCAGCGCCAGCAGCGGGTAGAAAAAACGGTCGGTGTGCGCAATCAGCAAGACCACCAGCGCCGTCAGCAGCAGCGTGCCCTTGAGCGACGGACGTGCCGCAGCCAGTGCGGCGCGGCGTTGGGCCAGCCATTCGCCCGCACGCTGCCAGCCTCGGGCCAGCGGCCCGATTTCGCCCAGAAACGCCAGCAGCACCAGCACGCTGACGCCGCCTGCGCCCAGGGCCAGCACCATCTGCAGCAGGTGGGCGGTGACGGCAAAAAAGAAACGGGCGCCCTCCAGCAGCATGTCCTCATGCTTGAAATCCACCACCCGGCCAAGCCCGAGCATCGTCAGGTGCGCATGAAAGGCGTAGTAGCCGGTGGCATAGCAAATGGCCGTCAGCGCGGCCAGTGCGCCGCCTAGCCAGGCAATCGATTGCTTGAGCCGCTGAAGCAGTTCCATGCTGCCTTCCCGAGGTTGTCCCGATGAATCCGGCAGACCATCGGCGAAAAGGCCGCTGGCTTTTCGCGGCTGGTGCAAATGGGCTGGTTATCCACTCTATACGTACACGCGCGGCTTGCCAGTATTTCAGCAGGCTGAAAGTTCCATCAAACAGGTAAATCTTGTTACGCCCTGAAGCTGTGTGCAGCGGCAAAAAAGATCACCTCAACGGCACGGTCCGCTTTTTTGCCGCCGTGCGTTCAGGCGCATTCAGTTTTCTACAGCAATGCCGCCAGCCGCGTTCCCTGGTCAATCGCCCGCTTGGCGTCGAGTTCGCCGGCCTCGTCGGCGCCGCCGATCAGGTGCGTCTTCATGCCCGCAGCCCGCAGCGGCTCCAGCAGGTCGCGCAGCGGTTCCTGGCCGGCACAAAGCACGATATGGTCCACTTCGATCACGCTGGCGTTTTCGCGTTTGGCGCCATGCGTGATGAACAGGCCCACGCCTGAGCCATGGTCGCCAATGCGCTCGTAGTTCACGCCCGAGATCATTTCGACCTGCTTCATCTTCAGCGCCGCCCGGTGAATCCAGCCGGTCGTCTTGCCCAGGCCGGCGCCCATCTTGCCGGCCTTGCGCTGCAGCAGCGTGACCTGGCGCGCCGGCGCCGTGATGTGCGGACGAACCACGCCGCCGCGCACACTGCCGGGATCGGCCACGCCCCATTCGGCCAGCCAGGCGGGCAGGTCCAGCGCCGTCGAATGGCCCGGGGGTGTCACCAGGAACTCGGCGACGTCAAAGCCGATGCCGCCCGCGCCGATCAGCGCCACCCGGTCGCCAACGACCTGACGGCCCCGCAGCACGTCGATATAGCTCAGCACCCGGGGATGCGCCTGGCCGGGAATGCGCGGGTTGCGCGGCGTGACGCCGGTGGCCAGGATGACCTCGTCGAAGCGCTCGAGGATCAGCTCGGCCGCTTCCACGCGGGTGTTCAGCCGCAGCGTGACGCCGGTTTGTTCAATCCTGCGACCGAAGTAACGCAGGGTTTCGGCAAACTCTTCCTTGCCCGGAATGCGCCGGGCCAGGTTGAACTGCCCGCCAATCTCGCCGGCCGCGTCGAACAGCGTCACGTCGTGGCCGCGCTCGGCCAGCGTGGTGGCGGCCGCCAGACCGGCCGGGCCGGCGCCCACCACCGCCACACGTTTTTTGGCCGGCGCGATGCGGATGACGAGTTCGGTTTCATGCCCGGCGCGCGGGTTGACCAGGCAACTTGCCAGCTTGGCCTTGAACGCATGGTCAAGACACGCCTGGTTGCAGGCGATGCAGGTGTTGATGTCCTGGCTGCGGCCCTGCGCGGCCTTGTTGACGAATTCCGGGTCGGCCAGAAAGGGCCGCGCCATGCTGACCATGTCAGCGCAGCCGCCCGCCAGCGCCTGCTCGGCGACCTCGGGCATGTTGAGCCGGTTGCTGGTAATGACCGGAATGTTCAAGCCGGCGGCGCGCAGTTCGGTGCGCAATTTTTTCGTCACCCAGGTGAAGGCGCCGCGCGGCACCGAGGTGGCAATGGTGGGCACCCGCGCTTCATGCCAGCCGATGCCGCTGTTGATCAGGGTTGCGCCCGCTGCCGCGACGGCCTTGGCCAGTTGCACGACTTCCTCCCAACTGCTGCCTTCCGGAATCAAGTCGATCAGCGACAGGCGGTAGATCAAAATAAAATCCGGCCCTACGGCTTCGCGCGTGCGTCGCACGATCTCGACGGCCAGGCGCATCCGGTTGGCGTAGCTGCCGCCCCAGTCGTCGCTGCGCTGGTTGGTGTGGGTAACGAGGAACTGGTTGATCAGGTAGCCTTCGCTGCCCATGATCTCGACGCCGTCGTAGCCGGCTTCGCGTGCCAGCACGGCGCAGCGGACGAAGGCGCGGATTTGCCGCTCAATGCCGCCGGCGCTCAGCGCGTAAGGCGTGAACGGCGAAATCGGACTCTGGAGGCGCGAGGGCGCGACGCACAACGGGTGGTAGCCGTAACGCCCGGTGTGCAGGATTTGCAGCGCGATCTTGCCGCCTTCCTGATGCACCGCATCGGTCACCTGCCGGTGGCGCCGCGCCGCGCCAGAAGTGGCCAGCATGCCGGCAAACGGCTTGGTCCATCCCGCCACGTTGGGCGCGAAGCCGCCGGTCACCATCAGGCCGACGCCGCCGCGTGCGCGTTCTGCAAAATAGGCGGCCATCGCCGGGAAATGCTTGCGGCCGTCTTCCAGCCCGGTGTGCATGCTGCCCATCAGCACCCGGTTTTTCAGCGTCGTGAAGCCCAGGTCCAGCGGCGCCAGCAGGTGCGGAAAGTGCAGGGCAGGGGGAAAAGCGGTGGTGGCCAAGGGCAGTCTCCGGTTCAGGTTAACTGCATGGTAGCTGCTCTACATGGCCTTGGGCCGTGCTGGCAGTGCGCCAGGGGACACGCCTTTCCAGGCCTTCGGGCAAACCCTGACGGGATTTTTCGGCAGCGCAGTTACTATGAAAATAATAGCTGGATACGCCCGTGTCTATTGCGCTAGCGGCACTTTTTGATCGAATTTGCGGCTTCGGTGACGAGTGCCGGGCCTTTGTAGATCAGGCCGGTGTAGATCTGCACCACGTCGGCGCCGGCCTTGATCTTGGACACGGCATCAAGCCCGCTCATCACGCCGCCCACGCCGATGATGGGAAAGCCCTTGCCCAGCGCGGCGCGCAGCTGGCTGATGACGCGGTTGCTGGCCGCCAGCACCGGCGCGCCGCTCAGGCCGCCGGCTTCGTCGGCATGGCGCAGGCCCTTGACGGCATCGCGGCTCAGCGTGGTGTTGGTGGCGACCACGCCGTCCATCGCGTGGCGCTTCAGGGTGGCGGCAATCACTTCGACCTGCGCGTCGTCGAGGTCGGGCGCGATCTTGATAAAGATCGGCACGCGCTTGCCGTGCTGGCGAGCCAGGGTTTCGCGGCGCTCGGCGATGCGGCCAAGCAGCGCGTCCAGCGCCTCGTCGCTTTGCAGCGCGCGCAGGTTCTTGGTGTTGGGGCTGGAGATGTTGACCGTCACATAGTCGGCATGCGGGTACACGCCGTCGATGCAGATCAGGTAATCGTCCACTGCGTTTTCAATCGGCGTGGCGGCGTTCTTGCCAATGTTCAGGCCCAGCAGCAGCGTGCTTTTCGCGCCGGGCTTGCGAACGCTCGACTTCTGCACGTTGGCCAGGAAGGCGTCCAGCCCGTCGTTGTTGAAGCCCAGGCGGTTGATCAGCGCGTTGGCTTCAGGCAGACGGAACATGCGCGGCTTGGGGTTGCCCGGCTGGGCCTTGGGCGTCACCGTGCCGACCTCGACAAAGCCAAAACCCATGGCGGCCAGGCCGTCGATGCAGCGGGCGTTCTTGTCCAGCCCGGCGGCCATGCCCACCCGGTTGGGAAAGCTCAAGCCGGCGAGCTGGATCGGGTCGCTGATCCGCGTGGCGCAATACAGCGCTGACAGCGGCGTGCCCTGGGTGCGCGCCAGCGACGCCATGGTCAGGTCATGGGCGGTTTCGGGGTCGAGGCCGAATAAAAAGGGACGGGCCAGGGCGTAGGGGAACAGGGACATTGGATAATTCGGGCAGAGAGCGGTGGATGTGCGCGGGTCTGGCAAAGCGCCGTGGCCCGCAAGGCATGAGTCCTGATTGTCGCAAAACCCGTTTCACTCCAACCCATTTACGCAAGGCACCCCATGACCCAAGACGAACTCAAAACCCTGGTCGGCCAAGCCGCCCTGTATTACGTCGAGGACGGCAGCATCGTCGGCGTTGGCACCGGCTCCACCGTCAACAAGTTCATTGATGCGCTGGCCACCATGAAGGACCGGATTCTAGGTGCCGTCTCCAGCTCGAACGCCTCGACCGAACGGCTGCAGGCGCTGGGTATCACGGTGTTCGATGCCGCCGAGGTGGACGAGTTGGCGGTGTACATCGACGGCGCCGACGAGATCGACCATGCCGGCCACATGGTCAAGGGCGGCGGCGCGGCGCTGACGCGCGAAAAGATCGTCGCGGCCCAGTCGCGCCGCTTTGTCTGCATCGCCGACAAGTCCAAATACGTCGCCACGCTGGGCGGCTTTCCCCTTCCGGTCGAGGTCATTCCCATGGCCGCGCGGCGCATTGCGCGCCAGTTCGAAGCCATGGGCGGCGCGGCCACCGTGCGCCACAAGGACGGCCAGCCGCTGGTGACCGACAACGGCCAGCACATCCTGGACGTGACTGGCCTGAAGATCGCCGAGCCGCTGGCCTTCGAGTCGCTGGTCAGCCAGTGGCCCGGCGTGGTGACGGTCGGCGTGTTTGCCTTCCAGAAGGCGCATGTGTGCCTGCTGGGAACTGACGAGGGCGTTGAAACCCTGGTGTTCTGACCGCATTTGCCTTTTCAAGGCACCATGCCCTTGCCTCCATCCGCCAGGAGCCGTGATCAGTGACCTGCGAGCCGCTTGCTCATTCGGAAGCCATAACATGAGCCTGCTTGAACGGTTGCGCGCCTGCATTCCGACCCGTGAGCAGATCAGCCGCAACCGCTGGCTGGCCTGGCTCGGCCCATGGCTGCACCAGCCCAAGCTCTGGCACTGGTCCCGGCGCGGCGTGGCGATGGGCGTGGCACTGGGCGTCTTTTTTGGCCTCTTGATCCCGGTCGCGCAGATTCCTCTCTCGGTGGCCGCCGCCGTGCTGCTGCGCGCCAATGTCCCGGCTGCCGTCGCCAGCACGCTGGTCAGCAATCCGCTGACCTTCACCCCGATCTACTACGGCGCCTACCGGTTGGGCGTCTGGGTCACGGGTGAGAAAGCGCCGCCACAGGGCATCGAAGTTATCGGCACGCAGGAGATCGAAAACACCCTGAGCCTTTGGCAGCGCATCGCCGCGCTGGGCAAGCCGCTGGTGGTCGGACTGTGCATCACCGCCGTATTGATGGGGCTGTTCAGCTATGGATTGATCTCGCTGGCGTGGCGCTGGCGGACGGTGTCGAAACGGCGCGGCAGAATGCGCTGAGGTTGGCTTTCCTGACGCCGGTCTGTAAACCGCCAGGCCGGAATTCAATCTCGCCAACGCCGATCAGAATTTGATGCCGGCCGGGTTGCTGCTGTCGGTGGGGGCCTGTACCGGACGTGCCGCGGGGGTTTTCATCACGGCTTTTGGCTCGTTGCCTTCGCCAGAGACGGGCGGCGCCGGCAAGGGCGCGGCTGTCACCAGGGGCACTGGTGCAGGCATTCGGTAGCCGGACAGCAAGACCGAAGACTTCGGATAGCCGGCTGCGTTCAGGAACTGGGTCCATTCCGCATCGGAAAAGCCCTTGAGCTGCTGGCTGCCAATGGTCAAAAATGGCAGTGACGCTTCACCACTCAGGCGCTGCAGCGCCTCCGTGTCGGCGGCCGTCGTGACCGTTTTTTCGCTGAACGGAACGCCCCGGCTGGTCAGCAGCGAACGGCCCGCACCGCAGGGTGCGCAGTTGTCGCCGGTGTACAGGACCACCGGGTACTTGAGCGCGACCTTGCGAAGGTCGAACGGCAGGCTGGCAGGCGCGGGGTTGCTTGCGCCGCCAAGGGCATTGGCTTCGCTGATTCTGGAGTTGCCGGCCGACACTGGCGGCGGCCGGTCTGAAAAGGTGATCTTGCCATCGGGTCCGACGATGCGGTAAACCTGCTGGGCCTGCGCCTGCAATGAAGCCAGGCCGCTGGCTGCCAGCATCAGTGCCAACAGCGCTCGGGTTCCAGAAAAACACAATGCGCTTGATTTCATGAGGCCTGTCCGGTTCTGCAAAGCATGTTCAGCACGGGGTTCACGCCATGCCCTGATGACGCAGCAATGCGTCGAGCGAAGGTTCGCGGCCGCGAAAAGCCTTGAACGACTCCATGGCGGGGCGGCTTCCGCCCGCTTCGAGGATGGCCTGGCGGTACTTCCTGCCGGCTTGCACGCTGACCGTCGATTTGTCGCTTCCTGCTTCGTCGTTGGCGGCTGCGGTTTCTTCGAAGGCCGCATAAGCGTCGGCCGACAGCACTTCGGCCCACTTGTAGCTGTAATAGCCGGCTGCGTAGCCGCCCGAAAAGATATGGCTGAAGGTGTGCGCCGTGCGGCTGTAGGCCGGAGCGGAAATCACCGCCACTTCCCGGCGAACCTCGTTGAGCAGGCCCATCAGATCTTCGTCCGGGTTGTGCGAGGTGTGCAGCAGCATGTCGAACAGCGAAAACTCGACCTGGCGCAGCGTCTGCATGCCGCTCTGGAAGTTCTTCGCGGCCAGCATCTTGTCAAACAGTTCGCGCGGCAGCGGCTCGCCGGTATCGACATGCGCCGTCATCTGCCTGAGCACTTCCCATTCCCAGCAGAAGTTTTCCATGAACTGGCTCGGCAGCTCGACCGCATCCCATTCGACGCCGCTGATGCCCGAGACATCGTGCTCGTTGACCTGCGTGAGCATGTGGTGCAGGCCGTGGCCGAATTCGTGGAACAGCGTGGTGACGTTGTCGTGTGTCAGCAGGGCCGGCTTGCCGCCCGCGCCTTCGGCAAAATTGCACACCAGGTGCGCCACCGGCGTTTGCAGTTTGCCGGAGTCGGGGCGCAGCCATCGAGCGCGCACATCGTCCATCCAGGCACCGCCGCGCTTGCCGGTGCGCGCGGGCTGGTCAAGGTAGAACTGGCCAACCAGCTGGCCGTCGCGCTCGATGCGGTAAAAAGCCACGCCGGGTTTCCAGACAGGCGCTGAATCCTCGCGAATCTGCACCTCGAACAGGGTTTCGACAATCGTGAACAGGCCTGCCAGCACCTTGGGCGCGGTGAAGTACTGCTTGACTTCCTGCTCGCTGAAGGCGTAGCGCGCTTCCTTGAGCTTTTCGCCGATGTAGGCATAGTCCCAGGGTTGGGGGGCGGCCTGGTCCAGTTTTTCGGCCGCGAACCTGCGCAGGTCGGCGATGTCCTTTTCCGCATACGGCCGGGCGCGCCGGGCCAGGTCGCGCAGGAAGGTCACGACTTCCTCGGGCGACTTGGCCATCTTGGCCACCACCGAGACTTCGCCGAAGTTCTGATAGCCCAGCAGCCGGGATTCTTCCTGGCGCAAGGCCAGGATCTCGCGCATGACGGCGCTGTTGTCGAACTGGCTGAATTCGGCCGGGGCCTGGTCGCTGGCGCGTGTGGTGTAGGCCTTGTAGAGCTTTTCGCGCAGGGCGCTGCTTTCGGCGAACTGCATCACCGGCAGGTAGCTTGGCATTTTCAGGCTGAGCCGGTAGCCGGCCTTGCCTTCGGCCTCGGCCTGCGCCCTGGCGGTTTGCAGTACGTCTTCTGGAATGCCCGCCACTTCGTCATCGGAGGCGAAGTAGGCAAAGGCATCGGTGGCGTCGAGCGAGTTTTCGCTGAACTTCTGGCTGAGTTCGGCCTGGCGCTCCTGGATTTGCGCGAAGCGCTCCTTGGCTGCGCCCGACAGTTCGGCGCCCGAGAGCACAAAGTTGCGGATGGCGTTCTTGTGCGCCTGGCGCTGTTCGTCATTCAGGCTGGCCACGTCGATGGCCTTGTACTTGGCATACAGGCGTTCGTCGGCACCCAGGCGGGTCCAGAATTCGATGACGCGGGGCAGGGCGGCGTTGTAGGCGGCGCGCAGCTCGGGCGTGTCCGCCACGCTGTTGAGGTGGCTGACGGCGCCCCAGGCGCGGCCCAGGTTTTCGGTCGCCACGTCGAGCACGCCGGCAATGCCGCTCCAGGTCGCCGGAAAGTCGGCGGCCGTGACCTGCTCCAGCGCCGTTTCGGCCTTGGCGAGCAAGTCGTCCATCGCCGGGCCGACGTGCTCGGGCAGGATCTGGTCAAACAGGGGAAGGTCTGAGAAATCGAGGAGTGGATTGGTCATTGCGTTTAGCTGTGGGCGGGTGGGGTGAATCTAAAGGCCGCAGGTTGTTTTAGCCATGAAAACGCAAAACCGACCAGCGAGGTCGGTTAAGGGATTGGGGGGCCAGTTCAGTCTTGCGAGCGTTTCTTGACGCTGACTTGCTGCCGGGGTTTGGCGCGCTTGACGCTGCCGCCCGGGGTGAGGCGCTGGTTGCCGAGCACGCGCAAGGTCTTGACTTCCGGCCGCTGGCCGTAGCGCGAGCTGTTTTTCAGCACCTTGACGTCGCGCGGGCCGGCCATGCGGTCTTCGCTGACCTTTTTCTCCTTCTCGGGAACCGGCCGCCAGAACACCAGCAGCTTGCCGATGTGCTGGATGGGCGCGGCGTCGAGTTCCTCAGCCAGCGAGCGGAACATGTCTTCGCGACCTGCGCGGTCGTCGGACTGGACCCGTACCTTGATCAAGCCGTGGGCGGTCAGGGCGGCGTCGATTTCCTTTTTTACATTGTCGGTGAGGCCGTCGGAGCCGATCATCACGACGGCATTGAGATGGTGCGCTTCAGCGCGGTGGTCTTTGCGCTGGGCAGGGGTAAGTTGTATTTGAGCCATGCGCAATTATCGGCGGTGTCGGGGAGACGACAATAGGCCCCATGAAAGTAAATGCCAAGTCAGACCACAAGCTCCTCCCAAAATCGGCCCCCAAGGTCGTTGCCAAGGGTGATGCAAAAGGTAAAAAAGTCAACAAAGCGTGGCTGCACGACCATATCAACGACCCGTATGTAAAGCAGGCCCGCAAGGAAGGCTATCGTGCGCGCGCGGCCTTCAAGCTCAAGGAAATGGATGAAACGCTGGGCCTGGTCAAGCCTGGCGACTGCGTGGTCGACCTGGGCAGTACGCCCGGTGCCTGGAGTCAGTATGTGCGGCGCAAGCTCTCGCCGACCGGCGCCGCCGTGGGGGCGCTCAATGGCCGCATCGTTGCACTGGATATGCTGCCGATGGAGCCGATAGAAGGCGTGGCCTTCATCCAGGGCGACTTCCGGGAGCCCGACGTACTGGAGAAACTGGAACACGCCTTGCGCTCGGAGCAGGGCGCCGTCAAGGTGGACCTGGTAATTTCCGACATGGCGCCCAATCTGTCGGGCATCGAGTCGGTGGATGCGGCGCGAATCGCCCATCTGGTCGAACTGGCGGTGGAGTTTGCGCAGACCCGCATGAAGCCCGATGGCTCGCTGGTCGTCAAGCTGTTTCACGGCAGCGGCTATGACGATCTGGTCAAGCTGTTTCAGGCCAGCTTCAAGGTGGTCAAGCGCATGAAGCCCAAGGCTTCGCGTTCAAATTCGTCTGAAACCTTTCTGGTGGGCAAGAGTCTGAAAAATGTGACATGAAGATGAAACGAAGCTGCTGAAGCTGAAATACCCGCTTAAATCCGTGCCGTGCAAAGGGACGCAAAGCCTTAATCGCCGGTTCCGCCTCTTGAAACGCCTAAAATCAGACGCATGTGCCATGCAATCGGTTTTGGATTAATACATCGGAGCAGTCCTTGAATAATCAGTGGTTTTCTAAAGTAGCAATCTGGCTGGTCATCGCCATGGTGCTTTTCACCGTGTTCAAGCAATTTGACACGCGGGCCGGTACCGGCTCCAATTACTTGGGTTACTCCGAGTTCCTTGAAGAGGTTCGCGGCAAGCGCATCAAGGCGGCGACCATCGCCGAAGGCCAGGGCGGCACTGAAATCGTGGCCACCACGACCGACGACCGCAAAATCCGGACCACGGCAACTTACCTGGATCGGGGCCTGATTGGCGACCTGATCGCCAACGACGTGAAGTTTGACGTCAAGGCGCGCGAAGAAGGCTCATTGCTCATGACGCTGCTGGTCAGCTGGGGGCCAATGCTGCTTCTGATTGGTGTATGGGTGTATTTCATGCGGCAAATGCAGGGGGGCGGCAAGGGCGGTGCCTTCAGTTTTGGAAAATCCAAGGCGCGCATGCTGGATGAATCCACCAACACCGTGACGTTCGCCGACGTGGCAGGCTGCGACGAGGCAAAGGAAGAAGTCAAGGAAGTGGTCGATTTCCTGAAGGATCCGGCCAAGTTCCAGAAGCTCGGCGGCCGCATCCCACGCGGACTGCTACTGGTCGGCCCTCCGGGTACGGGCAAAACCCTGCTCGCCAAGGGCATTGCCGGCGAGGCCAAGGTTCCGTTTTTCTCGATTTCCGGTTCCGACTTCGTAGAAATGTTCGTCGGCGTGGGCGCGGCCCGGGTTCGCGACATGTTCGACAACGCCAAGAAAAATGCGCCCTGTATCATTTTTATCGACGAAATCGACGCCGTGGGCCGTCAGCGTGGTGCCGGTGTCGGCGGCGGCAATGACGAGCGCGAGCAGACCTTGAACCAGATGCTGGTCGAGATGGACGGGTTCGAAACCAATGTCGGCGTGATCGTGGTGGCTGCCACCAACCGGCCCGACATTCTGGACGCCGCCCTGCTGCGCCCCGGCCGTTTTGACCGTCAGGTGTATGTCACGCTGCCCGACATTCGCGGTCGCGAACAGATTCTCAATGTCCACATGCGCAAGGTTCCTCTTGGCCAGGACGTCAACCCCAATGTGATTGCCCGTGGCACCCCAGGCATGTCTGGCGCCGACCTGGCCAATCTCTGCAACGAAGCGGCCCTGATGGCTGCGCGCCGCAGTGCCCGCACGGTCGAGATGCAGGACTTTGAAAAAGCCAAGGACAAGATCCTGATGGGCCCCGAGCGCAAGAGCATGGTCATGCCCGAGGAAGAGCGCCGCAACACGGCCTACCATGAGTCTGGCCATGCGCTGCTGGGCAAGATGCTGCCCAAGTGTGATCCGGTGCATAAGGTCACCATCATTCCTCGCGGTCGTGCCCTGGGTGTCACGATGAGCCTGCCGGCGCAGGACCGCTACAGCTATGACCGCGAGTACATGCTCAGCCAGATCAGCATGCTGTTCGGTGGCCGCATTGCTGAAGAAGTGTTCATGAACCAGATGACCACAGGCGCCAGCAACGACTTCGAGCGCGCCACGGGACTGGCCAGGGACATGGTCACGCGCTACGGCATGACCGATGCGCTTGGCCCCATGGTCTATGCAGAGAACGAAGGCGAAGTGTTCTTGGGGCGGTCGGTGACCAAGACCAACAACATGAGCGAAGCGACGCTGCAAAAGGTTGATACCGAGGTGCGCCGCATCATCGACCAGCAGTACAGCCTGGCGCGTAAGCTGATCGAGGACAACAAGGACAAGATGCACGCGATGGCCAAGGCCTTGCTGGAATGGGAAACCATTGACGTCGAGCAGATGGACGACATCATGGCCGGCAAGGAGCCGCGTCCGCCCAAGGACTGGACGCCTCGCAATCCGTCCGTCGGCAGCGGTGGCAACGGCCCGAGCGGTGGTAGCCCTGCAGTTACGGCAGACCCGGCGCCCAACGCCGCCTGACTGACTCGTTCAGTTCGCCAGATATCCTAGAAACCGGGGCCAGTCCCCGGTTTTTCTTTGGGTCCGCCGTTTCCGGCAAAACTCTATTCCATTCCATTCCATCGTTCAACCCGTCGTCGTCAACAAGGAGTTTTTGTGATCTGGCAAACCGCGCGCTTTCAACTGGACCTGTCGCAAGCCCGCGTCATGGGCATTGTCAATGCCACGCCAGACTCATTTTTCGACGGCGGAAACTATTTCGCCACCACGAACAACCTGTCAGCCGTGTTTGCCTATTGTGAAAAGCTGGTTCGCGACGGCGCCGACCTGTTGGACATCGGGGGGGAGTCCACCCGCCCTGGCGCCTTGCCGGTTCCGCTGGAGCAGGAGCTGGCCCGCGTGCTGCCAGTGGTCCGCCATGCGGTCACGCTGGGCGTCCCGGTTTCGGTGGACACCTACAAGCCCGAGGTCATGCGCGCCGTGCTTGATCTTGGCGCCGACATCATCAATGACATCTGGGCGCTGCGCCAGCCTGGCGCACTTCAGGTCGTGGCGACGCACGCGTCCTGCGGTGTCTGCCTGATGCACATGCATCGCGAGCCGCAAACCATGCAGACAGCGCCCATGCAGGGCGATGTGCTTCCCCAGGTGCTCTCGTTTCTGGAGCAGGCAGGTCGCAACCTGCAGGCCTTGGGCGTCGAAAAATCCCGTATCGTGCTGGATCCGGGCGTGGGTTTTGGGAAAACCGTCGAGCAGAATTTTGTCCTGCTGGCGCGCCAGCGTGAATTCCTGGCGGCTGGCTATCCGCTGCTCGCAGGCTGGTCGCGCAAGTCATCGCTGGCGGCGGTCTGCGATGACCCGGAGACGGCCTCGCCGGAGGGGCGCATGGTTCCCAGCGTAGCGGCCGCCTTGCTCGCCGTCGAACGCGGCGCGCGCATTGTGCGAGTCCATGACGTGCGGGAAACCGTGCAGGGGCTGAAAGTCTGGAAAGCCGCCAGCTGACACGCCAAGGCGCCGGGCGCCTGATTGTTGCGGTGCGCAATATGTGGCAATCGAACCGTCCAAGCCCAAAGGACGGCCATAAAATCAGACCGAAGCCATGCCCTCCTGGGCTGAACGCTGCAAAACAACTCAAGAACCAATACCCATGACAAGAAAATACTTTGGCACCGATGGCATTCGCGGCACAGTGGGACAGGCTCCCATCACGCCTGATTTCGTACTTCGTCTGGCCCATGCAGTGGGACGCGTGCTGCGCAGGACCGAAGCGCGCCCGACCGTGCTGATCGGCAAGGACACCCGGATTTCGGGCTACATGCTGGAAAGCGCGCTGGAGTCCGGCTTCAATTCAGCCGGCGTTGACGTGGTGTTGCTCGGGCCGCTGCCCACGCCCGGCGTCGCTTACCTCACGCGGGCGCAGCGCGCCAGCCTGGGCGTGGTGATCAGCGCCAGCCACAACCCTTTTGCCGACAACGGCATCAAGTTTTTTAGCGCCCAGGGCACCAAGCTCAACGACGAATGGGAGTCGGCGGTGGAAGCCGCGCTCGACGAGCCGCCGGTCTGGGCGGATTCGGCGTCACTGGGAAAAACCCGCCGGCTTGACGATGCCGCCGGGCGTTACATCGAATTCTGCAAAAGCACGTTTGCCAACGACCTGACGCTCAAGGGCCTGAAGATCGTGGTCGATGGCGCGCATGGCGCGGCCTATCAGATTGCGCCCATGGTGTTTCATGAGCTTGGGGCCGAGGTGATAGCCATCGGCTGCGCGCCCGATGGCCTCAATATCAACGCCGGTTTCGGCGCGACCCATCCGGCAGCACTGGTGGCCGCCGTGCGGGCCAACGGCGCTGATTACGGCATTGCTCTCGATGGCGATGCTGACCGGCTACAGGTGGTCGATGCCACAGGCCGACTGTTCAACGGCGATGAAGTGCTGTTCCTGATGGTCAACGAGCGGCTGGCACGCGGCGAAAAAGTCCCGGGCACTGTCGGGACCCTGATGACCAACATGGCCGTGGAAGTGGCGCTGAAGGCCAAAGGCCTGGAGTTTGTGCGCGCGCAGGTCGGTGACCGCTACGTGCTTGAAGAGCTTGAAAAGCGCGGCTGGCTGCTGGGCGGCGAGGGCTCCGGCCATTTGCTGGCGCTGGACAAGCACACCACCGGTGACGGCCTCATCAGCGCGCTGCAGGTGCTGCAAGCCTGCGTGCGCAGCCAGCAGACGCTGTCGGAACTGCTTTCGGATGTGGTGCTGTTTCCGCAAACCCTGATCAATGTCCGGCTCAAGCCCGGTCAGAACTGGAAAGACAGCGCGGAACTTGCGGCGCAAACCGAAGCGGTGCGGATCGAACTGGGCGACACTGGCCGCATCCTGATCCGGGCCAGCGGCACCGAACCGCTGCTGCGCGTGATGGTCGAGGCACGCGATGCAGAACAGGCCAGGGCCTGTGCCGAGCGGGTGGCCGACACGGTGCGCTTCTGAGCCAGCCTGACCGGCGACCGGACCGGCCGGCAGCACGCTGGACGCTGCGCCGAAGAACATTGCCGACACCGTGTCATTGTCATTGTCATTGTCGCTGTCGTGATCGAGTTTGGGTAGGCGCGGCGTGACCACATGCGCGGTCGAAACGCCCACGGCCGCCCTGGCAGCCTACCTGCGGGGGGCCGTCGGATCGTGTTTCATCTTGCCCATGAACAACCGAATAAAAAATCCCATCATGCACAACATGAATATGATTCCCCCAATGCTCATCAGGCCATAGTCGGTGGAAAACAGGTCAGTCAGCAGTTTCATGGTCTTAGCTCCTTTTGTTTGAAACGACTATCCCTCATTCGCTCTAGGGGCATTCTGATCCAGGTCAACAGTGGGCCGTTGCACTCAGTTTTCAGGGCATGTGTCCTCGCTGTCGGCCATGAATTTGCTGGCAAACGATTCCCGCTTCATTGCAGGAGGCCTTGAATTGCGCGCGGCTACCGGTGTCATTGCTCCGCCTGCCAGCCGCCGCCGAGCGACTGGATCAGGGCGACGGCGGTGGTCTGGCGGTCGGCCATGGCCTGCACCAGCGTGCGGCGCGCGCTCAGCGCGGTGGCCTGGGCGGTAATCACTTCGGTGTAGCCGACCTGGCCGCTGCGGTAGCGGTTGAGCACCTGCTGCTCGACCTGGTCGGCGGCTTCGGACGCCTGGCGGCGCAAATCTTGTTGCATCAAGAGTATGCGGGTTGCGGCCAGCTGGTCTTCAACCCCTTGGAATGCGGTCAGCACGGTTTGCCGGTAGCGCGCCACCGCCTGCGCATGCGCCGCTTCGCTGCCCTGCACCCGCGCGGTGGTGGCGCCGGCGTTGAACAGCGCCTGCACCGCCGACAGGCCGAGCGACCAGACGCTGCTGGACGCGCTGAACAGGTCGGCCACGCGGCTGGAGCCCAACCCATACGAGGCGCCCAGCGACAGGCTGGGGTAGTAGGCGCTGCGGGCGATGCCGATTTTTTCATTGGCCACGGCCACGGCGCGCTCGGCCGCCGCAATGTCGGGGCGGCGCTGCAGCAGCGTGGAGGGAATGCCGACCGGAATTTCAGGTACTGTCGGCTTCCAGGCTTGCGGCGCCACGGAAAAGTTAGCCGGCGCTTCGCCCACCAGCACGGCAATGGCGTGTTCCAGCTGGGCGCGCTGGCGCAGCAGCCCGGCCTCGTCGGCCCGGGCATTGGCCAGCTGGGTTTGCGCCTGCAGTACATCGGTTTTGGCCGCGATGCCGGCGGTGTAGCGGTTTTGCGTGATTTCCAGGCTGCGCTGAAAACCGGCGAGGGTGCTTTCAAGCAGCGCTTTTTGCGCATCGACCTGGCGCAGCGTCAGGTAATTGACGGCCAGTTCGCCCTGCGCCGACAGCCGGGCCGATGCCAGATCGGCTTCGCTGGCCTGCGCGCTGGCCGTGCTGCTCTCCACCGCGCGGCCCAGGCGGCCCCAGACATCGGGCTCCCAGCTGCCGCCCATGCTGAGCTGGTAGCTGTTGCCGGTGCGACCGCCGCTGGTGCTGCTGCTGGAACTGGCGCTGCTGTGCGACCGGTTGGCGCCGCCGTCCAGCGTGACTGAGGGAAACAGCGAAGACCGCTGCTCGCGCACCACGGCGCGGGCCTGCGCATAAGCGGCCACGGCGGCGGCGACGTTCTGGTTGGACACATCGACCCGGGCGGCCAGCTGGCCCAGCACCGGGTCGCCGAACAAGCTCCACCAGGGGCCGCGTTCCAGCGCATCGGCGGGCGCTGCAGCTACCCAGCCGGCGGCCTCCTTAAAAGCACTGATGTCGGGCGTGGCGGGGCGCTCGTAATCGGGGCCGACGGCGCAGCCGCCGAGCGCCACGGCCAAGGCCGCAACGAGGAGTTTGCAGGGATGAAGTGTTGAGCGCATGGGTAACTTTATGAATTCGTCATTCCCGCGAAGGCGGGAATCCAGACGCCGCAAAACGCCCGCCTTGGCGAAGGACCATGGATTCCCGCCTTCGCGGGAATGACAGCGGTTTTAGCGTGGGGTAAAAAAATCAGCACGGCTTGGCTCATTGCGGTTGCAACGGCCGGACGGCGGGCGGCTCGTCGGACGGGTCATGCGGATGGCGGCTTAGGTGGCGTTCGGACGCGCTGCGGCGGCGCAGCTTGTCGAGCAGCACATACACCACCGGCGTGGTCAGCAGCGTGAGCAACTGGCTGGCGATCAGCCCGCCGATGATGGTGATGCCCAGCGGCCGGCGCAACTCTGCCCCTTCGCCAAAGCCGATGGCCAGCGGCAGCGCACCCAGGATGGCAGCCATCGTCGTCATCAGGATCGGCCGGAAACGCAGCAGGCAGGCCTCGCGCACCGCGTCCACGGCGCTCAGGCCGCGCGCGCGTTCGGCGTCCAGCGCGAAGTCAATGATCAAGATGGCGTTTTTCTTGACAATGCCGATCAGCAAAAAAATGCCGATCAGCGCGATGATGGACAAATCCATCTTGAACAGCAGCAGCGCCAGCATCGCGCCCACGCCGGCTGACGGCAGCGTGGAAATCACCGTCAACGGGTGGATCAGGCTTTCGTACAGGATGCCGAGCACGATGTAGATCACCACCAGCGCCGCCAGAATCAAGAGCGGCTGCTCGCCTTGCGACTGCTGCGCGCTGAGGGCCGTGCCCGAAAAACTTCCGCGCACATTGTTGGGCAGGCTGATCGCGGCTTCCGCTTCCTTGACGGCGGCTTGCCCATCGCTGAGCGTGCTGCCGGTGGCCAGGTTGTAGGAAATGGTGGTCGAGAGTTCGCCGTCCTCATGGCTGATCGATGACGCCGACGAGTTTTCGCTGAAGCTGGCAATCGCCGACAGCGGCACCATGGTCGTGACGACGCTGCTCAGCGCCTGGCCGGCAGACGGGTCGCGCAGGGCCGGATTCACGACGGACGCGGTCGTGCCGGTCGTGCTGGCAGCCGCCGTGTTTCTTGCCGGCACATAAATGTCCTTGAGCGCTTCGGGGCTGCCGATATAGCGCGGCGCCACCTGCATGATGACCTTGTACTGGTTCAGCTCGCCGTAGATCGTCGCGACCTGGCGCTGGCCGAAGGCGTTGTACAGCGCGTTGTCGACATCGCGCGAACTGATGCCTAGCCGCGCCGCGCTTTCCTTGTCCACCGTGACCATGGTCTCGACGCCGTTTTCCTCCTGGTCGGTGTCCACATCTGTCAGCGCGCTGGCGCCCTTCATCTGATCGGCCAGGCGCGTTGCCCAGCGTTTCAGGTCGGCCGCGTTGTCGCTTTTGAGCGTGTACTGGTAGGTCGAACTGCTCTGGCGCCCGCCGCCGCGCAGGTCCTGCACCGGGTTCAGGAACAGGCTCACGCCGGTGACCTGCGCCAGTTGCGGCCGCAGCCGCGCAATCACCGCCTGGCCCGCGTCGCTGCGCTGCCCGACCGGCTTGAGGTTGATGAACATGAAGCCGCCGCCAGCGCGCGAACCGCCGGTGAAACCGACCACGGTATCGACCGCCGGGTCGACGCGGATGATCTCGACCAGCGCCTTGAGCTTGGTCTGCATCGCCTGGAAGGAAATGCTGCGGTCGGCGCGCAGAAAACCGTTGATCTGCCCCGTGTCCTGCTGCGGAAAAAAGCCCTTCGGCGCGGCAATGTAGAGGTAGACGTTCAGGCCGATCACGGCCAGCAGCGTCAGCATGACGAGCAGCTTGGCTGAAAGCGCCCAGTCCAGCGCAATTTCATAGCTTCTCAGCAGCCGCTTGAAACCGTTTTCAAAGCTTCGGGCGATGCGTCCCGGCGGTTTGTCGGCGCCAGCGGGTTTGAGCAGCCAGGCGCACATCATCGGCGTGGTGGTGAGCGAGATCACCAGCGAGATCATCACCGCCGCCGACAGCGTGACGGCGAATTCGCGAAACAGCCGGCCGGTCTGCCCGCCCATGAACAGCAGCGGAATGAACACCGCCACCAGCGAGAGGCTGATCGACAGGACAGTAAAGCCGACCTCGCTCGCGCCCAGCAGCGCCGCCTTGAAACGGTCCATGCCGGCTTCAATGTGGCGGCTGGTGTTTTCCAGCACGACGATGGCGTCATCGACGACGAAGCCGGTCGCCACGGTGAGCGCCATCAGGCTCAGGTTGTTCAGGCTAAAACCCAGCAAATACATCACGCCGAAGGTGCCCAGCAGCGACACCACGGTGGCCACGGCGGGAATGAAGGTGGCGCGCGCGCTGCGCAAAAAAGCGCTGACCACCAGCACCACCAGCGCAATCGAGATCAGCAGCGTGACCTCGATTTCCCGGAGCGAGGCACGAATGGAGTTGGTCGAGTCCGACGCCACCTGCAGTTCCACATCGGGTGGCAGTTGCGCCTGCAACTCGGGCAGCAGGGCGCGCACGCCATCGACGGTGGCGATCACATTGGCATCGGGCTGGCGCGTGACCAGCACGACGACCGCCGGCTGGCCGTTGAACAGGCCCAGGGTGTTGGTGTTTTCCACGCCGTTGCTGATCTCGGCCACGTCGCTCAGGCGAATCGCCGCGCCGCTCCGCCAGGCGACGATCAGCCCCCGGTAGTCTGCCGCGCGCAGCCCGCCGGACGCGGTGTTGCCGGCTGCATAGATCTGCAGGCGCTGGCCGTTGCCTTCGATGGCGCCGCGCGGCCGGTTGGCGTTGGACGCCTGCAGCGCGGCGCGCACGTCTTCCATGCTGACGCCGTAGCGGTTCAGCGCGAACGGCAGCAGCTCGACGCGCACGGCAGGGAGCGAGCCGCCGCCGAGTTCCACGTCGCCGACGCCGGGTACCTGGGCGATTTTTTGCTGCACCAGGTTGGAAACCTCGTCGTAGATCTGGCCGGGCGAGCGGGTCTTGGACGTCAGCGCCAGGATGATGACCGGCGACGAGGCCGGGTTGGCCTTGCGGTAGGTCGGGTTGCTGCGCAGCGTGGCGGGCAGGTCGGCGCGCGAGGCGTTGATGGCGGCCTGGACTTCGCGGGCGGCGGCGTCAATCTTGCGGTTCAGGTCGAACTGCAGGCTGATGCGGGTCGAGCCGGTGCCGCTGTTGGACGTCATTTCGTTGACGCCGGCGATCACGCCCAGTCGTCTTTCGAGGGGCGTTGCGACGCTGCTGGCCATGGTGCCGGGGCTGGCGCCGGGCAGGGAGGCGCTGACTGTGATGGTTGGGAAATCGACCTGGGGCAGGGGGGCGACTGGCAGGACGAAGAAGGCGCCAATGCCTGCCAGGGCCAGGCCTATGGTCAGGAGGATGGTGGCGATGGGGCGGTTGATGAAGGGGCCGGACAGGTTCATGGTCTGGCTCCTGCTCTACGTTTCGCTGCGATTTTGTTCTGCGTTAGCTTTGCTGGGTTGGGCTGGCCGGGGGTTGCCCGGCGGCAACTCACTTTTCTTTGCTTCGCCAAAGAAAAGTAAGCAAAAGAAAGGCGACCCGGCTGTCTAGGTCCCTTCGCTTCGCTACGGGCAACCTGTGATGATCGGCAAAAGCGGGGGTCCGCGCAAACTCGCCTGCGGCTCAGACAGCGCGCGGCCCTGATCCCGCTTTTGCCGCTCATCACAGGCCCAGCCAGAACGGGACTGGCGGATACGGATACGGATACGGATACGGATACGGATACGGATACGGATACGGGAGCGGAACCCCGTGTTTGTGCATAAAAAGTGCCGTTCCCGCAAGAACTACCTGCGCAACCAGCTATCGAATTAATAGCATTCGGGGCTAAAACCCGGGCGCGGTGGCTGTTTGGCTGTTCGGCTGTTCGGATTTCATTCCCCGCCCGTCCCGTTCTGTCTGGGCCTGCGATGCCCCGGAAAAACGGGATCAGGGCGGCGCGCTGTTTGAGCGAAACGCAGTGAAGCGAGTTTGCGCCGACCCCCGTTTTTTCGGGGCAGCGCAGGTCGCCCGAAGCGAAGCGAAGGGACCCAGACAGCCGGGTCGCCTTTTCTTTGGTGACTTTCTTTTGGCGAAGCAAAAGAAAGTTACTTGCCGCCGGGCAACCCCCGGCCAGCAGGTCCATGCAGCGTAAACCACTATCAATTAAATAGCTGAATACGCAAGCAGGACAAGCGCAAACCGCATAAAAAGCATAAAAATCAGGCAACAGCAGCATCCACCCGCTCCTTGCGCCCAACACGCCGCCCCAGCCGGTCAAACGCCAGGTAAATGACCGGCGTCGTGAACAGCGTCAACACCTGGCTAACAATCAATCCGCCAAAAATCGCCAGCCCCAGCGGCCGCCGCAACTCAGCGCCCTCGCCAAACCCCAGCATCAGTGGAACCGCCGCAAACAGCGCCGCCAGCGTCGTCATCAAGATCGGCCGAAAGCGCAGCAGCGCCGCCTGGTGAATCGCCTCCTGCGGCGACATGCCCTGGTTGCGCTCGGCGTCAATCGCAAAGTCGATCATCATGATGGCGTTCTTTTTCACGATGCCGATCAACAAGATGATGCCGATGATGCCGATCACGCCCAGGTCCGAGCCGCTGATCATCAGCGCCAGCAAGGCGCCGACACCCGCCGACGGCAGCGTCGAGAGAATCGTCATCGGGTGCACATAGCTTTCATACAACACGCCCAGCACGATGTACACGCAGACCACCGCCGCCAAAATCAGCCACAGCTGGTTGGAGAGCGACGACTGGTAAGCCCCGGCCGCGCCCAAAAAGCTCAAGGTCACGCTGGCCGGTAGGGCAATGTCTTTCGCCGCCTGCTTGATGTCATCAACCGCCTTGCCCAGCGACACGCCCGGCGCGGTGTCAAACCCCAACGTCGTGGCCGGGTACTGCGCGACGTGGGTGATCTGCAGCGGCGCGGGCTGCTCGGTGATGGTGGCAATCGACGCTAGGGGCGTGGTCGTGCCGGCGCCGGTCTTCAACGGCAGGTTACCCAGCGACGCCGGCGTGGCCAGCGCGTCGGGCAGGGCTTCGAGGATCACGCGGTACTGGTTGGTCTCGGTGAAGATGGTCGAGACGATGCGCTGGCCAAACGCGCTGTAAAGCGCATCGTCAATCGTCGAGGTTGAAATGCCCAGCCGGGAAGCGGTGTCGCGGTCCACGTTGATGAAGGCTGCCGTGCCCTGCGCGCCGGCGTCCGACACCACGTTGCGCAGGCTGGCGGACTGCGCCATGCGCTCGGCCAGCCGGTTGGCCCACTGCACCACCACGGCATTGCTCGCGCCTTCCATCGACACGCGGAACTGCGTCGGGCCGGTTTCGGCGTCAATCGTCAAATCCTGCGTCGGCTGCAGGTACAGCGTGACGCCCGCGACCCGGCTGGCGCGCTCCCTCAGCCGGTCCATGGTGTCCTGCTGGCTGCCGATGCGCTCTTTTTTCAGGTTGATCAGCATGCGGCCGGTGTGCAGCATGGTGTTGTTGGCCGCATCGACGCCGATGAAGGAGCTCAGCGCGTCCACATCCGGGTCCTGCAAAATCTCGCGCGCGGCCGCCTGCTGCAATTCGGCCATGCGCGCATACGACACCGATTGGGCGGTTTCGACGCGCGCCTGCAACTGGCCAGTGTCCTGCGTCGGGAACAGGCCTTTGGGAATCAATATGTACAGCAGCACGGTGAGCAGCAGCGTGGCCAGCGCCACCCCCAGCGTCAGACCCTGGCGCCTGAGCACCCAAGTCAGCGACTGGTCGTAGCGGACGATGACGTTGTCCAAAAAGCCCCCACGCTCCCCGCTTCGCGTGGTTCGCTGCCCCCCGAGGGGGCCGCCCCGTCTGCGGCCTGGCGAAGCCAGTTCCGCGACCGGAACTTGTACGGGCGGGGACGTGGCGCTGCCCGTGCTGATGAACTGACCGGGTCTTCCTTTAAGCCACTTAGCGGACATCATTGGCACCAAGGTGAGCGACACCACCGCCGAAATCAAAATCGTGATGGCCAGCGTGATGGCGAATTCGCGGAACAGCCGGCCGACCACATCGCCCATGAACAGCAGCGGAATCAGCACCGCGATCAGCGACACCGTCAGTGAAATGATCGTGAAGCCGATCTGCTTGGCGCCCTTGAGTGCAGCCAGCATCGGCGATTCGCCTTCCTCGATGTAGCGCGAGATGTTCTCGATCATCACGATGGCGTCATCGACCACGAAGCCGGTGGCAATCGTCAGCGCCATCAGGCTCAGGTTGTTCAGGCTGTAGCCCAGCAGGTACATCGCGCCGCAGGTGCCGATGAGCGAGATCGGCACCGACAGGCTGGCGATCACCGTGGCCCGCAGGTTGTGCAAAAACGCGAAAATCACCAGCACCACCATCAGCACGGCCAGCAGCAGCTCGATCTCGACATGCAGCACGGAAGCCCGGATGCCGGTGGTTCGGTCGCTCAGCACATCGACGCGCATCGAGGTCGGCAGGCCGGCCTGCAATTCGGGCAAGCGCGCCTTGATCGCGTCCACCGTGGCAATCACGTTCGCACCGGGCTGGCGCTGGACATTCAAAATAATAGCGGGGACCAGCCGCCGGCCGGGCGTTCCCAAGCAATCTTGTTCATTTTTTGATGCGGGTGACGCATTCTTGGAACAGGCGATGCTGGCCCAGGCGCCGAGCTGGGTGTTCTCGGCGCTTTCCACGACCCGGGCCACGTCGGAAACACGCACCGCCGCGCCGTTGCGAAAGGCAATGATCAGGCCTTGGTAGTCGCTGGCGGCCAGCAGCTGGTCGTTGGAATTGATCGAATACGAGCGCGTCGGCCCGTCGATGCTGCCCTTGGCGCCGTTGGCATTGGCGGCGCTGATCGCGGTGCGCAGCGCATCGAGCCCCAGCCCGTAGGACGCTAGTGCCCGGGTGTCGGCCTGGATGCGCACGGCGGGGCGTTGGCCGCCGCTGAGCGCGACCAGCCCGACGCCGCTGACCTGGCTGATCTTCAGCGCCAGCCGGGTGTTGACGATGTTCTGCACCTCGGTCAGCGGCAGCGTGTCCGACGTGATCGCCAGCGTGAGCACCGGTGCATCGGCCGGATTGACCTTGGCATACACCGGCGGCGCGGGCAAATCAGCCGGCAGCAGCGAGCCGCCGGCGTTGATTGCCGCCTGCACTTGCTGCTCGGCCACGTCCAGCGCCAGCCCCAGGCCGAACTGCAGCGTGACGATGGACACGCCCGCCGTGCTGGTCGAGCTCATGCGGGACAGGCCCGCCATCTGGCCGAACTGGCGCTCCAGCGGCGCGGTGACGGTCTGCGCCATCACTTCAGGGCTGGCGCCGGGGTAGAGCGTCTGCACCTGGATGGTCGGGTAATCGACCTGCGGCAGGGCCGACAACGGCAGCAGCCTGAAGCCGACCAGTCCGGCCAGCACGATGGCCAGCATCAGCAGCGCGGTCGCCACCGGACGCATGATGAACGGCCGCGACGGGCTCAGGGTCGAGGCTGGCGCGTTGCCGCCGAAGTCGCCGGATGGCTCCAAGTCGCCAGGTGGAAAGCCCGGTGCGCTGGCTGGCTTGCTCGCGTTCATGCGCCCTCGGCCTGCGAAGCGCGGTGACGTTGCGCGCTGGCGGCGCCCGAAGCAGGGGTTGACGCTGGCGCCACCCCATCGCCTGCTGCTGAAGCGCCCGGTTTGACGCCATCGGCCGGCGCAACGGGCCGCTGTCGCTTGCCGCCGCCCGCGCCGTTCGCGCCCCTGGGGCTATCGCCCGGCAGCACCACCGGTGCGCCGTCTTTCAGCCGGTCGGCGCCTTCGGTGATGACCTGCTCGCCCGCCTTCAGGCCCGAGGCAATCTGGATCTTGTCTGCCGTGGCCTGGCCGCGCTGGACTGGCCGCAGGCTGACCGTGCGCTCGGCGGCATTCACCACATAGACATAGTCGCCGGCATTGCCGTGGCGCAGCGCCGCCACCGGCACCGTGACAGCGTTTTCAATCGTCCGCAGCTCCAGCTGCACATTGACGAACTGGCTCGGAAACAGCGCCACCTGGCTATTGGCAAAGCGCGCCTTGGCCTTGACCGTGCCGGTCTGCACATCGACCTGGTTGTCCAGCGAGGCGAACACGCCGGTGTCCAGCGCGCTGGAGCGGGTGCGGTCGAGCGCCGTCACCTTCATCGCCTTGCCGGCCACTGAGGACTGCTGCAACTCGCCCGCGCGGTCCTGCGGAACGGCAAACACCACGTCGATCGGGCTGACCTGCGTGATGACCACAATGCCGTTGGCGTCGCTGCTGTTGACCACATTGCCGACATCGACGGTGCGCAGGCCGACGCGGCCGCTGATCGGCGCGACCACGCGGGCATAGCCCAGGTTCAGCCGGGCAACGCCTTCATTGGCCTTGTCGATCATCACCGTGCCTTCAAGCTGCTTGACCAGCGCGGCCTGCGTATCGACTTCCTGCCGGGCAATCGAGTCCTGCGCCAGCAGCGTCTTGAAGCGCGCCAAGGTGACGCGGGCGCTGGCCAGTTGCGCTTCGTCGCGCTGGCGCTGGCCGCTGGCCTGCATCAGCGCGAGTTCGAACTGGCGCGGGTCGATGGTTGCCATCAGCTCGCCGGCGCGCACCATCTGGCCTTCCTTGAACAGCACCTTTTCCATCACGCCCGACACCTGCGGCCGGACCTTGACGGTGGCCTGCGGCGTGACGGTGCCCAGCGCTTCAAGGATGACCGGAATGCGGCTGCTTTCGGCGGCCGCCACGCCGACGGTGGTGGCTACTGCGCCGCGCCGCCCGCCCGCTGCGCCGGGTCCGCCAGCGGGTGGATCGGGATGCGTCAGGTGCCAGGCCAGCCAGCCGGTGCCGGCCAGCGCCAGCACCGCCAGCGCGCTGCCCAGCAGGCGCGAGCGGCGGCTCATGTGTTTGGTGGGAAGGGTGTTGCTGTGGATGGGCGGGGTCTCGACACGGGTATCCATCAGCGGTCCTTTTGCATGCCAGGGCAGGTCGCTGCCGGCGGCATTTTCATTTCTACGGGAGGGGAAGGCGCCATGAATGGCCGGGGCGCATTGACAAGTCTTGCACTGAATAAATTATCACTGCAAGCGTCCGTGCGCGGATGTCGCCCCGGAAATAGGGCGGTAAACATCCGGTAAAGCAAAAGCGGTCAGCAAGTCGGTGCGGGCGCTTGCCCTGGCACTTGCGGCTGGTCCTTAAAATCATCCCCCTAGCCACCGCCATAGAGCCCCCCGTGACCCATTCCACTGAATCGATTTCGCCCCGCCTGCAGGTCTGCCGGGCCGACTATTCCAATCCCGTCCACGCCGATGCGCTGGTTTGCCTGCTCGACGCCTATGCGCAAGACCCGGCCGGCGGCGGCGAAGCGCTGAGCGCGTTCGCCAAGTCCAACCTGGTGAAGGAACTGGCCGCACGGCCGCAGGCCTTCAGCGTGCTGGCTTTTGCTGACGACCAGGCGGTCGGCCTGGTCAACTGCATCGAAGGCTTTTCGACCTTTGCCTGCCGTCCGCTGGTTAATGTCCATGATGTGGCGGTGCTGGCCGGCCATCGGGGTCAGCGGGTGGGCGAACAGATGCTGGCGCTGGTCGAGAAAATCGCCCGCGAGCGCGGCGCCTGCAAGCTGACGCTGGAGGTGCTTGCCGGCAATGCCAGCGCCGTGCGGCTGTATGAGCGCGTGGGATTCGCTGGCTACCAGCTCGATCCGGCGATGGGCAAGGCGCAGTTTTTTCAGAAGTTGCTAGGGTAAGCGGCGCCTTTCCTGCCTCCATCCGCCAGGACGGGTTCGCCAACGCACGGGGCGACTTGCTCGCCGGCATCGTGGTCGCTCGGGCCCTGGTTCCCGAGGCGGTTGCCTTTTCCATCATTGCCGGCGTTGACCCGAAGGTCGGCCTGTACGCGTCCTTCAGCATTGCCGTGATCGTTGTCTTTACCGACAGCGGCTACCGGCGCCATGGCGCTGGGGCTGGACATCCGCACCGTCGGCGACATGGGTGCGCAGCCCGACAGCCTGCTGATTTTCCTGCTGCCCGACTTGCCGCTGACCCTGGAAACGTTCAAAATCATCTTTCCCTATGCCGCCACGCTGGCCGTGGCGGGCCTGTTGGAGTCGATGATGACCGCTTCGATCGTGGGCGAGCTGACCGACACGCCAAGCAACAAGAGCCGCGAATGCATGGGGCAGGGCTTGGCCAACATCGCTACCGGTTTCATTGGCTGTATGGCGGGCTACGCCATGATGGACCAGTCGGTGATCAATGTTGACGCTGTTGAACAAGTCCTGCACTGAAAACCAAAGGAAACACCATGAACAAGGTTTGCGCCTGCATTGACGGGTTGGCCAACACCTCTTGCGTGATCGACTGGGCCGCCTGGTCCGCATTGCGGCTGGGCACGCCGCTGGAGTTGCTGCATGTACTGGAACGCGCCGACCGCCCGCTGGTCACCGACTTCAGCGGCACCATCGGTCTGGGCGCGCAGGAAGCGCTGCTCGATGAACTGATCAAGCTCGATGCCCAGCGTAGCAAGCTGGCGCAGGAAGCCGGCCAGCGGCTGATGGCCGACGCCCGCGCGCGCGCCGCCGCCGCCGGCGTGCAGCAGCTCGACGTGCGGCAGCGCCATGGCGAACTGCTCGACAACGTGCTGGAGATGGAGCCGGACGCGCGCCTGTTCGTGCTGGGTGAGCACTACCAGGCCAGCGGTGCGTCGAAGATTCACCTCGACCACCATGTCGAGCGCGTGATTCGCTCGGTGAAGCGCCCGGTGCTGGTGGCCACAAGCGCGCCATTCGCGCCGCCCACGCTGTTCGTCATCGCCTTTGACGGCAGCCCGACGGCACGCAAGACCGTCGAGACCGTAGCGCGCAGCCCGATGCTCAAGGGCCTGCCGGTGATCGTGGCGATGGCGGGCGAGGACACCACGCAGGCACAACGGCAGCTTGAAGAAGCCTGGCAGTCGCTGGTGGCGGCGGGTTTCGAGGCTTCGGTGAAACTGCTGCCTGGCGAACCGGAAGAGGTGCTGCCGGCCTTTGTCAAGGCGCAGGGCGCTTCGCTGCTGGTGATGGGCGCCTACGGCCACTCGCGCATCCGCCAGCTGATCGTCGGCAGCACGACGACCACGCTGCTGCGGCTCAGCGAGGTGCCGGTGCTGATCCTGCGGTAGCTGCTCCAGCAGGCTGCGGCGCAAACCAGTGCTGCGTGCGGTTGATGATGGCGACCAGCGACAGCATCACCGGCACCTCGACCAGCACGCCGACCACGGTGGCCAGCGCCGCGCCGGAATGCAGGCCGAACAGCGAAATCGCCACCGCCACGCCGAGTTCGAAGAAGTTGGAGCCGCCGATGAGGCAGGCCGGACCGGCAATGTTGTGCGGTAATTTAAGCGCTCGCGCGGCAATGTAGCTGACGATGAAGAGACCATAGCTCTGGATCAGCAGCGGCACCGCGATCATTGCAATCACCAGCGGCTTGGCCACGATGGTTTCGGCCTGAAAGCCGAACAGCAGCACCACCGTGGCGATCAGCCCGACCACCGACCACGGCTTGAGCCAGCCGACGAAATGGCTCACCGCGTGGCTGGAGCGTCGCTGCAGCAGGTAGCGCGTGGCCATGCCCGCCACCAGCGGCAGCACCACATACAGCACGGTCGACAGCACCAGCGTTTCCCACGGCACGGTGATGTTCGTCACGCCGAGTAAAAAGGCGGCAATCGGCGCGAAGGCCACGACCATGATCAGGTCGTTGACCGACACCTGCACCAGCGTGTAGCTGGCGTCGCCTTTCACGAGCTGGCTCCAGACGAACACCATCGCAGTGCAGGGCGCCACGCCCAGCAAAATCATGCCGGCGATGTATTCGCTGGCCGACTGCGGATCGACCCACGGCGCAAAAATGTACTGGAAAAAAAGCACGCCCAGCGCCGCCATAGTGAAGGGCTTGATCAGCCAGTTGACGACCAGCGTCAGGAAAAGGCCGCGCGGCTTTTTGCCCACGTCCTTCACCGCCGTCCAGTCGATCTGGATCATCATCGGGTAGATCATCACCCAGATGAACACGGCGACCACCAGGTTGACGTGGGCGATTTCCAGCCCCGCAATCAGCTGGAAAGCGCCGGGCGCCAGCAGGCCCAGGCCAACGCCGGCCAGAATGCCCAGCGCGACCCAGACGGTTAAAAAGCGTTCAAACAATCCCATGGTATTTTTCTTTCTGCAAGGGTTTTCTCAAGCTTGGCGCGGCAGGTCGCGGGCAGTGCCTTGCAACTTCGTTCGTTCGAGTTTTTCCGGCGGCAGGCTGACCAGCAGCGCCAGCCGGCGGTTCAGAGCCAGCAGCGTCTGGCGGAAGGCTTCAAGCTTTTGCGCATCGCTGCCTTCAGTGGCGGACGGGTCGGCATAACCCCAGTGCGCGGTCGCGGGCTGGCCGGGCCAGTGGGGGCAGACCTCGCCGGCGGCGTTGTCGCACACGGTGATCACCAAATCCATGCGCGGCGCATCGGGTTTCCCAAACTCGTCCCAGCTCTTGCTGCGCAGGCCTTCAGTCGGGATACCGGTGTTCTTCAACACTTGCAGTGCCAGCGGATTGGGCTGCTGGTTGTCGCGTGGGTGGCTACCGGCCGAAAAAGCCTTGAAGCGGCCTTTGCCGACGTGGTTCAGGATGGCTTCGGCCAGAATGCTGCGGGCCGAGTTGTGGGTACATAAAAACAGGACATGAAGTGGGTGTTCGGACATGGTGGTGACTCGTGGGTTGAAAGGAAGGGAAAACTATGAAATTGATAGTGGCTAGTGCCCGCCCACATTGCGCGGGAGACCAAAAAGGCTTGAAAACATCAGCAGGTGACGCTTGCGGCGGGACTGCAAGCCTGGCCTTCGCAGCAATGCTCGGTCAGGTAGGCGAGCAGGGCGTTCATGTGCTTGAAGCTGGCGCGGTAGATCAGGTTGCGGCCGCGCGGCTCACTGCTAACCAGGCCGGAGTGAAGCAGCTCCTTCAGGTGAAAAGACAGCGCGCTCGGGGCCACCGCCAGTTGCTCGGCCATGACGCCCGGCGTCAGCCCGTCGGGGCCGGCCACCACCAGCGCCCGGAAAACCCGCAGGCGCTGGGCCTGGGCCAGCGCGGCCAGCGCCTTGACGGCAGAAGATTCATCCAAGGATGCAATTTCGGTGGGAGCTAATGATTCCATCATTCAACTATAATTGAATAATTGAATTGTTGCAATTTTTCAGTGACCGAAAGTGTTTTTCAATTCAAAAGGAGCATCAAGCCAATGGCTGACATCACGATTTATCACAACCCGAAATGCGGCACCTCGCGCAATGTGCTGGCGCTGATCCGTAACACCGGCGCCGAGCCCGAGGTGATCGAGTACCTGAAAACGCCGCCGACGCGCGAAAAACTGGTCGAGCTGATCGCCCGGACGGCCGTTCCCGTCAGAGACATGATGCGGCGCAAGGAAGCGCTGTATGACGAGCTGGCGCTGGGCAATCCGGCAGTTGGTGATGACGCGCTGATCGATGCCATGCTGGCCCATCCCATTCTGATCAACCGGCCCATCGTGGTGACCTCGCTGGGCACCCGGCTGTGCCGACCGTCCGAAGCCGTGCTCGACATCCTGCCGCTGCCGCAACGTGCGGCCTTCACCAAGGAAGACGGCGAGACGGTCATCAACGAACAGGGAGAGCGTGTTGCCGGACGTTAAACCGCTCGCCGTGGACCTGCCCAACATCGATCGGGCGCTTTTCGCGTTGCCCACGCTTGCGCAGTTGCAAGCGCCCGTTGCCAGCCCGCATGCGCCGCGCATCTTGCTGCTCTACGGCTCGGTACGCGAACGCTCCTACAGTAGGCTGGTCAGCGAGGAGGCGGCGCGACTGCTGCAGGCCATGGGCTGCGAGACCCGCACCTTCGACCCGCGCGGCCTGCCGCTGCCCGACGACGCGCCCGACACGCACCCTAAGGTGCAGGAACTGCGGCAACTCGCTTTATGGTCCGAAGGCATGGTCTGGACATCGCCCGAACGCCACGGCGCCATGACCGGCATCATGAAGTCCCAAATCGACTGGATTCCGCTGGCCGACGGCGCGGTGCGGCCGACCCAGGGCAAGACGCTGGCGCTGATGCAGGTGTCGGGCGGCTCGCAGTCGTTCAATGCCGTCAACCAGCTGCGCGTGCTGGGCCGCTGGATGCGCATGCTGACCATTCCCAACCAGTCGTCGGTCGCCAAGGCCTTCCTGGAATTCGACGAGGCTGGCCGCATGAAGCCTTCCAGCTATTACGACCGGGTGGTCGATGTGATGGAGGAACTCGTCAAGTTCACGCTGCTGACCCGGGGCGCGTCGCCCTGGCTGGTGGACCGCTACAGCGAGCGCCGCGAAAGTGCCGAAGCGCTGTCCAAGCGGGTGAACCAGCGCTCGCTGTAGTCGCCACTCAACAATAGGCAAAACAGGCTCTTTACGCTTGCCCAGCATGCGCTGGAAGCTCTTGATTTGATAGCGGTCAGCGGTCTGGTCTCTGGCGGTCGCCGCTGTCACGCAACTGCCTCCGAACTGACACGGCCGCGTCACGCGCCGCATCGAGAATTACGCCATGACCGCTTGAAGGAGCATGCAATGGCCATCGATCAGAACCCCGCCGGTGAGTCCGGACCCGCCGCAGGCCGCATTGCCTGCACCCCCCATCACGATCTGGACAGGCAGCGGCTGCGCATTCTTCGCTGCACCGCCCACGCCATGGCCAGCAGCCCCGGCGGCCTGCGCTTCAAGGCGGGCACCCGGCCGTGGCTCGAAGGCATCCCGGCCGCCTCGTCGCACAATGCCCGGCCGGTCCGCTGAGGCCGGCGCCCGGCTTCAGTTCACCATCACCAGCTTGCCTTTCACCGCACGCGAGCCCATGCGCGCATAGGCGGCCTTGAGTTCGGCCATCGGCATTGTGCCGTCGATCACCGGCTTGATCTTGCCCTGCGCATACCACTGGGCCAGTTCGGCCATCGCGGCAGCGTTGGCCCTGGGCTCGTTCTTGGCAAAGCCGCCCCAGAACACGCCGACGATGGACGCGCCCTTGAGCAGCGTGAGGTTCAGTGGCAGCGCCGGAATGCTGCCTGCCGCAAAACCGACCACCAGGTAGCGGCCGCGCCAGGCAATCGAGCGGAACGCCGGCTCGGCCAGGTCGCCGCCCACCGGGTCGTAGATCACGTCCGGGCCTTTTCCGCCGGTCAGCAGCTTGATGGTTTCGCGTAGATCCTGCGTGCTGTAGTTGATGGTGGCGTCGGCGCCGATGGATCTGCACAGTTCGCATTTTTCATCGCTCGACGCGGCGGCAATGACGCGCGCGCCCAGCGCCTTGGCGATCTGGATGGCCGACGTGCCGACGCCGCCGGCAGCGCCCAGCACCAGCACGGTCTCGCCGGCTTTCAGCTGCGCCCGGTCGGCCAGCGCATGGTGAGAGGTGGCGTAGATCATGATGAAGGCGGCAGCATCGACAAACGGAAAACCTTCAGGCAGCGGCATGCACAGCGCGGCCGGCGCAATGGTGTGGGTGGCAAAGCCGCCTGTTCCCGACAGGCAGGCGACATGCTGGCCGACCTTCAGATGCGTCACGCCGTCGCCCACGGCCTGCACCACGCCGGCATATTCCGAGCCGGGCACGAAGGGCAGAGGGGGCTTCATCTGGTACTTGTTCTGCACGATCAGCAAGTCGGGGAAATTCAGGCTGGCCGCCTTGATTTCGATCAACACCTCGCCGGCCTGGGGCTCGGGCGTGGGCAGTTCGGTCCAGATGAGCGCGTCAACGCCGGTGGGGTTCTTACAAAGCCAGGCATGCATGGACAGGTCTCCAAAGATTAGGAAAAGCCAGTTGTATTCGACGGCAG
Source organism: Polaromonas sp. DSP2-3-2b2 (assembly GCF_049895905.1). Classification (NCBI taxonomy): domain Bacteria; kingdom Pseudomonadati; phylum Pseudomonadota; class Betaproteobacteria; order Burkholderiales; family Comamonadaceae; genus Polaromonas; species Polaromonas sp. DSP2-3-2b2. Next base: position 116,690 of record NZ_JAFCTH010000002.1, on the reverse strand, counting down.
GTTTGCCGCCAGCAAGCGATTCAAGCCGTTCATCATAGGCAAGCCGGCCTTTGGGGCCTAGCTGAAAACCCGCGCGTCCTGTCCCGACCGGGACCGTAGAATCGCAGCATGAAAATTTTGATCTGCAACGACGACGGTTACCAAGCCAGTGGCATCGTGGCCCTGTATGAAGCCCTGAAGACCATTGCCGACGTCGAGGTGGTGGCGCCCGAGCAGAACAACAGCGCCAAGTCCAACGCGCTGACCCTGCATTCGCCGATGTACGTGCAAACGGCTGCCAACGGCTTTCGCTACATCAATGGCACGCCTGCCGACTGCGTGCATATCGCCTTGACCGGCCTGCTGGGCTACCGGCCCGACCTGGTGGTATCGGGCATCAACAACGGCGCCAACATGGGCGATGACACGATTTATTCCGGCACCGTCGGCGCGGCCATGGAAGGCTATTTGTTCGGCATCCCGGCGATTGCCTTTTCTCAGACCGAAAAAGGCTGGGCGCACATCGACGTGGCGGCGCAGCAGGCGCGCAACCTGGTGCAGCAGTTGATTCCTTCTCTAGAAGCGCTGGCCGAAGGCGCGCAGCCGACCGTGCCGCCCTGGCTGCTCAATGTGAACATTCCCAATTTGCCGGCCGGGCAGGTCGAAGGCTTCAAGGTGTGCCGGCTGGGCCGCCGCCATGCGGCCGAGCGGGTCATCGTGCAGACCAGCCCGCGCGGCGAATCGATGTACTGGATCGGCGGCGCCGGCCCGGCCAAGGAAGCCGGAGAAGGCACCGATTTTCATGCCACCACCCATGGCTACGTGTCCATCACTCCGCTGCAGGTAGACCTGACGGATCACGCCCGGCTGCCTTACTGGGCACAGACGGCAGCCAAGCTGAGCCACAAGCACTGAAAAAGGTATTTGCATGAAGATACCGTCGAAGCCGTCTTTTGATTCCGTCGGCAAACTGTCTTCTACTGGCGCACGGCCCGCGTTTCCAGTGCAGCTCAATCCTGACAAAGGCAACCCATTCGCTGCAAAAACCGTAGCAGCTGCCGCCCGCGCTACCGGCGCTGCAGGCCAAAATGACCTGAAAAGAGCTTTTCTGCCGGGTGCCTCTAGCGGTTTGGGGCTCGACTCGGCGGTGCGCGCCCGCATGGTGCGCCGCCTGGCCGAGCAGGGTGTGCTGGACGCGCAGGTGCTGGCCGCCATGGGCGCCGTGCACCGGCATCATTTTGTCGATACCGCCCTGGCCAACATGGCCTACGAAGACACCAGCCTGCCGATCGGATTCGGCCAGACCATCTCCAAGCCGAATGTCGTAGCGCGCATGCTCGAATTGCTGCAGCAGGGCCTGCATGATGCCAGCGGCAGGCTGGGCCGGGTGCTCGAAATCGGCACCGGCTGCGGTTACCAGGCAGCCGTGCTCAGCCACCTGGCCACCGAGGTCTACAGCATGGAGCGCCTGCGCGGCCTGCACGACAAGGCTCGGGAGAACCTGCGCTCCCTGCGCCTGGCCAATGTGCACCTGCTGTTTGGAGATGGCATGAACGGCTTTACCAAGGGCGCGCCGTATGCAGGCATCATTGCCGCCGCCGGCGGCGAGGCGATTCCGCTGGCCTGGACCGAGCAGCTGGCCATGGGCGGGCGCTTGGTCGCGCCGCTGCAAGATGCCAGCGGCGCCCAGGCGCTGGTGGTGATCGACAAGACGCCGCAGGGAATTCGCCAGACTTTACTGGAGGCGGTGCACTTTGTCCCTTTAAAATCAGGAGTCGGATGAGCTGGGCTGACACGTCAGGCCCGGTATCAGTCAGGCAACGGTTAAAGATGAAGGAATCAATGAGCAACAGCACCTGGTCGTACCGCACGGAATCTTTTCCTGCCTCTGGACCCCTCAAGCGCACCAGCTGGACTTCGCGCCTGGCGCTTCCCTGCGCGGTCGCCGCAGCTCTGCTGCTGGTGGCCGGCTGCGGATCCCGCATGCTGAACAACGCACCGGTTGAGGACCGCGGAACCGGCATGGTGCGTCCGGCCGACGCCGCCAAACTCCTGCCCGGCGCCGAGAACGCCGGGAAGCCGGGCTACTACATGGTCAAGCCGGGCGACACCATGATCCGCATCGGCCTGGAAAACGGCCAGAACTGGCGCGATATTGCCCGCTGGAACAGCCTTGAAAACCCGAACCTGATCGAGGTCGGGCAGGTGCTGCGGGTCGTGCCGCCGACCAGCGACGGCGTCGCGGTGGTCACCCGGCCGGTCATGCCGGGAAGCGCCGACATCGCACCGGCCCTGCCCGCCAGCGCCGCGCGGCCGGGATCAAGCCCCGCCAACGGCGCCGCCGCGCCCTCGGGCAGCGATGAGGATGTCGGCTGGATCTGGCCGGCGCAGGGAACGCTGGTGGCCGGTTTCGACGAAGCCAAGAACAAGGGACTGGACATTTTAGGCAAGTCCGGCGATCCGGTGGTGGCCTCGGCCGACGGCCGGGTGGTGTATTCGGGCGCCGGCCTGCGCGGCTACGGCAACCTGATCATCCTCAAGCACAACAACACCTTCCTGACAGCCTACGCGCACAACAAGCTGCTGCTGGTCAAGGAAGACCAGACCGTCAAGAAAGGCCAGAAGATCGCCGAAATGGGCAATAGCGACGCCGACAAGGTCAAGCTGCATTTTGAAATCCGTCGTCAGGGCAAGCCGGTCGATCCGGCCAAGTACCTGCCGGCGCGGTAAACCGCTAACGCTAAATCAGCAAGGAGTCCTGCTCTGGCCGGGCTCCTTTTTCGTGGGCGGCTGGTTTTGAACGCTGGGCACCTGCGGCCTGAGACAATGCGGCATGACCGAAAAGACGCAAGACCCTCTCCTCCCGCCGCCTTCCGAACCCAGGGAATATCCGCTCGATCTGCTCACCGTGGAGTCGCTCGACATCGAAGCGCAGGGCATCGCCCACCGCGCCGACGGCAAGGTCGTGTTCATCGAAGGCGCGCTGCCTTTCGAGCAGGTGACGGCCAATGTCTACCGCAAGAAAAGCAGCTTTGAAAAAGCCACGCTGCTGGTGGTGCATCACGAATCGGCCCAGCGCGTGCGCCCCGCCTGTCCGCACTTCGGCATGCACACCGGCGCCTGCGGGGGCTGCAAGATGCAGCATCTGCACATCGGCGCGCAGGTCGCCGTCAAGCAGCGGGTGCTCGAAGACAACCTGCGCTTCATCGGCAAGGTGAAGGCTGACAACCTGCTGCGGCCGATTGAAGGCCCGGCCTGGCATTACCGTTACCGCGCGCGCCTGTCGGTGCGCTACGTGCGCAAGAAGGGCACGGCGCTGGTCGGTTTTCATGAACGCAAGAGCGCCTACGTCGCCGACATGCGCGAATGCCATGTGCTGCCGCAGCATGTGAGCGACCTGCTGCTGCCGCTGCGCGGGCTGATCAGCAGCATGGACGCGCGCGAAGCCATTCCGCAGATCGAACTGGCCTGCGGCGACGACGTGACGGCGATGGTGCTGCGCCACATGGAGCCGCTCAGCGATGCCGACCTGGCGCGGCTGCGCGCCTTTGCCGATGCACATCCGGGCGTGCAGTGGTGGGTACAGTCGGGCGGGCTAGACACCGTCAAATTACTCGACGAGCAGGTAGCCGAACTGAACTACGGCCTGCCCGAATTCGGCATCACCATGCCGTTCAAGCCGACCGATTTCACCCAGGTCAACCCGCACATCAACCAGGTGCTGGTGTCGCGCGCGCTGCGCCTGCTCGACGTGCAGCCGACCGAGCGGGTGATTGACTGGTTCTGCGGCCTGGGCAATTTCACGCTGCCGCTGGCGACCAAGGCGCGCGAGGTGCTGGGCATCGAAGGCAGCGAGGTGCTGGTCGCCCGTTCACGCGAGAATTATGAGCGAAACAGGCCTGCTTCGCCCGTCCGGCCTGCGCTGGCAGCTACGAAGTTTGTAGCAAGAAACCTGTTCGAGATGACGCCAGCCATGCTGGTGCGGGACGGCGCGGCGGAAAAGTGGCTGGTCGATCCGCCGCGCGAAGGCGCGTTCGAGTTGTTCAAGTCGCTGGCCGCGCTGCACCAGCAAATCATCACCGGCGTCCCGTGCGACGACGGCGTGCACCAGCAAAGCCTGGCACTTGATGGCTGGACGCCGCCCCGGCGCATCGTGTATGTGAGCTGCAACCCGGCCACGCTGGCGCGCGATGCCGGCGTGCTGGCCGAGGCCGGCTACCGCTGCACGGCGGCGGGCGTGGTCAACATGTTCCCGCACACGGCGCATGTCGAGTCCATGGCGGTGTTCGAGCGCCTGTAGCCTGATTTGGCTGTGCCATGAAAAAAGGGCCGTGAAGGCCCTTTTTTCCGTGCGTGGCGAAAAGCTTATTCGCGTTCGCCGCCCATGATGCCCAGCAGGGCCAGCAGTGCCTGGAACACGTTGAAGATGTCCAGGTAGAGGCGCAGGGTGGCACTGATGTAGTTGGTTTCGCCGCCGTCCAGGATCTGCTTCAGGTCATACAGCATGTAGGCGCTGAAAATGCCGATCACCGCGACCGAAATCGCCATCATGCCGGCCGTGGAGCCGACGAAGATGTTGACGATGGAGCCCACCATCACCACCAGCGCGCCAACGAACAGCCATTTGCCCATGCCGGAAATGTCCCGCTTGATCACGCTGGCCAGCGTGGCCATCACGAAGAACACGCCGGCCGTGCCGCCCATGGCCGTCATGATCAGCTGCGAGCCGTTGCTAAAACCCAAAATCATGCCGATCATGCGTGAAAGCATGAGGCCCATGAAAAAGGTAAAGCCCAGCAGCACCGGAACGCCCGCCGCTGAATCCTTGGTCTTTTCAATGGCGTATATGAAGCCGAAGGCGCCTCCCAAAAACACCACCAAGCCCAGCCCTCCGGTCAATGCCTGTGTGATGCCGGTGGCCACGCCCAGCCAGGCGCCAGCCACCGTGGGCAGCAGGCTCAGGGCTAGCAGCCAGTAGGTGTTGCGCAGCACCTTGTTGCGCTGCTCGGCCGACTGCGCGAGTCCGTCGTAGCCGTAGGTCCGTACGTTGTCAGTCATGATTTCAACTCCTTTAAAACCCGCGTGTGCGGGCGATGAATGTATTTTATGGGCCATGGCGGTCATCCCTAGTAATCGGCCCACCGCAGCTCCTACTAATCGTAAGGGCTCTTTTGACTGGATTGGAGTCAATGGCGCCGCCCGGGTTCCCCGAATGTGCGTATGCTCGACACCTTTTACAAAAACTCGGAAAGCACTAAGCGCCATGAAATCCAAACCCCTGCTTGAACATGCCGACATCAAGGCCATCGCCGCCGCCGCCGAGGCCGAAGCGCTGAAAAATAACTGGGCCGTGACGATTGCCATCGTCGATGACGGCGGCCATCTGCTGCACCTGCAGCGCCTCGATGGCGCCGCGCCGCTGTCGGCGCACATTGCACCGGCCAAGGCCAACACCGCCGCCATGGGCCGGCGCGAGAGCAAGGTCTACGAAGACATGGTCAACGGCGACCGTCCCGCTTTTCTGTCCGCGCCTTACATAGCCGGCCTGCTTGAAGGCGGCGTGCCGATCGTCAAGGACGGGCAGTGCCTGGGCGCCGTCGGCGTCAGCGGCGTGAAGTCCACCGAGGACGCGCAGATTGCCCGTGCCGGGATTGCCGCCATCGGCTTGTAAGACCCAAAACACCGTGGATCAGGCCACGGCTTGATGAAAAAAAGCCGACGTGATGATCGTCGGCTTTTTTGCGTCTGTGATGGAGGTGCAGTGACTTCGCGGTAAAAAAAGCCTGGCTATTCGACCTGTTCAAGGTCCGTGGCTGGCAAAAACGACCTTGGGGCGGTTGGCCCGGATCGTCCCACGATGAAACTGTTGAGGTGAAGGGATTGAAGAATTGACTTACTTGGTCAGGATCAGCTTGCCCAGCCGCGTGGCCTGCAGGCGGTAGGTCAGGCCGTTGTGGCTGATGTCCACGGCTTTTTGACCGCGCAGCAACTCGGCGCTGTCAACGCAGCCAGGCCTGCCGATCGCCGGGGTGCCCGGGGAAGCCTTGCCGTCGGCAGGCGACAGCGGTTGCTGGTCCGCGCTGGCGGCGGGACATGGTGTTCTGGACATGGCTTTCTCAGTTCCTGGGTTCGGTGATGAAGCCGATCTTGCGCAGGCCGGCCTGCTGCGCCGCCGCCATGGCCTGCGCCACGCGTTCGTAACGCACCGCCTTGTCGCCGCGAATATGCAGGTCGGGCTGCGGGTTTTGCGCCGCAGTCGCCCTCAAGCGGGGCGCCAGGTCCTCGTCCCTGATTTTTGCGTCGTTGAGGTAATAGCTGCCTTCGGCATCGACGCTGAGCCGCACCGTTTCTGGCTTGATGGCTTGCCGCTCGTTGGTGGCGCGTGGCAGATCGATGTTGACCGAATGCTTCATGACCGGCACGGTGATGATGAAGATGATCAACAGTACCAGCATCACATCGACCAGCGGCGTCATGTTGATCTCGTTCATCACCTCGTCGGTGTCGTCCTGGGTTCCGAAGGCCATGTTCAGCTCCCTTTTCTCATCGCGACGACGTTGGCCGAAGCCGGTCCGGTGACGCGGGCGCCGGTCACGAAATAGGCATGCAGGTCATGGGCAAAGCGGTTGAGCTTGCTGCTCACCGACTTGTTGCCGCGCACCAAGGCGTTGTAGCCGAGCACTGCCGGAATCGCCACGGCCAGGCCCAGCGCCGTCATGATCAGCGACTCGCCCACCGGACCGGCCACCTTGTCGATGCTGGCCTGGCCATTGAGGCCAATCGCCAGCAGCGCATGGTAGATGCCCCAGACGGTGCCAAACAGGCCGACAAACGGCGCGGTCGACCCGACCGACGCCAGAACGGCCAGGCCGGACTGCATCCGGGTGCTGATGTCATCGATTGAATTGCGCAGGCTGCGCGTCACCCATTCGCTCAGGTCCAGCACATCGTGCAACTGCGGCTTGGCATTGCCGTCCTTGTGCAGCACATGGGCCGTGGCCTCGCGGCCTTCCACGGCCAGCAGGCGGAACGGGTTGGCCGCATCCGGGCCGAACTTGGCCAGTCCATCGGCAAAGTCGGCGCTGTGCCAGAAGCTTTCGGTGGCCTTGGCCTGGCTTGACAGCCGGCGCAGGTCCAGCGCCTTGGTGATGATGACGATCCACGAGGCCAGCGACATGAGCAGCAGCAGCACCGCGACGCTTTTGGTGACGATATCGCCTTGTGACCAGACATGGGCAAGGCCGAATTGGGTTTCCATTTGCGAACGACTCCAGGGAAAGTAAAAAATTATTCAAGAACAAAATTGATCGGGACGTTGAACCACATGTCCTCGGCCACGCCACCGCGCTTGCCCGGGACGTAGCGCCATTTGAGGACGGTGGTCAGCGCCGCCTGGTCCAGGCGCTCAAAGCCGCTGGACTGGCGAAGCTCGGCCTTTTGCGGCGTGCCATCGGCGCCGATCAGCACCCGGACCACGACCTTGCCCTGCTCGCCCAAACGTTTGCTGAGCGCAGGGTAGGCGGGTTTGGGGTTTTTCAGGTAGTCGGCATTACTCGACGGCAACTGGACCGACGGCGCCGCCGGCGGACCGCTCGGTGCGGCCGGTCCTGCGGGCGCTTCAGCCACCGGGGCTGGCGTGACCGCAGGCGCCGGGTTGAGGCTGCCCGTCGGTGCATTGGGCGAGGGCGTCGGGTCGGCAATGGCCAGCGGCTGCGCCTGCGGCCGGACGACCGGCTTGGGCACGAATTTTTTCTGCACGGTGGGCGCAGGCGTGACGGGCCGCACTGGCGGCGCCGGTGGCGCAGGTTCAGACTGGGGCTGAGGCGACTCGATCAATTCGGCCAGCACCTCGACCGGCACGATCAATTCGGCCGTGCGCTGCAGAAGGCCGCTTTGCAGCGCCCAGATCAGGCTGACATGCAGCGCCACCACGACCAGGGCAATCACCGCTGTGCGGCTCAGGCGCGCTGGCGGCTTGGGCGTATCGTAAGGAAGACCTGGAAAGGTGGCGTTCATGAAAGGGAGCGTATTCAAAAAAATGAGCAATGCTGCAACGATAAACCCGTTGGCAACAGCTCTTTGACCGGTTTTAGCGGCGAAAAATCCACCAAGCAGAACCCATCACCAACATCAGGCTGGCGGGAAGGATAGAGATCAAGCTGCCTGCATGTTCCATGAAGTGCCTTGCGCAAGGTCTACGGCCAGCGAGATGTTGGCGCTCGGGCAGGTGGCACTGCACCGGGCCATGCCAAGCTCAAACTGGATGTTGTCAAAACCCATGCCGGCATGCGCATGGCGGGCGATTTCCCGGTCGGAAATTCGGCGGCAGGCACAGATGATCATGATGGATGGGTAAATTTAACTGGCTACTGAACAAGGCGTAAAACAAGTATAAATGCGAATGAATCTTATTTGCGATGAATTTCGTTTTGGCCAGTTACTTTTTTGTAACCGGCTGATGGCAGCGTCCGCCGAGCCGGTGGCCCATCAAGCCGGGACCTGCCGGGGCCGGTGAAACAGAGCGCAATTGACTTCGACTGCCCACCATGAAGCGCAAGGCGCCTGATAGTTTTGCTATTAAATAAATAGCTGCTTGCGCATACTGAGTATGCGCGAAAGGGGTTTTTTCTATAAATTTTCGCAAAATACAGCCGCAGCGGATCAGTCTGGCATGAACAGCAGGTGAGGGCCGACCTGCGCCAGCGTACGGCAGCCACACAGCGCCATGGCGATTTCCAGCTCGTCGCGCAGCAGGCGCAGCACATGCGCCACGCCCAGCGCGCCGGCATTGGCCAGGCCGTAGAGGTAAGGGCGTCCGACCAGCACGGCGCTGGCGCCCAGCGCCACGGCTTTCAAAACGTCGGTGCCGCGCCGGATGCCGCCATCGACCAGCACCGGCATCTGACCGCCCACGACCTGCACGATGCGCGGCAGCACGCTGGCCGTGGCCGGCAACGTGTCGAGCGTGCGTCCGCCATGGTTGGAAACAATCACGCCGCCCACGCCCAGCGCGGCGGCCTGCCGCGCATCGTCGGGATGCAGCACGCCCTTGAGCACGACGGGCAGGCGCGTGATCGACTGCAGCCAGGCCACGTCTTCCCAGGTCGGGGCGCTGGCCAGCAAGTCGTCGAACAGCGCGCTCTGGCCCGGCTGCAACGTGCGTTGCGCCGGCGCGGCCATCCCGGCCAGGTTGACCGCCGAGACATGCGCGGGCAAATGAAAGTTAGTGCGCCTTTCGCGGTCGCGCGCGCCGCTGGTCGGCGCATCGACCGTCAGCACCAGCGCTTCATAGCCGGCGCGCTCGGCGCGCTGCACCAGTTCGCGGGTAAAGCCCCGGTCGGGCTGGATGTAAAGCTGGAACCACAGCGGGCCACGATTCGGGTCGGTCGCGATGGCTTCAGCGACCGTTTCCAGCGGAAAACTGGCCTGCGTGCTCAGCACCATGCCGGCGCCCAGCGCGGCCGCCGCGTAGGCGCTGGCCACTTCGCCGCCCGCATGCGCCATGCGCTGGTAGGCCACGGGCGCGAGCAGCACCGGGTGCGCCAGCGTGCGGCCCAGTAGTTTGACGCGCGTGTGTCCGCCGGCCAGCGGCTGCAGCACGCGCGGATTGAGCAGGCGTTCGTTCCACGCGCTGCAGTTGGCGCGCAGGGTGAATTCATCCCCCGCGCCGCCGCTGAAGTAGGCCCAGGTCTTGTCGTCCAGCCGCGTGCGGGCGTGCGCTTCGTGGTCGGCCAGCGTGACGACGCCGGCGGGAATCTGCTCGACGCTCAGCGGCGCAGCACTCATGTGTCGGCCCACATGCGCAACAGGTTGTGGTAAGCGCCGGTGAGTTGCACCACGGCCGGCTCGTCGCCCCGGCGGCGCAGTTGCAGCAGCGCCATGTCCATGTCGAACAGCAACTGGCGCTGCTCGGTGCTGCGCACCATGCTTTCGATCCAGAAAAAGCTCGCCAGCCGCGCCCCACGGGTCACGGGCGCGACCTGGTGCAGCGTGCTGCCGGGGTAGAGCACCATGTCGCCCGCCGCCAGCTTGATGCCGCGCTCGCGCTGCGCTTCCTGGATCAGCAGCTCGCCGCCGTCATAGTCGGCCGGGTCGGCCAGGAACAGCGTGCAGGAAATATCGCTGCGGACCCATTGCGATGTGGCCTTGGAATGCACAACGGCACCGTCGATGTGCGTGCCGTAGAAATTGGAGTCGCCGCTGTAGCGGTTGAACAGCGGGTTGAAGATTTTTTTCGGCAGTGCGGCCGAAAAGAGCAGCGGCTCGCGCTGCAAGGCAGCCAGGACCAGGGCCTGCAGCTGCCGGGCATTCCCGCTGTCCTGGGCGAGTTGCTCGTTGTGTTTTTTGGCCAGGGCTTGATCGCCCGCGCTGCTGCGCCCGTCGATCCACGGCGCGTCGCTGCCAAGCAGACGGCGCGCGCTGTGGAGTTCGTCGGGTGTCAGGATGTTTTTCAGATGCAAAAGCATGGTGTTGACGCAGTGCGGGTGGGGGGTTAAGACGGCCAGGCTTAGAACAGGGTTTTCAGCGTCAGCTGGACCGACCGGGCGGCGCCGGGGGTGTAGAAGCCGCGGTACAGCGAGTCGGCATAGAGCTTGTCGGTGAGGTTGGTGATGTTCAGCTTCAGGGACGTGGTGTCATTGACGCTGTGCTCGGCCATGGCGTCCACGGTGGTGAAGCTGTCGGCCTGGACATGGCGCGCGCCTTCGGGGTTTTGCTTGCCACGGTAGGTAAAGCCGCCGCCGACACGCAGTTGTGGCATGACGCGGTAAGTGGTCCACAGGCTGGCGCTGTGCTTGGGCGTGAGGGCCGAGCGGTCGCCCTTGACCTGCGCGCCGGTGCCTGCCGCATTGAGCGCCACGTTACTCTCGTCGATCTTCGCGCTTGGAATCCAGGTGTGGTTGTAGAAAATTTCCCACAGCGGCGTGATGCGGCCGGCAAGGTTCAATTCCATGCCGGTGGCGTGGCGCTTGCCCGACAGCAGGTTCTGCTGGCTTGCGGTGTCCGGGTCGGTGTTGCGCTCGTTGTATTTCTCGGAGTGGAACAGGGCAACGCCCAGGGATGCGCGTTTTTCAAACAGCTCGAACTTGCTGCCGAACTCGATGTTGCGGCTCTTTTCCGGGCCGGTGTTGGCATCCTTGGCGCTCGGGCTGCCGGGGCTGAACTGGTAGGTGTCGCCCGAGGTGTTGAAGGAGGTGCCGAAGGAAGCGTAGTAGGAACTGTTGTCGTCAGGCTGGAACAGGGCGCCCAGGCGTGGGCTCCAGAGGCCGTCGGAGCGCTCGAAGTTCGCACCTGCATTGGTCTGGTAGGACGCCTTGAAATTGTCATGGCGCAAGCCGCCAATCAGCTTGACGGTCGGTGTGAGGGTCACCGTGTCCTGCACATACAGGCCCAGGTTTCGGGCATCGAAGGTGCCAAACGGTGGAGCGCCCCGGGTGTCGATGCGCGAATCGCCACTGTTGGGCGTGCCCACGGTCGTCATCAAGCTGCTGGCGGCGCCGGCAAAGTTGTTGGCCCGCTTGGCGTCTTCCTGGTAGTAGTCCACCCCGGCGATCAGGCCGTGCTTTTTGCCCAGCGCGCTGAAGCTGCCGGTGTAGTCGCTCTGCAATTGCGTGGTGTCGCTGATGCCGATGCGCCCCTTGGGCGAGCGGCTGATGAGGGTGCTCGGGCTCAGGTTGTTGATGGTGGTGGCCGCGCCGTTGGTCTGGCCGAAACGGATCACGCTGGCCCACAGGTCGCGCTCGTAGCGGCCATGGCGCAGGCGGGTGCTGACCTGGCTGTCCTGGTCAAAGCGGTGGGTGTGGCTCAGGGTTCCGTAGGTCGCCGAGGTGTTCAGGTAGTCGCTGTCGAAGCCATAGTAGTTCCTGGCGGGCAGCGTGGGCTTGATGATGCCGTCCTGGATGAACCAGGGATGGTTGTAGTTGGGCGTGCCCTTGACGTCCAGATGGTAGAGGCCGACCGAAAATTCGTCGCGCGTGCCGATGCCCCAGCGATACGTCGGCGCAATGCCGCGCTTGCTGACTGTGGCGCCGTAGTTGTCGGCTTCATGCACCATGGCATTGATGCGCAAGGCGGACTCTTCGCCTGTCTTGACATTGAAGTCGCCCGTCAGCCGGTGTTCCCTGCCGGTGCCCAGGGTGTAGTTGACCTCGTGCTGGGTCATCAGGAAAGGCTGCTTGTTGACCTGGTTGACGATGCCGCCGGTCGAGCCCTTGCCGAACAGCATCGATGCAGAACCCTTGAGCACCTCGACGCGGTCGTTGTTGAAGGTGTCGCGCTCATACAGGGCGCCATCGCGCATGCCGTCGGTGTAGATGTCGCCGGCCATGCCCAGCGAGAATCCGCGCAGGCGCACATCTTCCTCGCCGGTTTCGCCGGCCTGGAAGGTCACGCCCGCCGTGGTACGCAGCACTTCGCGGAAGTCGTCCAGGTTGCGGTCGTCGATCAGGCGTTCGGTCATCACCGTGACCGATTGAGGAATGTCTCGCAGGGCTTGCGTGCCCTTGCCGATGCCGGTTTCGGTGGCCCGCAGCGTGGCCTTGGAATGGGTGCCTTCGGCTTTTTCCTTGACGATCACCGTGCTTAGGGTTTTTTCGGCGGTCGCTGGCACTGTTTGCGCCCAGCCGCCGACCGAAGCGGCCAGCATCAGCGCGCCCAGGGGAATCAGCGCCTTGTCCGAAGATGCGGGTTTTGGCGTGACCGCCAGGTTCATGAAGGAAACAGAATCAGCGCCGGGACGGGAAATTTTGTTGCGCGCAGGGCGTGCCAAAGGGTGTGCCAAGGAAAGGGCTCCAAGCAGGGACCGTTTTTTTAAATGACGGACCCGGGTTACAGAAAATGGCTTGGCTGTGCTCGGAGCTGTCTTTGGGGGGACGCGAGTTGGCTGGCTTGTGGAATCAGCCCTTGATTCTACAGTGAATGAGAATGATTCGTAATGGCTCATGCCGGAAAAATGCATCTTTTCCCCGGTTTGTTGTTCAACGCCGCAGCCCTCTATACAGCGGCAAGTTGTGCTGCAGCTTTAGCTCAACTCGCCCATCTGGCTTTGCATAAAGTTCTGGATGCCGACCTTGCCGGCCAGCTAGATCCGGGTTTCCAAAAAGCCGATCTGCACTTCGGCTCAGGCAACCCGAAAGACCATCGCTTGACCGTTGTCAGGACCTTCACCCAAAAAAGCACATGTTTTGCAGGAAAATCCCTGCATGAGCAGTTTGAGACACCTCCGCATCAAGATGTACAGAACCGTGGCGCGCCAGTTGCATGGCGTGGTGCCTTGCTGGGTCTGCGGCCAGCATGTCACGCTGGAAGCCGCCACGCTGGAGCACATCCTGGCGCTGTGCGACGGCGGCAACAGCCACGCCGAGAACCTGGCCATCAGCCATGAAGTGTGCAACGGCCAGCGCCATGCGACCGGCCTGGTTCCGGCATCAGGCACCTTGCCCGGGCAGGTGCAGCGGCGGAAAACTGGCGCGCTGTCCGGCGCCGAACCGGTTTTCCTGCACACTCCCGCAGGCTGAGTCCATCTGTCAAAAAAGTAGTATCCATTCATGACCTCCAGCCCGCCGCCCGTTTCCCTTCCTGCTTCGATGAAGCCCAGCTTCCTGCCGCCCGACGACCCGCAGCGCGCCCTGCTGCACAACGAAGTCCACGCACGCCCGCCCGCCCGGGTGCGGCTGCCGGCGCTGATCGTCCAGGTGGCGGTGCTCAATGCAGGCGTCAGCCGCGAACAGGAATGCGAGCATCTGCGGCGCCTGACCGGCCAGGCGCAGCTGTCGCCAGAGCGCCTGCAGGGTAATTTCTTGCGCCTGCCGTGCGGCAACCACACTGTGAAGTGGGAGCGGCACACCGAATTCACCCGCTATTCCATCGTCCAGGCGCTGCCTGATCGCGCCCTGCTGGGTGCGCAGGAGCCCGAATTGCTGTCCAGTCTGGCGGTTGCGCCCGAATGGCTGCGCGGCATTCCGGGGCGAACGGTCTCGGCCATCCAGCTGGTCATGGTGGAGGCAGCGCTGCACGATGAGGTCGCGCTGATGGGCCAAGCGCAGGACTGGTTCGGCGGACGCCCGGTGATTGCGTCGCAACTGGGTCATGGCCATTCCTGGGCGGTGACGGATTTTCAGATCGGCGCCGACGGCTTCGAGCGCATGCTGGTGATTGCCGCGCCCGGCACCAGCGAAAGCCGCGCCGGCCGCATTTCGCAGCGACTGCTGGAAGTCGAAATCTACCGGCTGATGGCCCTGCGCGGCCTGCCGGTGGTCAAACAACTGGCGCCCATGCTGTCCGAGGCCGAAAGCGCGCTGGCCGACATCACCGCGCGGCTTGAAAGCAAGTCGGCTTCGGACCAGGAACTGCTCGACACCCTGGTGTCGCTGGCGGCGCGGGTCGAGCGCGCCACGGCCGAGCATATTTACCGGTTCTCGGCCACCCGCGCCTACAGCACGCTGGTCGGCCAGCGCCTGACCGAACTGCGCGAAAAGCCGATTCCCGGCACCCAGACCCTGAGCGAATTCATGCAGCGCCGGCTGTCGCCCGCCATTGCCACGGTGGCCGCCACGGCGCAGCGACTGACCTCGCTGTCGGAACGGGTGACGCGCACCAGCGCTCTCTTACGCACCCGGGTGGACATTGCCACCGAAACCCAGAACCAGATCCTGCTGGAAAAGCTCACGCGCGGCCAGGAGCTGCAGCTGCGCCTGCAGTCCACGGTCGAAGGCCTGTCGATTGCCGCCATTTCGTATTACGTGATCAGTTTGCTGCTCTACGGCGGCAAGGCGGCCAAGGCGGCGGGCGCGCCGGTGAACCCTGAAATCGTCGTGGGCGCGGCGATTCCGCTGGTGCTGTGGCTGGTGTGGCGCAATATACGGCGCATCCATGCCAAGCTGCATGGCGGGGATTGACGGGCAGGGCGGCTGTTACTTCATCAGCTCCAGCAAACGGTCCAGTCCGCCCGCGTTGATTGCCACCATCGCCTGCTCGCGCACCTTGGGCTTGGCGTGGTAGGCCACCGACAGGCCGGCCGCGCCCATCATCAAGAGGTCGTTCGCGCCGTCGCCCATGGCTATTGCCTGCAGCGGGTTGATGCCCAGCTGGCCGCAGGTTTGAATCAGCATGCGGCGCTTTTCCTCGCCGTCGCAGATGTCGCCCCAGGGCTGGTCCACCATGCGCCCGGTCAGCACGCCGTTTTCAATTTCCAGGATGTTCGAGCGCGTGAAGTCGATGTCCAGCAGATCGCGCACCCGGTCGGTGAAAAAGGTGAAGCCGCCGCTGACCAGCAGGACTTTCAGGCCCGCGTCCTTGCAGGCCCTCACCAGTTCAGCCGCGCCGGGGTTGAGCTTGAGGCGCTCGCGATAGACCTCGTCCATGCTGGCCACGCTCACGCCCTTGAGCAGCGCCACGCGCCGGCGCAGGCTGTCCTTGAAGTCGGTGATTTCGCCGCGCATGGCGGCTTCGGTGATGGCTGCGACTTCGGCTTTGCGGCCCACGGCATCGGCGATTTCATCGACGCATTCGATGTTGATCAGCGTCGAATCCATGTCGAAGGCAATCAGCTTGAAGTCGCCGAGTTGGAGATCGGGGGTGGCGATGTTGACGACCAGGCCGGGGGAGTGTTCGATGGGGTTCATAATTTTTTTACTATTGTTTTGATAGCTGATTGCGAAGGTGGAGCGTGCGCTAAAGGCCTTTTTGATGTTAAAAATATGTCAGGCAGCAGGCGCCGAGTCGCGCATCCATTGCCGCAGGCGCGTGAGGTTGTCAAAGTCCACCACTTCGCTCAAGCTGCCGCTGTCGTCAACAATCTTGAAGCGCTGGGCGTCCTTGGTCAAAAACAAGACCTTGCCATAGGTGCTTGACTGGTGCTTGCCCTTGCGGCTGGCATCCTTCACATCGTGCTTGGTCTCGACCAGCCGAATCAGTGGCTCGTCACCCGGTTCATGCTGCAGACACACCACGAAGTCGGGGTAAAACATGTGGCGGCTGTCGCTGCGCATCAGCGCAATGCTGTAGGGCTTGCCCTGCGGGTTGCGGTGCCACCAGGCGACAAAATCCGCCCGGTCCAGCGACTGCGCAAAAGCCAGCTCCTGCGTGTTGAATTCAAATGTGGCGTCCAGCCGCGCGGTTGAAAATACGTCGCCCGACGGCTGGCCGCCGGCATCCTGCGCAAACACATAGGTCTCGTTTTTAAACAGAGGCTGGGCTTGCAGCGGCAACGCGCTGGCCGCCAGCGCCACGCTGTCGGTTTCGGGGAACAGCACGCCGTAAATATTCTTTCTTGACCGCGCCAAGGGTTTGCCGGCCGGCATCAAGAGTGCATCGGGCAGCGCCTGCGCCGGGGCTTCGCGCGCCTTGCTGGCCCATTGCGCCTGCAAGGCCTCCTGCAGTTCGGGCAATTGCTTGTGAATCACCCAGCAGGCGGCGTCGCGCGCCTGGGTGCGCAGCACGCCGGCGGGCGGGGTTGCGTCTTGCTCGCGGTAGGCGTGGGCGCGCTCGATTTCGGGCAGCAGCCGCCGCGCCAGTTCGCCAATGAGGTCGATGTGGTCCTGCTCTTCAAGCCCCATTTTTTCCAGCGCCGCCTGGGTGTGGTGCATCAGCGCCGTGCGGTCCGTCACGACCTGAACCCGGTCTTCACTGCTAACGCCCGTGAACAGTTCGGTGCGCACTTCCCACTCCGTCAGCAGGTTCAGCGCCGCGCGCGTGGCCATGCTTTTGACCTCTTCGGGCAACGGCAATGCACGCGCCGCCGCTTTGATGTCGAGTTCCAGCACGTCAAACACCGGCTTGGTTTCGGTGACGAACTGTTTGGGCGTCGCGCGCTGCGCCACCCGGTCCAGCCGGGGGTAGGCGCGAAGCCCGCAGGCGTCCAGCGCCGCCAGCAATTGGACCTGGTTCGCCGGCGCGTTGCGCGTGGATGCCGGCCGGTTGCCGCTGACCGCCTCCATGAAGTCCAGCGCATCGAACTCGCCGCTGTGCGCCATGGCGCCAAACAGCTCGGGGGTCGTGCCAATTTCGGCCAGCGGCGGCGCGGGCAAACCAGCCGAGTCACCCGGCAGCGGCGCGGCGGGCGCTACCGGCGGGCGCACCGTGCCATCCTGGCCCAGCGTGGCCAGCAAGCCTATTTCATAGCTCAGCGGCGTCTGGTCCGTGGCGTGGTTGCTCAATGCAATGCCACCGTGCGCGGTGCGCCGCACCACCAGTTCCTCGATCTGGCCTTCGAGCTGCGAGATCACCGCTTGCGTCGAAGCCGCCGCCTCTGCAAAACCCGTCTGCGCCTGCTCATTGGCCAGGAAAACATAGGCCGTGTCCAGTTCCGGTGGCGCGGTGTAGGGCACTGGAAAAGCCCGCTGCAACTCAGCCGGCACCCGCATCACGCGGCCGATGAACTGCATTGCAAAGTCTTCATCGTTCACGTTTTTCGTCGAAGCCAGCACAAAGGCGCGCGGCGCGTCAAAGCCCGTGCCCGCCGACTGCTTGAAGACCAGCACCTCGATGCGCGTGTTCACCGCAATCGCCGCCATCATCACCGGGTCGGGCTCGTCGGCTGAGTGCATGCCGATTGCTTCCGGCGCAATGCCCAGGTGTTGCGTCAAAAACGCAAAGGCCTCCCGAATCGCGTCCTCGCCATTGGCCACCTGCACCAGCATCAGCGGCACCGTGGCCAGGCCCCGGTTTTTCAGCATCTTGCCAATATGTTGGTTGCGCAGCCAGGCGCGGCGCAGCACCGTCAGCTTCAGGTCAGTGACGCCCTGCATCGACTCGCTCATCGGGTAGATCACGGTTTCCAGCCAGGGCTTGTTCAGCCGCTCGGCCACCACGTCGGCGCGGCTGACGCTGAAAGCCTTGAAGGCGATGTTGCCCGCGCTGGCGATGAAGGCGTTGAGCCGCGCATCCTTGGGCGTGGCGCTGGCCATGAGCAAATAGTCGGCCTTGAGCCATTTCACAAACTTGCCGAACTCGGTGGCGCTGTCCAGCGCAATGTGTACCTCGTCCACCACCAGGCCAATTTCCATGCCGCGCGCCCTTGCCAGTTCAAAGTAGGCGGCCAGGCTGCGCCGCTCGTCGTCGCTTTTGTCGGTATAGCCGGCCTTGTGCGACTTGGCGCTGGCCACACCCTGCAAGGTGGAGACCAACACCTGGCCCGCTTCAGGCGCTTCGTTTTGCGCCGTGGACAGGTGTTTGGCGACCAGCCCAGTTTCGGTGGTCTGGTTGTCCAGCGTGTCCACGGTTTGCGCCACCAGGTTGACGTAAGGCACGAACCACAGCCACAGCACCGGTGTTGCCTGGGAGATGTTGGCCAGAATGCGGGTCAGCACGAAAGTCTTGCCCGACCCCGTGGGGCTGCGCAGCAGGCAGGGCGGGCGCGGCTGGCGGGCCAGGGCGTCGCACACGTTGCTGATGATCTGCGCCTGAAAGGATTTGGGAACCAGCCCGGCTGACTGCGGGGCGGTGATGGGGCTGATGGGGGCGAGGGCGCTCATGAGCTGGCGCTTTCTGAAGGGGTTTGGGGAGAATTTTCAGTGCCATTTAGGCCTGATGCGCTTGCTGCATCTGCGTGGCTAGCTATTGAATTAGTAGCGTCTGGCGGCAAAGCGACGGCCTTGCGCCGCGCCCGTGGGCTTTGCTGGCCGTGCAGCAGCGCTTGCGCCAGCGACAGGCTTTCGACCTCGCGGCCCAGCGCCTGGAAGTGTTCGCGCACCGTTGCCGGGCGCGTCGAATAGACCCGCAACTGGCGGCACGGCAGAGCGGCCAGCGCGTCGAGCGCGGCGCGCGTGAGCTTGTGGCACAGCACCGTGAGCGCGCCGTCGCCCGTGTTTTGCACGAGTACCTTGACGCCCCGGTCGGTGGCCGGCACGGGTCGGGCAACCTGGCCCAGGCGCAGCGTGAGCAACTGGAAGGCCTGCGCGCAACTGGAGTCAAACGGTGCATCGCCGGGCGCAAGCTTGTCGAGCTGCAGGTAGGCAAAGCTGTTGCCGGACAGCGCCGCGTCGGATTCGATGACCTTTTTGATGCGCGCCGCGCACACGTCGCGGCACAGGTTCTTGGCCGGTTCTTTGGCGGTGGCTTCAGTGCTGGAGCAGAGGATGAATTTTCGGTTGCCACCGTCCAGCGCATTGAGCGCCAGCACCGCGTGGCCCGTGGTGCCGCTGCCCGCGAAGAAATCGAGGATGGTGTCGCCGGGGCGGCTGGCTTGGGCTAGCAGGCCTTGGATGAGGGAAATCGGTTTGGCGTAATTGAAGGCGCGGTTGCCAAAAATCTCGGCTACCTGCCGCGCTCCTTCCTGATTGGTGGCGGAAACGAGGCTGTTTTCAGCTTCGTAGTCGCCATCTTCAAAAGTTGGAACAATCCAGCTGCTTAAAGGCTGCGTCTGATTGCGTAAATCTGCCTTGTAGCGTTTGAATGCAGGCCGACCAAAGCCAACTGGTTTGCCCACCCAAAATTCCAAATTTGGCAAATCGCGCCGCAAAATGGGCGATTTGCCCGAACGAGGAACGTCGCCCGAGTCAATGGCTGCAAGCAGCGCGTCCATGGTTGGCCATGTTTCGACACGTTGTTCTTTCGGGAACAAAATTTGTTTGAGCCGAATGAACTCATCCATTGTTTTGGCTTGAACGGTTTGCCCTTCTTTTAACCGGGACTCCGATGCATAGACCCAAATTCGGTCTGGATTGGGCGGGTAGTAAATTCCCGTTTCCGTGTCCTGCAAGGGGTAGTACAAGTTTGGACGCTCCTTGAAGGAAAAACCTAGCGTCAAGTCACTTGTCCGCCAGTCGCCGCGCAGATCGTTGTCCGCATTCCCATACATCTGATAGCTTTTCTCGAAGCCGTTGAACTTGAAACCCGGATTGCCATAAACCAGCACATGTTCATGGTCAACCGATAAAAAGCATTGCTGGTCGGCATTGGAGCCCTGGCGGGTTCGCCAGGTGATGGTGCCAAGCCGCCGCCCCGGAAACACCTCGTCCATCAGCAACTCCAGCCGCGCCCGGTTTTCGTCGTTGATGCTGACCATGATCACGCCGTCCTGCGTGAGCAAATCCCTGGCCAGCAGCAGGCGCTGGAACAAAAATTCCAGCCACTGGCTGTGCCGCCAGCGGTCGTTGGCGCCCACGAAGCGGTCGTTGTACACCCAGTCTTTGTTGCCGGTGTTGTAGGGCGGGTCGATGTAGATCACGCGGATTTTGCCGGCGTGCGTGCTTTTGAGCAGGCGCAGGGAGTCGAAGTTGTCGCCCTCGATGACCAGGTTGGCCGTGCCCGGCCCGCCAAGTGCGGCCAGTCCGTGCGAGTCGGCTTCGCTCAGGCGCGGCAGCACGATGTTGGCGTTCAGCGCCGCATCGCGCTCGATGGCGCTGCTTTCCCAGTACAGCCCCAGCTTTTGCTTCGTCAGATGCTCGGTCAGCAGGCGGCGCAGTTGAGCCGCGCTCAGGTGCTCCAGGTTTTTCAGCAGGTCGTCGGGTTGACTCATGGGGGAATTGTTACTATGTTTTTGATAGCTGCCTGCGCACGGCTGGTGTGCGCAAGAGGCTTATTTCGTTATAAATTTTAGGCTGTGAAGCTCGGCGCAAGGGTATATCAGTCGTCGTTCCCTGCCCAGCCTTGCAAACGCGCTGCAATCTGCTCCGGGCTGGGCAGGTCGTTGCGGTAGCTGGCCGGCAGTTGCGGGGTGACGGTGTAGGTGGCAATGCCCAGCGGGCGCGTCATGGTGCGCAGGGCGTACTCGACCATCGTTTTGGTCTTGTTGCGGCAAATCACGATGCCAATCGGCGGGTTTTCGCCTTCCATGCGGTGTTGCTGGTCGAGTGTGTCCAGGTAGAACTCGATCTGGCCCTTGTGCTCGGGCTTGAAGTCGCCGATTTTTAGCTCGATGGCGACCAGGCAGCGCAGGCGGCGGTGAAACAGCAGCAGGTCGATGAAGTATTCCTTGCCATCGACTTCGAGCCGGTACTGGTTGCCGACAAAGGTGAAGGCGCCGCCCATCTCGCTCAGAAAGCTGCGCAGGTTGCGCACCAGCGCCTGCTCCAGTTCGCGCTCAGAGTGTTCTTCGGCCAGGCCGAGAAAGTCGAAGGTGTAGTGGTCCTTGACGGCCAGCAAGGCCTGGGCCTTGATGCTGTCAGGAACGGCGGCGTCGAAGTTGGTCTGGCCGTTCAGGTATTGGGCGTAGCTGTGGTTGTCGAGCTGATGTTGCAGCACGCTTTTGGTCCAGCCGAAGCGGGCTGTTGCGCGCAGGTAAAACTCGCGCTCCAGGTCGTCCTTGCAGCGGGCCAGGACGACGAGGTTTTTGGCCCAGCTGATTTCTGCAACCAGCGGTTGCAGTTTTGGCTTGCCGGCATAGTCGCGGTAAAAATCCAGCATGTTCCAAAGGTTACGGGCTGAAAACCCGTTGCGCCCCGGAAACTCAGCCTGCAGGTCGCGCGCCAGATTCTCCACCACGCTTTTTCCCCAGCCGAGCGCCAGCTGCCGCTGGCTGATGTTCTCGCCCAGCCACCAGTACAGCGCCAGCAGTTCGCGGTTGGCGGCGCGTAAGGCCTGGAACTGCCGCTGGCGAATCTGCGCCTTGATTTCAAGCAGGAAGTCGCCGTAGCCTGCGGGCGCCACTGGCAGATTCGCTGATTCGGAATGGGCGGCAGGTTTGGATGTCATGGGATTTCCTTCGCCAGCCAGTTCTCGACCCGCAAACCGGGCACGCGCAAAAACTCGGCATCTGCGCTGACCAGGGTGGCATTCAGGGCCATGGCATGGGCGGCAATCAAGGCGTCGTTGGCGCCTATGAGCGTGCCTTCGGCTTCAAGCTGCGCGCGTAAGCGGGCGTAAATTGGAGGGACCGTCTCGGTCAGCGGCATCACCTGCAAACGGGCAATTTCAAGATCGTAGGCCGCTTGCAGCCGAAGAGATGGCCGTTTCAAGAGACCGAACATCAACTCGCACTGCACGATCACGCTGGTGCAAACCGAAGCCATCCTGCCTTGCGCAACCGCCTCGCGGCCGCGCAGCGCTGCCAGGCTGCGTTCGCCTTTCATGAGGTCGCTGATGATGTTGGTGTCGAGCAGAAAAATGCCTGATGCCGCGCCGGCGTCTGTGTTCGCTGCCTTGCTCACAGCACGATGTCGTCAAGCGGCAGCATGCCAGCGTCCACATCGGGAAATTCGTCGTCGCAAGGGCCGAGTTTGGCAATTTCGTCGAGCGCCTGTAAAAAAGCCTGCGGGGAACCTCGGGGATACTCCACTGGCAACAGCTCTATGACCAGGGTATTCCCAACTTTGCGCATCATGGCCTGTGTTCCGGCCAACTCAAATTCACGGGGAATTCGCACCGCCTGGTTGGCGCCGTTTCGAAACAGCCTGACCTGGCGGGCTGGCGTTTCACCTTGGTCGTCAAAGGGTTTTTCAGCGATTTGATTCATTGCTTTTCTCCAGTGAAGTGGTGAAAGTAGTTTAGCCTATGCCATGGCCTATGCCAATACCTCTGCCGCCACCGGCTGCCCCAGACTTCGCAGCACATCGCGCACCATCTGCGCCCGATCCTTTGCTTCCGGCAGAAGGCGCTCGATGCGCAGCTTGTCGTTGCCGGCGAGCTTGATGTGCTTGTTTTTCTGGATCAGGTGGATGATGGCCATCGAATCAATCGGCGGGTCTTTGCGGAAAGTGATGGTGATGGCGCCGGGCGCGGCATCGACCTTGACCACGCCGTAGGGCTTGGCAATCACGCGCAGGCGGTGCACGTCGATCAACGTCTGCGCCTGGGCGGGCAGCTTGCCGAAGCGGTCCACGATTTCCTCCAGCAGCGCGTCAATCTGCTCGGTCTTCTTGGCTGTGGCGAGCTTTTTGTAGAACGACAGGCGCAGATGCACGTCGCCGCAGTAGTCGCTCGGCAGCAGGGCGGGGGCGTGCAGATTGATCTCGGTCGTGACGCTGAGCGGCGACAGCAGGTCCGGTTCGCGGCCGGCCTTGAGAGACGCGACCGCCTCGCTGAGCATTTCGTTGTAGAGCTGAAAGCCGATCTCCAGCATGTTGCCGCTCTGGTTTTCGCCCAGCACTTCGCCGGTGCCGCGAATCTCCAGGTCGTGCATCGCCAGGTAAAAACCGGAGCCGAGTTCTTCCATCTGCTGGATCGCGTCCAGCCGCTGGCTGGCCTGCTTGGTCAGGCCTTCGAGGTCGGGCACCATCAGATAGGCATAAGCCTGGTGGTGGCTGCGGCCAACCCGGCCGCGCAGCTGGTGCAGTTGCGCCAGGCCGAACTTGTCGGCGCGGCTCATCAAGATGGTGTTGGCGGTCGGCACGTCAATGCCGGTTTCGATGATGGTCGAGCACAGCAGCAGGTTGTAGCGCTGGGCGACGAAATCCTTCATCACCCGCTCCAGGTCGCGCTCGGGCATTTGCCCGTGAGCGACGGCGATGCGCGCCTCGGGCAGCAGTTCTTCGAGCTTCTGGCGGCGGTTCTCGATGGTTTCGACTTCGTTGTGCAAAAAGTAAACCTGGCCGCCGCGTTTCAATTCGCGCAGCACGGCCTCGCGGATCACGCCGTTGCCTTCGCTGCGCACAAAGGTCTTGATGGCAAGCCGCCGTTGCGGCGCCGTGGCGATCACGCTCAGGTCGCGCAGGCCTTCAAGCGCCATGCCGAGCGTGCGCGGAATCGGCGTGGCGGTCAGCGTCAGCACATCGACTTCGGCGCGCATGGCTTTCATCGCCTCCTTGTGGCGCACGCCGAAACGGTGTTCCTCGTCAATGATCAAGAGGCCCAGCCGGGCGAACTTCACGTCCTGGCTCAGCAGCTTGTGGGTGCCGACGACGATATCGACCGTGCCGTCAGCCAGCCCCTTGATTGCGGCGGTGATTTCCTTGGCCGAGCGAAAGCGGCTCATTTCGGCGACCTTGACCGGCCACTTGGCAAAGCGGTCCACCAGCGTCTGGTAATGCTGCTCGGCCAGCAGCGTGGTCGGCGCCAGCAGCGCGACCTGCTTGCCGCCGGTGATGGCGATGAAGGCGGCGCGCAGCGCGACCTCGGTTTTGCCGAAACCCACGTCGCCGCAGACCAGCCGGTCCATGGGGCGCGGGCTGATCATGTCCTGGATGACGGCGTGAATCGCCGCGCTCTGGTCGGGTGTTTCGTCAAAGCCGAAATCGTTCGCAAACATCTCGTAGTCGCCGGGCGAGTAGCGAAAGGCATGGCCTTCGCGCAGCGCGCGGCGGGCGTAGATGTTGAGCAGTTCGGCCGCCGAATCGCGGATTTGCTCGGCGGCTTTGCGCTTGGCTTTTTCCCACTGGCCGCTGCCCAGGCGGTGCAGCGGCGCTTCGTCGGCGCTGACGCCGGTGTAGCGGCTGATCTGGTGCAACTGGCTGACCGGCACATACAACGTAGCCTTGTCGGCGTATTCGAGGTGCAGGAATTCCTGCAATGCGGGCGAGCCATCGGGACTTTTTTCGCCCAGGTCGAGGTTGATCAGCCCCCGGTAGCGGCCGATGCCGTGGGCGCTGTGCACCACCGGGTCGCCAACGTTGAGCTCGGACAAGTCCTTGATCAGCGCTTCGACATCGCTGACCTGTTCCTGCCGCTTGTTGCGCCGGCGGATGGTGACGCCGGCGGCGAACAGCTCGGTTTCGGTGACGAAGTCGATGCTTTCTTCGAGCCAGCTGAAGCCGCTGTTCAGCGCGGCGGTGGCGATGCCGATTTTTTCGCTGCTGGTCTGGAAGTCTTCGAGCGAGTCGAAAGCGGGCGGGCTGACGTTGCTGGCGCGCAAAAAGTCCAGCAGGCTTTCACGCCGGCCATCGCTTTCGGCCAGCAGCAGCACGCGGTGGGGGGTAGCTTTGGCATGGCGTTTGAAGCCGGCCAGCGGGTCTTCGGCGCCACGCACCACGGCCATTTCGCCGAGTTTCTGGAACTGGGCGTTGTCGGCCACGTCTTCGACCGTGCCGCGCAGCGCCAGTTGGGCGTAGTCGTTAGCGCGCGAATAAAACTGCTCGGCGCTCAAAAACAGCGACTCGGGCGGCAGCGCCGGGCGGTCAGGCGCGTCCTTCACCAGACGGTAGCGGTCTTTCGTGTCCTGCCAGAAGCGCTGAAAAGCCGGCTCCAGGTCGCCGTGCAGCACCACGGTGGCGTTCTTGCCGAGGTAGTCGAACACGGTGGCGGTTTCCTCGAAAAACAGCGGCAGGTAGTACTCAATGCCTGCCGTGGCCACGCCGTTGCCCATGTCCTTGTAGATGCGGCTCTTGGTCGGATCGCCCTCTAACAGCTCGCGCCAGCGGTTGCGGAACTTGGCCCGCGCGTCGTTGTCCATGGGGAACTCGCGGCCCGGCAGCAGCCGCACTTCGGGCACCGGGTACAGGCTGCGCTGGCTGTCCGGGTCAAAGGTGCGGATGGAGTCGATCTCATCGTCGAACAGGTCCACCCGGTAGGGCACCAGCGAACCCATCGGGAACAAATCGATCAGCCCGCCGCGCACCGCATATTCGCCGGGGCTGACGACCTGGGTGACATGGCTGTAGCCGGCCAGCGTCAACTGAGCTTTCAGTTTCGCCTCGTCGAGCTTTTGCTTGACTTTGAATTCAAAGGTGTAGCCGGCGAGAAAAGCGGGCGGCGCCAGCCGGTACAGCGCCGTGGTGGCCGGCACGATGACCACGTCGGCGCCGGTTTCCTTGTCGCGCTGCTGGATGCGCCACAGCGTCGCCAGCCGTTCGCTGATCAAGTCCTGGTGCGGAGAAAACGCGTCGTAGGGCAGGGTTTCCCAGTCGGGAAAAAGTGCGCAGCGCAGGTCGGGCGCAAAAAATGCCATCTCGTCCATCAGCCGCTGGGCGGCGCTAGCATCCGAGGTGACGATGGCGGTGAGTTTGCCGGCGGCTTTCTCGCGTTGCCCGAGGCTCGCCAGGATCAATGAGTCGGCGGAACTGGTGGGTTGGGGCAGGGTGTAGCGTTTGCCGGTCACAAGTAGGGGAAGGTGCATCGGCCCGATTTTAGAATTTATGATGAGGCGATGATGACCGAACCCGCCGATACCCGCCCCAGCGCCCGATTTTTTGCACTGATTCCCTGCGCTGGCCAGGGCAGCCGGGCCGGCGTGGCGGCCGGACAGGCCAAGCAATACCAGGCCATCGCCGGCCTGCCGATGGTGCTGCACACGCTGGCGGCCTTTCTGGAAATCGAGCGCCTGGCCCGCACGCTGGTGGTGGTCGCACCGGGTGACGGGTTTTTTGATTCCATCAGTAAAAGACCATTCGACGTGGCTGCCTGCGGCGGCGCCAGCCGCGCCGATACTGTGCGCCAGGGGCTTGACGCGCTGCTCCAGGCGGGGGCTGAAATTGGCGACTGGGTGCTGGTTCACGATGCCGCCCGCTGCCTGGTGACGCCTGGCCAGATCAATCAACTCATCGATGCCTGCCAGCATGATGCCGTGGGAGGGCTGCTGGCGCACAAGCTGCCGGACACGCTGAAAAGCGAAGGCACGCTGGACCGGAGCGGCCGGGTGGCCGTGACGCTGGAGCGCAGCGACAAATGGCTGGCGCAAACGCCGCAGATGTTTCGCATCGGCATGTTGATGCAGGCGCTGGTGCTGGCCGGCGCGGCGGTCACCGACGAGTCCAGCGCCATCGAAATGCTGGGCCTGGCGCCCCGGCTGGTGGCGGGCAGCGCGCAGAACTTCAAGGTGACGTACCCGGAAGACTTTGCGCTGGCCGAAGCGATTTTGCTGAACCGCAGCCGCACGGCCTAGCCATTTTTAATCCAACGAAAGCCCGACCCATGAATTCGAACCCCATCGCCCCGCCTCCCCCGTTCCGCATCGGTGAAGGCTGGGACACGCATGCGCTGGTGCCCGGCCGCAAGCTCATCCTGGGCGGCGTCGAAGTCCCGCATACGCTGGGCCTGCTGGGCCATTCGGATGCCGATGTGCTGCTGCACGCCATCATCGATGCGCTGCTGGGTGCGGCGGGGCTGGGCGACATCGGCAGCCATTTTCCGGACACCGATGCGCGCTTCAAGGGCGCCGATTCAATCGTTCTGCTGCGCGAGACCGGCCGGCTGCTGGCTGAACGCGGGCTGCGCATCGGCAACATCGACAGCACCGTCGTCGCCCAGGCGCCCCGGTTGGCGCCGCACATTGCGGCCATGCGCTTGCGGATCGCGCAGGCGCTGGGTTTGCAGGAGGACAGGGTGAACGTGAAGGCCAAGACCGCCGAGAAGCTTGGCCCGGTCGGCCAGGGCTTGAGCCTTGAAGCTCGCGCCGTGGCGCTTCTTTATTGATAGCTGGTAACGCCCGTGAATAGTGCGTGAAAGCCGTATTTGGTTCAATAAATACGCTAGCCCCGGCGCAACTTGATGTGGGCAGCCAGGCCGCCGGAGCCGGTGTTGGACAGGCTGAACAGCCCGCCCATGCGCAGCACGGTCTTTTCGGCAATTGCCAGCCCCAGGCCGGCGCCGGTCGCCTCGGTGCGCGCGACATCGCCCCTGAAAAAAGGATTGGTGAGCCTGGACAACACTTCGGATGCCACGCCGTTGCCATGGTCGCGGATCTTCAGCAGCACCCAGGCTTCGCTGACCCGGGCCGTGATGTCCACCTGCGCCGTGCCGGTGTCGCTGCTCTTGCCATAGCGCCTGGAGTTTTCCAGCAGGTTGGCAATCACCCGAGACAGATCGACCCGGTCGGCCAGCACCTTGGTGTTGTCCGGAATGCTGACGGTGACGTCCATGTCCGGGTAGTCGGCTACCGCGTACATCGATTGCGCAATCACGTCGTTGAGCACGATGGGCTCCAGGTGGGCCGGTTCAGGCCGGGCGTAATCGAGGAATTTGTCGATGATCGCGTCGAGCTGGGCAATGTCGGCCACCATGTGCTGGCGCGCGTCCGGGTCTGCCACGCTCATTTCGGTTTCCAGGCGAAGCCGGGCCAGCGGGGTGCGCAGGTCATGCGAAATGCCGGCCAGCATCACCACCCGGTCCTGTTCGACCTTGGACAGCTGCGCGGCCATGCGGTTAAAGCCGATGTTGACCTCGCGCACTTCGCTGGTCGCCACCTGCTCGTCAAGCCGGCTGGCATCGAAGTCGCCGTCGCGCATCCGGCTGGCGGCAAAAGACAGCTGCTTGAGCGGCTGGTTGATCAGGCGCGCAATCACTGCGGCACCGGCCAGCGACAGGGCCACTGCCGTGACCAGCCAGATCGCCCAGGTGCTGGTGCGCGACGGTCCCAGCTGGGAAGGGTCGGTCAATAGCCAGTAATCGTCGCCATTGATGGAAAAGCCGATCCACAGGCCTTTCTTTTGGTTGACGGCGCCGGCCACCACCGTTCCGCCACCAAGCCGCTGGGCCAGTTCGTTCGCCATCCGTTCACCGAATTCATCGCTGACATAAGGCGCGAAAGCATCCTTCGGGTTACGCAGCATGATGCGGACATGCTCTTCCTCGGCCAGCGTCTTGATCAGCATGCCGCGCCCAATCGGATCGGCATAGCGCAGCGCTACCCGGGCGGTGTTGACCAGGGTGGCCAGCTGCTGCGCACTTTGAATCGCCCTGGGT
The DNA here is from genome assembly GCF_049895905.1 of Polaromonas sp. DSP2-3-2b2. Classification (NCBI taxonomy): domain Bacteria; kingdom Pseudomonadati; phylum Pseudomonadota; class Betaproteobacteria; order Burkholderiales; family Comamonadaceae; genus Polaromonas; species Polaromonas sp. DSP2-3-2b2. The sequence goes on along the minus strand of NZ_JAFCTH010000002.1, from coordinate 88,223 downwards.
TCGGTTTCAAGCGTGCGGAACGTCTGCAACCAGGCAATGATCGAGCCGAACAGCAGCAGCGCCAGAAAGAAAAAAGTTCGCCAGAACAAGTTGATGCGCCGACGCGGGCGCACTTCCAGCGGCGCAGGCATGGTTTCAAGCGGGGACGGGCGGGAAGATTGCATGGCAAAGAGCGGACGTCCTCGGGATGAACGGTGAATCAGGCTCGGCGCGCTGAAAGAGGGAAATTGGCCATTATCACTTGGCCGGCATGGCGATTTTTATCTGCCGCAGGCCAGCGGCAGAATTCAAAAAAGGCGGCAGGTGCTCAGTTGTTGCCGTCCGGCACAAACACGTAGCCGATTCCCCAGACGGTCTGGATGTAGCGCGGGACTGCTGCATCGGTTTCAATCAGCTTGCGCAGGCGCGACACCTGCACGTCCAGGCTGCGGTCAAAGGGTTCGAACTCGCGGCCACGTGCCAGCTGCGCCAGTTTTTCACGCGACAGCGGCTGGCGCGGATGGCGCACCAAGGTCTTGAGCATGGCGAATTCGCCGGTGGTCAGTGGCAGTTCCTCGCCGTTTTTCTGCAGTGTGCGCAGGCTCATGTCGAAAGAGAACGGGCCGAAAGTGATGACTTCCTGGTCGCTCGACGGAGCGCCCGGCACTTCGGCGGTGGGCCGGCGGCGCAGCACGGCATGGATGCGCGCCAGCAGTTCACGTGGGTTGAAGGGCTTGGCCAGGTAGTCGTCGGCGCCGACTTCGAGGCCGACGATGCGGTCCACGTCCTCGCCCTTGGCGGTCAGCATGATGATGGGCGTGCGGTCGTTGGCTGCGCGCAGGCGCCGGCAGATCGACAGGCCGTCTTCGCCCGGCATCATCAGGTCGAGCACGATCAGGTCCACCGCATCGCGCAGCATGATGCGGTTCAGCGCCTTGCTGTCTTCGGCCAGGATGACGTCAAAACCCTCCTGGGCCAGGTAGCGGCGCAACAGGTCGCGAATGCGAGCGTCGTCGTCAAGAATCAGGATTTTGTCGGCACGGGCGTTGGATTGGGATTGAAGCATGGTGGTCTTTTAATATGTAACAGAGGCCATTTTGAAGGCGGAAAAAAGCAAATGTCTCTTTTTTTCGTCAAAAAAACTTTATGTTACCCATATTTCTATTTGTGTTATTCGCGTTGGACACGCTTCGAATGGCTGGTTCTTTGCAATCAATATCGCTTTTGCGACAGCTGGAGTGCAGGGTTTCGGTGTGGACAAGACGCGCTTCGGGAGGCGTTGCAGTCTTGAAGAACCTACCGGATTTTGGTGAGTTTATGCTAGGCCGCTGCACGCATGATGTTGCGCCATGCCGCCGCTTGCTGTTTGGGTTGCGGCCTGGACTATAGGCCGGTTTTCAGCGGCTTTCATGCGATTTGTCTCTTCGTGAAAGGTAAATCCAATATGCTGACTGCTACTAAATCAATAGCTGCTTGCGCCCTTGCAGTATGCGCAACCGGCGTTTTTTCTCAAAATATGCCGAACGAGGCGCTGAAAAACGTGGCCCAGCTTTCCGCCAACGGTTCGGTCGAGGTGCAGCAGGACCTGTTGTCGATTTCGATGACCACCAGCCGCGACGGGCCAGATGCCGCCGCCGTGCAAACGCAGCTCAGGCAGGCGCTTGATGCCGCCTTGAGCCAGGCCCGGCAGGCCGCATCGCCTGGCCAGATGGACGTGCGCACCGGCAATTTCAGCCTCTACCCGCGCTACGGCAAGGACGGCAAGATCAACGGCTGGCAGGGATCGACCGAACTGGTGCTCGAAGGCAAGGATTTTCCGCGCATCACCGCAACGGCCGGCAAGATTCAGACCCTGAGCCTGGGCAGCGTCAGCTTTGCCTTGAGCCGCGAACAGCGCGCCAGGGTCGAGGGCGAGGCGCAGGCGCAGGCGATCGAGCGCTTCAAGGCCAAGGCGGGCGAGGTTTCCAGCGCCTTCGGCTTTGGCGGCTACGCCTTGCGCGAGGTCTCGATCAACACCAACGATCAGGGCTCCATGCCGCGCCCGCGCGCGATGGCCATGAGTGCCAAGTCCGAGATGGCCGATGCGCCCGTGCCGGTCGAGGCCGGCAAGAGCACGGTGCTGGTCAACATTTCGGGGTCCGTGCAGATGCTGCCCTTGCCGGCCCGCCCTTAGTGTCGCGTGACGCGACACTAGCCCTGGCTTGACGAGGCAAGCCAGGGACCCGCCTGAAAAGCGGGTTTGGCTGACAATGCAGCCCATGCCGCCGGTTTATTCTTCCGGGCATGACCGACACTCAGGAAATCGCCCGCTGCGGGCCGCTATTCATCGTATTCAACGGCGGTTCGGGCCATCGCGACGCTGAAGAGGAAAAGCAGACCATCAGTCGCGTGCTGCAGGAAGGCGGACGCGAATTCGAATTCCTGCAATGCGAAGGAAGCGAGTCCATTGACATGCTAGCCAGGCGAGCGGTGGACCAGGCCAGGGCAGAGCGCGGCGTGGTGGTCGCCGCAGGCGGCGACGGCACGATCAATGCCGTCGCCAATGCGGTGCTTGGCAGCGGCTGTCCTTTTGGCGTGATTCCCCAGGGCACCTTCAATTATTTCGGCCGGGACAATGCGATTTCGCAGGACAGCGCCCGGGCCGCCCGGGTCCTGCTGCGTGGCCGCGTCTCGCCGGTCCAGGCCGGCAAGGTCAATGGCCGGCTGTTTCTGGTCAATGCAAGTGTTGGCCTTTATCCCCAGATACTGGAAGATCGTGAAGCCTGGAAGCAGCAGTTCGGGCGCAGCCGCTTCGTCGCTTTTGTCTCGGGCATGGCGACGCTGCTGAAGGCCCGGGGCCAGCTGGACCTGCGCATTGAATCGGCCGGCCAGGCCGCGTCCTGGCGCACGCCCACGCTGTTTGTCGGAAACAACCGCCTGCAGCTGGTCCAGGCCGGCATTGATGCGCAGCATGCCGATGCCGTGGGGCAGGGGCAACTGGCGGCGGTGGCGGTTCGCCCGATGGGCACGCTGGCCTTGTTTGGCCTGCTGCTCCGCGGCGTTCTCGGGCGGCTCGGGGAAGCCGAGAACATCCGCAGCTTTTCCTTTCGCCGCCTGACGGTCACGCCGCGCCGGATGAAACGCATCAAGGTGGCCACCGACGGCGAAATCGTCTGGATGCAGACGCCGCTGGTGTTCGAGGTGGCGCCCGAGCCCTTGCTGCTGGTGGTGCCGTTGCCGGACGACCAGGCGGAGATTGAATGAACCATCATGACCATGATTCAAGGGCGGCCGGCGCATGAGCAGCCTGCTGCAAATTTCCGACCCGCACTTTGGCACCGTCCAGCCGGCCGTGATGCAGGCGCTGGCGCAACTGGCCAGGGAGCAGCGGCCCGACGTGCTGGTGCTGTCCGGAGACATCACGCAACGCGCCCGCGCGTCGCAGTTTGCGCAGGCGCGAGGCTTTTGCGACAGCCTGGCGATTCCGCGGTTGCTGGCCATACCGGGTAACCACGACGTTCCGCTGTTCAACCTTTACCAGCGGCTGTTCACGCCGTATGCGCGCTACCGTCAGGCTTTTGGCCCGGTGCTGGAGCCCGTGCTGTCCACGCCCGGGATGCATGTCATCGGCGTGAAGACGACGCGCCGCTGGCGGCACAAAAACGGCGAGGTGTCGAGCGCGCAAGTCGAGTGGGTGGTGGCTCAATTGCAGCGTTCCGACCCGGGGCAATTGCGCATCGTCGTGGTGCACCAGCCGGTGCATGTCATGAATGCCGAGGACCAGCACGACCGCCTGCGCGGCTGGGAGCCGGCCGTGCATGCCTGGTCAAGAGCGGGGGCTGACATTGTCATGGGCGGGCATATCCACCTGCCTTCGGTGTGCGATCTGTCGACGCGGCTTGACGGCCTGGAGCGCCGGCTCTGGTGTGTGCAGGCGGGCACCGCGCTTTCCAGCCGGGTGCGTGCGGGCATACCGAATTCGGTCAACCTGTTGCGCTGCCACGGCCCTGGAGAGCCGCCGTCGTGCCGGTTGGAGCGCTGGGATTTCCAGGCTGCCAGCGGCCGTTTTGAATGCGTCGAGTCCAGCGAACTGCCGCTTGGAAGCCGTGGCATGGGCAGCTGAGCCGCCAGGTTCAAGCCCGGGCGCGCCGGATTTTTCGGGCGATGAGGCGTGCCCGCAGCACGTCGTAGGTCCAGTTGAAAAAATACGTGTACGGCAGGAAGAACAGCGCAATGCCGATGTCCAGCACGAAAGCCTGCCACAGGCCGATGCCGAGCCACCAGGCGGCCAGCGGCACGATCGCCAGCAGCAATCCGATTTCAAACAGCACCGCATGAATGGCGCGCACCACCACTGTCCGGTCAAAGCCCATGCGGCGCTGGGCGCGGTCGAACAGCAGGTTGAACAGCATGTTCCAGCTCATCGCAATGAGCGAAATCATCAGCGTCAACCAGCCGATATGCGCCAGCGGATAGCCCAGCAGCCACGCGCCAAGCGGCGCGCAAAGGGCAATGGCCAGCACTTCGAACAGCAAAGCTTGGAAAAAACGTTCACTGACTGACTTGTCGGGATGCATGGGGGCGGGGTTGTGCTCTGGAGTCAAGAAAATCCTCGTATTTTCGCTGATCAGCGCGCCGCACCGGGATCGCGGCTCGTCAAGCAGCAAAAATCCAGCGGCAAAAGAAAAGGCCCGCAAACCGGCTAGGGTCTGCAGGCCTGGCTGGCCGGCTTGGGCCGGCGGGCAGGGTGCTTAGAAGCGGTAGCGCAGGCCGACCGTGGTGGCGTTGACGCGGTCGCTGCCATCGCCAGCAAACTTCAGCTTGTGCTCGTCATACTGAAGCACGGCGGACAGCTGCGGATTGAAGGAGTATTCCGCGCCAATGCCGTACGACACGCCAAAGCCGTTTTCCTTGCCCGATGCCACGCCAAAACCCTGGCTCGACACATCAGTGCGGCCGTAGGTGGTGCCGAGCTTGCCGAACAGGTTGAACGACTGGGTGATGGGTGCCCGGCCGACCAGGCTCAGGTTGATACCTTGGGCCTTGGTGTTGCCGCCCGCCCGCTCGATCTTGCCGAAGTTGGTGTAGCCCAGTTCAAGTCCGAAGTTTGGGGTGAAGAACGTGCCGGTGTAGATGTTGTAGACCGTGTCGGTGTCATCCGATGCGAAGGGTCCAAACCCGTTGCCCAGCGAGTAATTGGACGAACCAAGGTTCAGGCCGATATAACTGGCGCCGGGTGAATACAAGGAGTAATTGCTTTGGGCCTGAGCGCCCGCGACAGCCGTCAGTGCAGCGACCGACAGGACGGCGGCTGAAAAGCTACGGTTGAATGATTTCATGATGCTCCTTTGATGGGTAAATAATGGCAAGCGCTGGTGTATGACCTGAACTTCGGGCTGTTGTTCCTGAATAATTCTAGGGAAGCAAACAGTTGCAACCATGGGGTCAACAGGGAAAGTTTTGTAGGACAGAAGGCTGGCTTGCAAGGATTTTCCAGAAAGGCCTGATTCGCCCCAGCCTATTTTTGCAAGCCTGCGGATCTGCGTTCAACGCGGTTACGCGCAGTGTGAAGGCTGCTGATAAAGTCGCATCATGCAGCTCATCACCCATCTTCCCGGCACCAGTGCGCTGGTCCTTGACTCGCCGCACAGCGGCGTGGTGTATCCCCCGGACTTTCTGTATACCTGCGAAACATCGGTTCTGCGCAAGGCCGAAGACACGCATGTTGAAAAGCTCTACGACTTTGCGCCTGGCCTGGGCGCGCACTGGATCGAGGCGCAGTTTCCGCGCAGCTACCTGGACGCCAACCGCAACACCACGGAACTCGATGTTTCGCTGCTGGACGAACCCTGGCCTCATCCGGTCGCGACCGATCCGGTCGTGCTTTCCAAGGTGCGGCTCGGCAAGGGGCTGATCTGGCGCACGACCGATGACGGTTTGCCGATTTACGAGCGCAGGCTGTCGGTGGGCGAGGTGATGCAGCGCATCGAGCAGTGCTGGACGCCCTACCACGCGGCGGTGGCCGAGGCGATTGATGCTGCGCATGCCGCGCACGGCTACAGCATTCATGTCAATTGCCATTCGATGCCGGCGGTGGCCTCCAGCCATGCGACGAACTTTCCGGGCGAAAAACATGCTGACTTCGTCGTCGGCGACCGCGACGGCAGCACCGCCAGCCCGGCCCTGTCCCGGCTGGTCTGCGCGCATCTGACTGCGCTGGGCTATCGCGTGGCCTATAACCATCCGTACAAAGGCGTGGAACTGGTGCGGCGCTACAGCGACCCGGCTGCGCAACGGCACAGCATCCAGCTGGAAATCAACCGCAAGCTCTACATGAACGAGGAAACACTGGAATTGACCGCCGGTTTTGACACGCTGAAGGCGCACCTGCGCTCGCTGGTCGAGCTGCTGCTCAAGACTGATCCCCGGCTGCTGTGACCGCGCCATGCCGCCGCAATGCCGGGCTTTTTTTGTTCGTGAGTTGCTTTTTCGCGTTCTCGGATGACGTTTGAAGCGCCGGGGCTGGACACGTTCGAGGATGATCCGATCTCGACGTTCGCCCTGAAGGCGGGCGATTTCAGCCGCTTGGGCCAGCGCCTGGGCGCACTGGGCCTGCCCACGGTCTTTGTGCTGGAGGGCGGTTATGCGGCGGCCGCATTAGGCATGAATGCGGTCAATGTGATTGAAGGTTTTGAGGAGGCATGAATGGAAAAAATCGAATGCGTGGTGATTGGCGCGGGCGTGGTCGGGCTGGCCGTGGCGCGCGCCCTGGCCTTGCAGGGCAGGGATGTGATGGTGCTGGAAGCGGCCGATGCCATCGGCACCGGCACGAGTTCGCGCAACAGCGAGGTCATTCATGCGGGCATTTACTACCCGCAAGGCTCGCTCAAGGCCTTGCTCTGCGTGCAGGGCCGGGCCATGCTGTACGACTACTGCGCAGCGCGCGGCGTGGGCCATAGCCGCTGCGGCAAGCTGCTGGTGGCCACCAGCGACGAGCAGGTGGCGCAGCTGCAGGGCATCATCAAAAAAGCCGCCGCCAACGGCGTGCATGACCTGGTGCTGATCTCGCGCGAGCAAGCCCAGGCCATGGAGCCTGCGCTGCAATGCGTGGCCGCCGTGCATTCCCCCAGCACCGGCATCGTCGACAGCCATGCGCTGATGCTGGCCTTTCAGGGCGATCTGGAGAATGCAGGCGGACTTGTAGTGCTTAACTCGCCTCTGGCGCACGCCCACTGTTCGCCAGGCGCTATCACTTTGGTGGCAAACGACGGTACCGAATTGCAGGCCCGCTGGGTCGTCAATTCAGCAGGGCTGCAGGCGCAGGCGCTGGCGTTGCGCTTTGCCGGGCTGCCTGCGCAGGCGGTGCCGCCGAGTTATTTCGCGAAAGGCAATTATTTCACCCTGGCCGGCCGTTCGCCGTTTTCCCGGCTCATCTACCCGGTGCCGGAAGCTGCCGGGCTGGGCGTTCACCTGACCATCGACCTGGGCGGTCAGGCCAAGTTCGGCCCCGATGTGCAGTGGGTCGAGTCAAGCGACGATCTGGTCGTAGACCCGGCGCGCGGCGATGCCTTTTATGCCGAGGTGCGCAAATACTGGCCGGACCTGAAGGATGGCGCCTTGCTGCCGGGCTATGCCGGCATGCGCCCCAAGATCCAGGCGCCCGACGAGCCGGCAAAGGATTTCCTGATCCAGGGGCCTGCGGCGCATGGCGTGGCCGGTCTGGTCAACCTGTTCGGCATCGAGTCGCCGGGCCTCACGAGTTCGCTGGCGATTGGCGGGCTGGTGAGCCGGATACTGGCTGATGCGTAACGTCAGGTGTCGCTCCGATTGCTATTTAATCAATAGCTTGTGGCGCATGCTGGGTATGCGCAAAATGCCTTTTCGATGCTAAAAATCCGCTCGCTGATCGCAACCCATCAAGGTCATTGCGCGGTCCAGCCGCCGTCCATGTTCCAGGCCACGCCGCGAATGTTGGCGCCGGCCGGCGAGCAGAAAAACACCGCCAGCGCGCCCAGTTCCTCGGGCGTGGTGAACTGCATCGAAGGCTCTTTTTCGCCCAGCAGTTGCTGCTTGGCCGCCTCATTGCTGATGCCAGACGCCTCGGCCCGGGCATCGACCTGTTTTTGCACCAGCGGCGTGAGCACCCAGCCCGGGCAGATGGCATTGCAGGTCACGCCGGAGGTGGCGTTTTCCAGCGCCGTCACCTTGGTCAGCCCGACGATGCCGTGCTTGGCCGCCACATAAGCCGATTTTTCAGCCGAACCCACCAGGCCATGCACCGATGCCAGGTTGATGATGCGGCCCCAGCCCTTGCCGCCATCGGCCGCCTGCATGGCCGGCAGTGCCAGGCGCGTGGCATGAAAGGCGCTGCTCAGGTTGATGGCGATGATGGCATCCCACTTTTCAGCCGGAAAATTTTCAATGCGGGCGACATGCTGGATGCCGGCGTTGTTGACCAGGATATCGACCTGGCCAAACTCGGCAGCGGCAAACTTCATCATCGCCTCGATCTCGCCGGGTTTGCTCATGTCGGCGCCATGGTAGGCAACCTTCACGCCCAGCTCGGCAATCTCGGCCTTCGGGCCGTCCACATCGCCAAAACCGTTGAGCACGATGTTGGCGCCTTGTGCGGCCAGTGCCTTGGCAATGCCCAGGCCGATACCGCTGGTCGAGCCGGTGACAAGAGCCGTTTTACCTTTGAGCATGAAATTCCTCCGGATGATTTACGATGGTTGACTTGAAGCGCGGTAGCGTCTTGCGCGCCAGGCGGCGCAAAACTTGCTCGGACAATTATCAAGCTTTCTCCAGCCTTTTCCCGAGAGCCACACCATGACCGAACCCAGCCTGAACCACGTGATCTGCCTTGATGCCGCCGACGGCCACCGCATGGCCTATTGGCAATGGGGTCATCCCGACAGCTCGCATGTGGTGCTGTGCGTGCATGGCCTGACCCGCCAGGGCCGCGACTTCGACGTGCTGGCGCGGGCCTTGTGCGCGCAGGCCGGGCTATCGGCTGCGGACGGCATTCGCGTCGTCTGTCCCGACGTGGCGGGCCGTGGCGAAAGCGAGTGGCTCAAGGACCCAATGGGCTACCAGGTGCCGGCCTATGCGGCAGACATGCTCGCGCTGCTGGCGCAGCTTCATGCGCAGGCGCCCATCGCCACGCTGGACTGGGTCGGCACCAGCATGGGCGGGCTGATCGGCATGGTGGTGTGCGGCCAGCCGGGCTTGCCGCTGCCGGTGCCGGTGCGCAAACTGGTGCTGAACGACGTCGGCCCGGCGCTGCAGTGGCAGGCGATTCAGCGCATTGGCGCCTATCTGGGGCAGGCCGGCCATTTCGATACGCTTCAGGATGCGGCCGACGCGATGTGGACCATCTCCAGCAGTTTTGGCCCGCATACGCCGGAGCAATGGCTGGCCCTGTCGCAGCCCATGGTCAGGCCGGTGTTGCCAGGTGCCGCAAGTCCGCTGCGGCTGCACTACGACCCGGCCATTTCCATTCCTTTCAATCTGGCTGACGAAGAAGGCGCGCAGCAGGGCGAAACAACGCTCTGGCAGCTTTACGATGGCATTCAGGCCGAAACGCTGGTGCTGCGCGGCGCGCAGTCCGATTTGCTGAACCCGCAAACGGCCCACACCATGACGCTGCGCGGTCCGCGCGCCAGGCTGGTCGAGTTCGACGGCGTCGGACATGCGCCAACGCTGATTGCGCCGGATCAGGTCGCTGCGGTGACAGGTTTTTTGCTCTGGTGAGGAATGACAACAAGGTGACAGGGATTTCATGAAAAACAAAGCGGCGGGAACGCACATTCCCTCGGCTTCCCCCGACGTGCCTAGCCCTATCGTCATGGCCACGGCCGACAACCTGGCCGATCAGCCGCACGCGCTGTTGCGCGCACGCGCCTTTGCCGAGCCGCTGATCGCCTGCGAGGTGATGGACACCGGCGAAAACGTACTGGTCCATGCCGACGCGGTGGTGGCGATCCTCCAGTCTATCGGCGGCTCCGAGGCGATGCAGGCGGCCATTTACCTGGTGCATGCATGCCAGCACCTGAACAAGCCGCAGGAGGTGATTGCCAAGGCTTTTGGCCCCAGCTATGCCGCGCTGGCGGTGGAAACCACCAAGCTGATCTATGTGCAGCGGCAGACGCGCGCGGTTGACAGCAAGTCCCAGTTGCATGACGACCCCGCCGCCCAGACCGAGAACGTGCGCAGGATGCTGCTGGCGTTTTCCCGCGACCTGCGGGTGGTCATGTTGCGCCTGGCTTCGCGCCTGCAGACTTTGCGCCAATACGCGGCCAGCCGCCAGGCTGCTCCGAGGGCCTTGGCGCATGAGTCGCTGCATGTGTTTGCGCCGCTGGCCAACCGCCTGGGCATCTGGCAGATCAAGTGGGAGATGGAAGACCTGTCGTTTCGCTTCCTGGAGCCCGAAACCTACCGGCAGATCGCCCGGCTGCTCGATGAAAAACGTGCCGAGCGCGAAGTCTTCATGGAAGCCCTGCGCACGCAACTTGAACGCGACCTGAACCGCAACGGCATTGCCGCGCTGGTGCAGGGTAGGCCCAAGCACATCTACAGCATCGTCAAAAAGATGCGCGGCAAATCGCTTGACTTTGACCAGGTGTTCGACATCCGGGCGATGCGCGTGATTGCTGCCGATGTGAAGGGCTGCTATGCCGCGCTGGGTTTTGTGCATTCATGTTTCGAGCCGATAGACGGGGAGTTCGATGACTACATTGCCAAGCCCAAGGCCAATGGCTACCAGTCGCTTCATACGGTGGTCCGCGACAAAAACGGGCGCGCCGTCGAAATCCAGATTCGCACGCAGGCCATGCACGACCATGCCGAACATGGCGTGGCGGCGCACTGGGCCTACAAGGAAGCCGGCACCAAAGGCTACGCCGGCGTTTCGGCCAGCAGCGAGTACGACGCCAAGATCGCGGTTCTGCGGCAGTTGCTGGCATGGGAGCGGGAGCTGTCCGCGCCGGCGGCACAGCGCGCCCGTGATGCCAACCAGGGCTTGTTCGAGGACCGCATCTATGTGCTGACGCCCGATGCCGCCATTGTGGAGTTGCCCCAGGGTGCCACCACGGTCGACTTTGCTTACAGCGTCCACACCAGCCTGGGCCATCGCTGCCGTGGCGCGCGCGTTGACGGCGTCATGGTGCCGCTCAACACGCCTTTGCAGAACGGCCAGACGGTTGAAGTCATCACCACCAAGGAGGGCGGGCCATCCCGGGACTGGCTGAACCCGGAGCTGGGTTTCCTGTCGAGCAACCGGGCCAAATCGAAGGTACGCGCCTGGTTCAACGGCCTGGCCATGGAGCAGACCGTGGCCAAGGGCCGGGAGGCCGTTGAAAAACTCCTGCAGCGCGAAGGCAAGACGGCCATGAAGCTGCAGGATCTGGCGCTCCAGCTGGGTTTCAAGACGGCAGATGATCTGTTCGAAGTGGTGGGCAAGGACGAGTTTTCCTTGCGTACCATTGAAACCATGCTCAGGCCTCCAGAACCCGTCTTGTCGCCAGACGAGTTTGTGCTCGCCAAGAAGCCCAGGCAGTCCGACAAGTCGGGCGCCACTGGAAAAGGCGGGCAGGGCAGCGTGCTGGTCGTGGGAATGGATTCGTTGCTGACCCAACTGGCCAAATGCTGCAAGCCCGCGCCCCCGGATGTGATCCTTGGGTTTGTCACCAAGGGAAAGGGTGTGAGCATCCACCGAAGCGACTGCAGTAATTTTCGCAACATGGCCAGCGGCAGTCCTGACCGCGTGATTGAAGTCCAGTGGGCTTCGGCCAAGGCACCGGACGGCGCGGTTTATCCGGTGGATGTCACGGTGGAAGCGGCCGACCGGCAAGGCCTGCTGCGCGATATTTCAGAAGTGTTCGCAAAAGAAAAAATGAACGTGATCGGCGTGCAGACCCAGTCGGTCAAGGACAACCGTGGAGGAACTGCCTGGATGACCTTCACGGTCGAGGTATCCCAGTCTGGCCGGCTTCATCAGGTGCTCGGTATCGTCGGCAACGTGCCTGGCGTTCGCTCGGCGCGAAGGCGGTGAACTGATTGCAGTTATTTTCACGACGGTTTGAAAACTCATGTTTTGCACTGCTAGAATACGACCTTCGAATAGTTCTTTAGGCGCGTAGCTCAGCTGGTTAGAGCACCACCTTGACATGGTGGGGGTCGTTGGTTCGAGTCCAATCGCGCCTACCAATTTTTATGAATTGGTTTTTTTTCAATGTTCAGTTCCTGCTGAGGAAAACATTGGCAAAAGATAATCCATAAAAAATTGTGTAGATCAAGACATTCCTAGAATGTACTAAACCCCGCCCTGAAAAGGCAGGTAGCCGTCATTTCATGGAGTCATCATTGCATAGCAACAAGCCCGTAATTTCGCCAACTCTTTCGCCTCCCTTTGAAGGCGAATTGCCTGCGGCTGCCAGTTCTAATAGCGCAAGCAAAGAAATGGCTGCCGGTAGCATCGAGCCAGCACGTATCATCAAAAAGTACCCCAATCGGCGTCTCTATGACACCGAAACGTCGGCCTATATCACGCTTGCCGAGGTACGCCGCTTGGTAATGAGCAGCACGCATTTTGTTGTGCGGGATGCCAAAACCAATGAAGATCTCACGCGCAGCATTCTGCTTCAGATTATTCTCGAAGAAGAGGCCGGCGGTGCGCCCATGTTTACCGAAGCCGTACTGTCCAACATTATTCGTTTCTACGGCGATGCGATGCAAAGCTTCATGGGGGCGTATCTCGAAAAAAATGTGCAGAGTTTCATGGACTTGCAGTTGAAGATGGCAGAGCAGTCCAAAGGTTTGAGTCCAGAAATGTGGGCACAGTTTATGAATGCGAAGTCGCCCATGATGCAGGGCATGATGGGTGCTTACGTCGAGCAGTCCAAGAATGTCTTTACGCAAATGCAGGAGCAGATGCAAAAGCAAAGCGAGCAGATGCTCGCGGCACTGGGATTGAAGCGTTAGCAGGCCGCTGGGACTCCCCATGCAGTCAAGCATTACTGATTGAGCTGCTTTTCCTTGATTACGGTACTCGGCGTTGGTGTGAGGCAAAGCGGCTAGAAAACAAGGAACAGACTGCACATTGACAGACGGGCTTGTTGCACGGATGGTGCGACCCCAGATACGAACCGTTTGGTGGGACTCCATTTGCTGAACGGCACGATACCGAAGCATTCCCTTGCCTGCCATCGAGTTTTCCACCATCGGTCTGACCTGTCTTCTGCATCTTCAATTTCATGTCTTGCAGAAACACACCTATCGACTCAACTGCATCATTGCTGTTGCTGCACCAACTGGGTTGACACTCACATGCCTGGGATCAAAGCGACACCCTTTGGTCATCATGTCCCACCATAAGCGCGCATTTTTGTTTGTCACTGCCACGGTCGCCTTTTGCCAGCCCGACTTCTCTCGCAGTTGAAACAGCCATCTTCAAGCGCATGGTTCACCGTTTCCAGCGGGGCTGTCTTGTGCAGCCACAGGTCGGCATAAACCGGCAGCATGCCGGCCTTGTGCGCTTGCGGCGCCAAGTCGTGGTCCAGAAAGAAGGTTTTGCCGACGCGCCGGGGCGCAAACAGCGCCAGCGGCCGGCCGGGCTGGGCGCCCAGCAGCGCGAGATACGCTTGCGCAAGGACAGGCCGCCGGACTTCAAGGTCATCGAAGGTTTTCATGAATCCATTGTTGTTGATTGCCGTAAAAATCGCAATTGCTGATTTTTTGGCATTCAATCGCAATGCTTGCCGGTCATGAAAAAACCCGCCGAAGCGGGTCGGGCTAACGGCCGTTTGACCAATCGGTCTGCCGTGACGCAGCCTTATTGGGAAGCGGCCGGCGCGGGTGCGCTGGCCGAAGGTGTCTGGATAGCCGCAGCTTCCGGCGCCTGGGCTGGCGCCGGTGCGGGCATGACCGGCGTGGTTGGCACGCTGGCGGGCGTACTGATGACCGTGGGCGCCACGACGGGCGCGAGCGGCGCGGCGTGCACCTCGCCGCCGTGGAATTTCATCACCAGCGGAACGATCAGCAACGCCACGATGTTGATGATCTTGATCAAGGGGTTGATGGCCGGGCCGGCCGTGTCCTTGTAGGGGTCGCCCACGGTGTCGCCCGTGACGGCGGCCTTGTGTGACTCGCTTCCCTTGCCGCCGTGGTGGCCGTCCTCAATGTATTTCTTGGCGTTGTCCCAGGCGCCGCCGCCGGTACACATCGAAATGGCGACGAACAGGCCGGTGACGATGGTGCCCATCAACAGGCCGCCCAGCGCCTTGGGACCGAGCAGCAGGCCGACCAGGATCGGCACCACCACGGGCAGCAGGCTGGGAATGATCATCTCCTTGATCGCCGCCGTCGTCAGCATGTCCACCGCGCGGCCGTATTCGGGCTTGGCCGTGCCTTCCATGATGCCGGGAATTTCCTTGAACTGGCGGCGCACCTCGACCACCACGGCCCCTGCGGCGCGGCCCACGGCTTCCATCGCCATGGCGCCGAACAGGTAGGGAATCAGCCCGCCGATGAACAGGCCGACGATGACCATCGGGTCGCTCAGGTCAAAGCTGATGGCCCGGCCGTAGCTTTCCAGCTTGTGCGTGTAGTCGGCAAACAGCACCAGCGCGGCCAGGCCGGCCGAGCCAATCGCGTAGCCCTTGGTCACTGCCTTGGTGGTGTTGCCCACGGCGTCGAGCGGGTCGGTCACGGCGCGCACTTCGGGCGGCATGTCGGCCATTTCTGCAATGCCGCCGGCGTTGTCGGTGATCGGGCCGTAGGCATCCAGCGCCACCACGATGCCGGCCATGCTGAGCATAGAAGTGGCGGCAATTGCAATGCCATACAGCCCGGCCAGGTTGTACGACACCAAAATCGCGATGCAGACAAAGATCACCGGCCAGGCGGTCGAGCGCATCGAAACGCCCAGGCCGGCAATGATGTTGGTGCCGTGGCCGGTGGTCGAGGCCTGCGCGATGTGCCGGACCGGTGCGTACTGCGTGCCGGTGTAGTACTCGGTCACCCAGACCAGCGCGGCCGTCAGCACCAGTCCGACGGCGCAGGCGCCGAACAGCTTCATCTGGCTGCCGCTGGCGTAAATCGCGTTGTCGGGCATCAGCCAGGTGGTGACTGCGTAAAACGCGATCAGGGAAAGCACGCCGGCCACGGCTAGCCCTTTGTACAGCGCCGGCATCACATTGGTCATGCCCGGCGAGGCCTTGACGAAAAAGCAGCCGATGATCGACGCGATGATCGACACCGCGCCCAGCGCCAGCGGATACAGCACCGCATTCATCGGGCTGGCCGCCACCAGCAGCGCGCCCAGCACCATGGTGGCAATCAAGGTGACTGCGTAGGTCTCGAACAAATCGGCCGCCATGCCGGCGCAGTCGCCGACGTTGTCGCCCACGTTGTCGGCAATCACCGCCGGGTTGCGCGGGTCGTCCTCGGGAATGCCGGCTTCGACCTTGCCCACCAGGTCGGCGCCCACGTCGGCGCCCTTGGTGAAGATGCCGCCGCCCAGCCGCGCAAAGATCGAGATCAAGGAAGAGCCAAACGCAAAGCCGATCAGCGGATTGAGCAGGTCCGCGAGTTTGGCGGTCGGCGTGTAGTTGCCGTTGCCGACCAGGAACCAGAAAAATCCGGTCACGCCCAGCAGGCCCAGCCCCACCACCAGCATGCCGGTGATGGCGCCGCCGCGAAACGCCACGTCCAGCGCCGGGCCAATGCCGCGCGTGGCCGCCTGCGCGGTTCGCACATTGGCGCGCACCGAGACATTCATGCCAATGAAGCCGCAGGCGCCCGACAGCACCGCGCCGATCACAAAGCCCACGGCGGTCTTGCCGTCAAGGAAAAAGCCGATCAGCACCGCCAGGATCACGCCGACGATGGCAATGGTGGTGTACTGCCGGGCCAGGTAAGCGCTAGCTCCCGTCTGGATGGCGGCCGATATTTCCTGCATTCGCGCGTTGCCCGCGTCTTGGGAAAGAATCCAGCTTCTCGCCCAGAAGCCGTATCCCACGGCAATGAGCCCGCAAACCAGCGCAAGAATGAGCGCGGCTGAGTAACCAGTCATAAATACCTCCGACGTTATTTTTTTGCCTTGATGGGTGCCACGCAAGCGGACCCCCGCTGCGTTGCTTCCTCGTGGCTCACGCGCAAGGCGATCGGACGATTGGCCAACTCAAGGAAATTAAACGCGAAAACAGGCGCCGTTGGCAACCCGTAAGGTGGGCATCAGTAAAATGAAATGCAAAACCGTCCGGTTGACGTTGCTGAGCGCGCCTGCGCAATCAGCCAGATTCCGGCAATCCGGCAGAAGCGGCACGGCAGCTGTTTCCTTTTTTCAACGTCTTTTCATCAACTCCAAAGCGACCATGTCCCTAGATAAAGTTACCCCCGGCAAAAACGCTCCTGACTCCTTCAACGTGATCATCGAAATCCCGATGAACGCCGACCCGGTGAAGTACGAGGTGGACAAGGAGTCCGGCGCGATTTTTGTCGACCGCTTCATGAGCACGTCCATGCATTACCCCTGCAACTACGGCTATGTGCCCCAGACCCTGAGCGGCGACGGCGACCCGGTCGATGTGCTGGTGATCACGCCGGTGCCGCTGATTTCCGGCGTGGTGGTGACCTGTCGCGTCATCGGCATCCTGAAGATGACCGACGAAGCCGGCGAAGACGGTAAGGTGCTGGCCGTGCCCATCGACAAGAAATGCTCGCTGTACAGCCACTGGCAAAAGCCCGAGGACATGAATCCCTTGCGCCTGAAAACCATTGCCCACTTTTTTGAGCATTACAAAGACCTCGAAGAAGGCAAATGGGTCAAGGTGTCGGGCTGGGAAGGCCCGGAAGCCGCCAAGCAGGAAATCGCTGACGGCATCGCCAACTATGCCAAGGAACAGCAGGCCAAGTAATTCCAGCTTTTTATAAGACTTTTATGCCCTTTGCGCTTTACCAGTGTGCATAAACTGCTATAAAAATAATAGTATTTCGTAAGGTCGGTCTTTGCACGCAAAAGCGCCTTCAGTTTAGTCTGGAGGCGCTTTTTGCATGCTAAGTGGATGCCTGCGGTGCGGCAATCCTTCGGCCGGGGCTGTTTGGCGCTCTATGTCCAGGTTTTATGCCTGATACCGAGAATGACGGCGTTCGGGGCCTGGTCATTCTTGCTGGCCCGGATAAATAATGTCGGATGCGATGCGGCGTCAGCCGGGAACATTTTCATGTCAGTATCCAACGGTATTATCAAATTCCATTTACGCAGACTGGTTCATCAGGATGGCAGACCCGCATGACGTTTCCCCGCACCCTGGAAATACCGACGAGTTGACCAAAAGCATGCTCAATTTCCCTGTGGTGGGCATCGGCGCCTCGGCTGGTGGCCTGCAGGCTTTGCTGCGCTTCTTCGAACACATGCCCGCTGGCAATGGAATGGCTTTTGTGGTCATTCTTCATCTGTCGCCAGATCATGAAAGCAATGTGGCCGAGATTTTGCAGCGGGTGGCCAACATGCCGGTCGTCCAGGTCAACGAGCCGACCGCTATCGAAGCCAACCATGTGTACGTGATACCGCCCACGCACGACCTGGAAATGAATGACGGGCATCTGCAACTGTCCGGTCGTTCGCGCGCAAGGGGCGCGCACTTGGCCATCGACCTGTTTTTTCGTACCTTGGCAGCGGTGCACCAGGAAAGAGCGATTGCCGTCGTGATGTCCGGCACGGGCAACGACGGCGCCGCCGGCCTGGCGCGGGTCAAGGAAGAGGGCGGCATCACCTTGGTGCAACAACCCGGGGATGCCGAATATGACGGCATGCCCAAAGCCGCGATCGCCACCGGCATGGTCGATTTCATCGTGACTTCAGCCGACATGCCGCAGCGACTGCAGCAACTCTGGGCCAATGCCTCCCGCATCAGCCTGCCCAGGAAAGACGGCTCGTCGCTACGGGCCGCGGCTCCCGACAGTGAGGAGGTAGCCCGGCTTGCCGAAGATGCACTGCGCGACATCGTGTCGGCGCTGCGTATCTACTCCAGGAATGATTTTCGTCAGTACAAGCGGGCCACGGTTCTGCGCCGCATCGAGCGCCGGCTCCAGGTCAACGGCCTGCCGGACCTGCCGGACCTGCCGGCCTATCGGAACTTCTTGCGCGCGCATCCTGAAGAGGTCAAGCTGCTGCTTCAGGACATGCTGATCAGCGTCACGAACTTCTTTCGCGACCCGGCGGCTTTTGAAGCGCTTGAACGCGAGGTGCTGCCCGCCCTGCTGGCCCATCGTTCGCCAGACGAGTCGGTGCGGGTCTGGGTGGTGGGCTGCGCCACGGGTGAAGAAGCCTATTCGGTGGCTATCTTGCTCAAGGAGCAGATGGAACTGCACCACTGCATGTCCGAGCTCCAGATTTTTGCCACCGACATTGATGAAAGGGCGGTCAACTTCGGCCGCAACGGGCTGTTCCCGGCATCGATCGCAACCGATGTGTCGCCTGCCAGGCTGAAAAAGTTTTTCAGTCAGGAAAAAGAGCAGTTCAGGGTGATCAAGCAGGTACGAGAAAAGGTGCTGTTTGCCAACCACAATGTGCTGCGCGATCCGCCATTTTCCCGCATCGACCTGATTTGCTGCCGCAACCTGCTGATCTACCTGGACAAATCGGCCCAGGCCAGTGTTCTGGGAACCTTTCGCTTTGCGCTCAAGCCCGAAGGATTTTTGTTTTTGGGCTCTTCGGAGTTTGTCGAGGCAGCGCCCAAGCTTTACACCGTGTTTGACAAAAAGAACCGCTTCTTCAAGGTCAATCCGACGGGCATTTCCATCCGCCATTTGCTGCTCGCCACCGACCAGCCCAGAAATCGCCTGGTTTATAACCCGCGCGGGCCGGACCGGCGTGCGCCCAAGCCGGCTTCGTTCGCGGATCTGCACCACAAGCTGATTGACCAGATTGTCTTGCCCAGCGTGTTGATCGACGGCAACCACAACATCCTGCACCTGTCGGAGAATGTTGGAAAATTCCTGCTGCCGGGTAGTGGCACGCCATCGGTCAACCTGCTTGACAACACGCAGGCCGAGTTGCGCACCGAATTGCGCACGGCGCTTTACCAGGCAACGCATACCGGCAAGCCGGTCAGGACGCATGCCGTTCCGGTCCGGCGCGGAAACAGCACGATCCTGGTGGAAATGAGCGTGCATTTCTTCAAGGAAGTTGAAGCCGAATCGGCGCTGGCGCTGGCGCTGGTGATGTTCGAAGAGGTGCCTGAAAAACCGCCAGCCCAGGAGCCCAGCGGCGATGGCCAGGCGCACCAGGTGCTGATAGAGCAGCTGGAAACCGAGATCAGGCAGCTCAAGGAAAATCTTCAGCAAACCATCGAGCAGACCGAGATATCGACCAAAGAACTCAAGTCATCCAACCAAGAGCAGCAGGCCGTCAATGAAGAACTCCGCTCGGCGACCGAGGAACTGGAAACCAGCAAGGAAGAACTCCAGTCGATCAACGAAGAGCTGAGCACCGTCAACTTTGAATTGAAACTCAAGGTCGATGAAACCTGCATGATGAACGACGACCTGCAAAACCTGATTGCCTCGTCGGACATTGCCACCATCTTCGTTGACCGGAGCCTGCACATCAAGCGCTTCACCCCGCAGGCCACCCGCATCTTCAACCTGATCGAGTCCGACATCAACCGCCCCTTGATGGACATCACCCACAAGCTCGACTACGGGTCGCTGGCTGACGATGCTGCCGGAATGCTCAAGACGCTGAACCCGATCGAGCGGCCAGTCGGCAGCAGCGACGGCAGGAGTTACCTGGCCCGCATTCGTCCCTACCGCACGATGGATGACCACATTGATGGCGTCGTGCTGACGTTTGTCGATGTCACCAAATTGCGCAAGGCCGAGGAAAGGCTGCGCGCTGGCGAGGAGCGGCTTCGAATTGCCGCTGAAACCACCAAGGATTACGCCATTTTGACCATCGATGAGGAGGGCATCATCACCAGCTGGAACGTCGGTGCCCAGCGCAATTTTGGCTATACGCCGCAAGAAATCGTTGGCCAGCCGTTTTTCACCATTTTCACCCCCGAAGACCGTGCCGCCGGGGCGCCGGAGGAAGAGTTGCGGGGCGCGCGCGAGGAAGGCCGCAGCCTGGACGAGCGCTGGCACCTGCGCAAGGATGGCAGCACCTTTTTTTGCAGCGGCGTGGTCACCCGGCTGGAAGGCAAGGCCGGCGGCTTTGCCAAGATTGCCCGGGACATGACCGAAAGCCGCTCGCAGCAGGTGAGCCGCGACGAGTTGCTGGCCATGGAAAAGCAGGCCAACGAACTCAAGGACCAGTTTTTGGCCGTGATGTCGCATGAACTCAAGCACCCGCTGAACCTGATCCAGGTCAACACCGAATTGCTGCTAAGCCATCCCGAGGTGCGCGCGCTGCCTGAAGTGGCGCGGGCTGGCGAAACCATTCGCAGCGCCGTGGTCAGCCAGACCAAGATCATCGATGACCTGCTGGACCTGTCGCGTGCCCGCACGGGCAAGCTGACGCTGCGGCTGGCGCCGGTTGACCTGGCTGAAATGGTCACATCGATTGCAGCGGCTGCGCGCGAGGCCGCCAGCAAGAAAAGCCTGACACTGAATTACGAATGCAGGGAAAAGGAACTGGTGGCGGCCCTGTGCGACCGCGTTCGCACCGAGCAAGTCCTGTGGAACCTGATCAACAACGCCATCAAGTTCACGCCTGCCGGGGGAAGCATCACCGTGCGGCTGGGCCGCGACGGCACGTTTGCCACCGTCAGCGTGATCGACACCGGCCAGGGCATCGAACCGGCGTTCCTCCCGCACATCTTCGGCATGTTTATCCAGGCGCCCGATCAGAAAATCTACAACACCAACACCGGGCTGGGCGTGGGCCTGACGCTGGTGCGCGACCTAACGGTGGCACAGGGCGGCAAGGTGCTGGCCGATTCGGAGGGCATCGGCAAGGGCACGTGCTTGACCATCTGGTTGCCGCTGGCGCAAACCAAGGTGCAGGACAAAAAAACCGACCTGCCGGGCGGAAACCTCAAGGGGCTGAGGATTCTGGCGGTCGATGACATGATCGACCTGCTGGAGCCTTTTTCGGCGCTGCTGCGCCTGGAGGGCGCGACTGTTGACATGGCCACCAGCGGCCAGCAGGCGCTGGAAATGCTGGAGGCAACTGGCTACGACCTGCTGATCTCGGACCTGGGCATGCCCTATATGGACGGCTACGAGCTGATCCGCAAGATACGCAAGCGCCCCGACTGGCGCAACCTCAAGGCGATTGCGCTCAGCGGCTACGGCCGGCAGGTGGACACCGTGCGGGCCTTGCAAAGCGGCTTCAATGCCCATCTTTCGAAACCTGCCACGGTGGCGCATATCTGCCAGAGCATTGCGCAACTGGTTCCCAGCGGCCAGGGTTGATGTTTGCCGCCTGGCTTGGTCGCGCGAGGCTGCTCATGGCTGGCGGGTTTGACAACTTGTTATAAAAGTGCCGAGTGAGTAGTTGCTGGTTACAAATTCACGAGCTTCAAAGGGCCGGGGCGTGTTTTGTTTTGATACAAACAGTCCAGCATATTTTTCAGGAAACTTGCTCCGGCAGCCATCTGCTTTAAACACCATGCCTTGGGTACACACGTCAACAAGACGTTACACAAGAAAGCCAACCCATTTCTCGTGGAGAGCAGCAAAAATGACCATCCAGGAAACCCCTCAAGCTTCAATAGAGTGCGCGTTGCCCGCCGAGGTGTCCGCCCAGCAGATCGAGGCAGCGCGTTATGCGGTGCTCAGGCGACTGGCGCCTGCATTGCGGCACCACATGGTTCGGCCGTTGCAGCCTATCGGGCTGATCTACGGCGTCATGCACCACAAGCTTTCAGCCGCCCAGCCCGATCTGCGGTCGGTGCGCGAAGAAGCCGGCAAGATCAATGAATTCGCCAAGGCCGCGCTGGACGAATGCATAGACATGGGCACTTGGCTGGCGCCCGAGCCGGGTGTCGTGACCGCTGTTGAGTCCGGCGTGCGGGAGTGCGTCGGCCTGATGGCCACCACGCTGCATTTTTGCGGTTTTCGCTTGGTCAACGAGGTCGAGGACGTGCCGGCCCAGGTCCTGCGCGATGCCCTGCGCATGGTGCTGAGCGCTGCCTTGTTTGCGTTGACCGATGCCATGGACGAGCCCGTCACCGTGACGATCCATGCCCAGGCAAGCCCGGTCGATGTCACGGTTACGCTGCTGACCGATCCCATCGGCGACGGCCAGCTGGACCGTTATGACGATGGTTACCGACAACTGGAGTGGGTCGATGTGCAGGCGCTGGCGCTGGCGGAGCATGTCGGCCTGTCCCGGCAGGGCAGTCAGGTCACCCTGTGCTTTGCCGTCGAGCCGGCGCGCGTGGATTAAAGCCCGGCAACACCGCCGGCTTGTTCCCGGCGTGAAGCCGAATCAGGCGGGCCGGGACGGGTCGGGGTAGATCAGGTCCTGGATCCGGCCGCGCGTTTCACGCATGAAAGGGGTCCATTGCCCTTCCGGCTGGGCCAGCCGGTCGGCAATTGCCCACCAGGCGCTGGGGTTGAAACCGAGTCCGACATGGCTGGCCAGGACTTCGATGTTTTCAGTCTGCGGGTTTTGGCGGCTCGGCGACTGGACGCTGCCCTGCCAGGCGACCACGCCGTCGGTGCGCGAATAAATGCTGGTGGTCGGCACGGGCGGCGCCTTCGGCAGGTTGAAACTTTCACTTTCCTGCTCGATGCTGCGGCCGCTGGCGAGTTCGTACAGCCGCCAGGCATTGGTCGATTTGTGCGAACCCGCAAATGGCGTTCCCAGCGTGATGACGCCGCGCACCATCTGTGGCACTTCTTTGGCCAGTTCGCGCGCATAGATGCCGCCCAGGCTCCAGCCCAGCAGGCTGATCTTGCGGCCGGTGCTTTCGAACGTGCGCAACAGCTGGTCCCGGGCCTCAATCAGAACGCCAGGGCGCGGGCCGAAATTGAATCCCTGGTCCCAGCCGCAGGCCGAATGGTTGAGCAGCTGAAGGTAGCGGCGCAGCGGCGCGGTCGATATGTCATTGGCCGTGAGCCCGGGAAACACCACCACCGGGTGGCTGTCGCCCCGGGGTGCGCGATTGAGCAACGGCCAGGCCGGCAGCAGTGCGCTGAGTTCCCAGAGGGCGCGCACTTCAAGCGCCAGCAACCAGCCGCTGGGTGGCACGTCATGCAGCGCCGCTTTGGACTTTGGCAAGGGCGCCCCGGCAGTCAGGACGGAAAGGCTTTGCGCTGGCGGTCGATTGGATGGTTTTGCCATGGCGTGAAAAGGTCTGGAAAGGTTGCCGCGTGGGGCATGAACCCAGTCAGTATCGGTCTGGCCGGCGCGATTGAACAGGGGAGAGCCCTCTAACCGGGCCGCTTCCCTGAGCGTCTGCCAGCTAGGCGCATTCGCCGAGCAGGCCTTGCATGCCATCGTTCAGGCCGGCCACCGGCGTCGCCTTGGCCAGTGCCATCCACACGCCCAGCGGCAGGTTTTTCCGCGAGCGCCGGGGCGCTGGCCGGGCCACCACCAGTCGGCCGTTTTCAAGCTGCATCACGCCGCATTCGGCGGGAATCTCATCGGCCGCGCCTATCGGCCGGCCTTTGGCGTCGCAGCCCAGCACGTACCAGCATTCGCCGCCCAGGTCGAGGTAGGCGCCGCGCTTCTCAGGCCGGCGCAGGTCGCCGAGCAGGTCCGAGCGCTTGACCTTGATCTCGTGGACGATCGGGTCCACATAGGTCTCGACCGTCGTGTTGCGGATCGAAAACACGTCGGGCCGTACCATGCACCACCGGGCCTTTTCGCCTTCCGTGGCCGGTGGCAGTTGTGCACGCAGGCTCAGGGCGCGCCAGGCGATGCGGCCGGCGCGCACCATTTCGCAGGCCATGCGTTCCACCAGCGCCTCGTGCGCCGACAGCGTCGCCCGGTTGACCGCCAGCGTGGCTGCCAGCCAGGCAATGCCCGCATCACTGACGCGCAGGGTCTGGTGGCCCGCCGGGCTGGCGACGCGCTCCAGCATGCCACCGGCCAGCAGTTCGACCTCGACCATGTCCTGGCAGGGCCAGCCGGCCGAGCGGTAAATCTCGCGCAGCCGCCGGGCGTGGGTGCGGCCGAGCGCGATGGCGGGTGCCATCGGCGTGGCGGCAAGCGGCTCGGCCAAGGATGGCGAGGCGTTATCGGGGCTGGATTTGGAATTCATGGTCAAAAAAGCTTTTTGCGCAATCAGCGCGGGCGTAAGCAGCTATCAATAAAGAAGCATTGAAGCCTTGATGTTCAGAGGCTGATTTCAAACCGTGCGTCACCCGTGTCGCGGTTCAGCGGCTTGAGCGCCGTCATGATGGCTTTATCCTCGGCGTTTTCCCAGAGTGCGATCACTTCGCGTTCGGCAGCATGGTCGGCGTCGGCCAGTTCCTCGGGCGCCAAATGGCGGGTGAGCGACCGCGCCAGCATGCACGCCTGCAGCGTGGGCACGACCAGATCGCGGCCGCCGACGCCGGCTTCCAGCGCCATGCGAAAACGCAGTTCGGCGGCGCTGCGCTCGACGGCGCTCAGGCCGGTGGCGTCAACCAGCTTGACGGTGTAGGGGGCAGTCTTTTCGCTCATGAGGGGATTGTCGGGTCTGTTGGGTGTTGAAGAAGTGCCGGCGCCTTGAAGGGGCTGCGCCGCTCCAGGTCTTCCATGTATTGGTCGATGCCCGCGCCTTCGCGCTCCAGGAAACGCTCGACGGCGTCGGCAAAGGACGGGTGCGCCAGCCAGTGCGCACTGGTGGTCTTGACGGGCAGCAGGGCTCTGGCCATCTTGTGCTCCCCTTGCGCGCCGCCTTCAAAACTTTGAAAGCCATGCGCAATGCACCATTCGATGGGCTGGTAGTAGCAGGCCTCGAAGTGCAGGCAATCCACCCGCGCCAGCGCGCCCCAGTAGCGCCCGTAGGCGGTCAAGCCTTGAGGTGGCGGGTTCGCTGAACTTTCTGGCTGTCCTGGATGATTTTCAGTATCAAAACGGTCATTTGCGCAATCAGGACGGGCGCTGACAGCTATCAAACTGCTAGCAACGGGGGTTTCGCCATGCTCGGCCACGAACAGCAGCCAGTTCTCCGGCATAGTGCTTTCCATGCGATGAAAGAAGTCGCGGCTCAGGTAAGGCGCATTGCCGTGCTCCAGGTAGGTGCGCTCATAGCAGCGGTAGAAAAAATCCCAGTCGGCGCTTGAAATCTGCGGTCCCAGCGACCAGCGAAAGGTAATCCCGGCGTCCCGCACCTTGCGGCGTTCCTGGCGGATTTTCTTGCGCTTTTCCTGGCTCAGCGTCATCAGGAAGTCGTCGAAGTCCTTGAACAAGCCAGTCCCTTCAAGAGGCAGCGCGGTACGCGCAGCGACAGACGTGGAGGCGGCAGTTCCCTGCGAGTCAGGGCCGTGGAACCGGCTTTGCCGGGCCGCAGGCGCAGCGGCCCCCTCGGGGGGCAGCGCACCACGCGCAGCGGGAAGCGTGGGGGCTTTATTGGTCCAGTGAAACTGCACGGTGTGGCGCAGCATCAATCCAGCGTCTTCGCAGGCTTTCACATCGTCATCGGCGCCAAACAGCAGATGCAGCGAAGACAGTTTTTCCTCATCGCACCAGGCCACCAGCGCGTTGACCAGCAGCGCACGCTCGGCCGGGTTGCGCGCCAGCAGCCGTGCGCCGGGCACGGGCGTGAACGGCACGGCGACCAGCGCCTTGGGGTAGTAGTTCAGGCCGTTTTGCGCATAGGCATTGGCCCAGGCCCAGTCAAAAACGTATTCGCCGTAGGAATGCGCCTTGAGGTACAGGGGACAAGCCCCGGCCAGCGTGTCGCCCTGCCACAAGGTGACAAAGCGTGGCGTCCAGCCGGTCTTGGGCGTGGCGCTGCCGCTGGCGTGCAGCGCGGCCAGGTACTCGTGGCGCATGAAGGGGTTTACGGTGGCGTCCGGGCCTTGCGCGGCCAGCAGGGCATTCCACTGGCCGGCATTCACGGCCAGCGGCGAATCTAGGATGCGGATGACATAATCGTTTGACTTGTTTTTCACGTGTTTCTTGGCGTTTTTTTCAGGGTTCGATTTTTCACATGTCACTCAAAATCTGCGTTGCCCAATTGAACTACTGCGTCGGCGACATGACCGGCAATGCGCAAAAAATTATCGCCGCCGCCCGCACCGCCTACCAGCAGGGCGCCCGGCTGGTGCTGACGCCGGAAATGGCGATTTGCGGCTACGCGGCCGAAGACCTGTTTTTGCGGACCTCGTTCATCCAGGCCTGTGATGATGCCGTGAATCTGGTGGCCCGTGAGCTGGCCGGGTTAAAAGGCTTGAGCGTCGTCGTCGGCACGCCCACGCACGGCGACAGCGGCCTGGGCCTGCGCACCCGAAGCGTGGCCGTGCAGCAGCGCCACAATGCCGCACGGGTGCTGCGCGAAGGCCGCATCATTGAAAGCTACGCCAAGCGCGAACTGCCCAACTACCAGGTGTTTGACGAGCGCCGCTATTTCACGCCCGGTCAAGGCACCTGTGTGTTTCAGGCCGGCGAAGGCATTGACGCGGTCAGCATCGGCCTGCTGATCTGCGAAGACGCCTGGTTCGAGGAACCCGCGCGGCTGGCCAAGCAGGCCGGCGCTGAGTTGCTGGTGGTCATCAACGCCTCGCCGTTTCACGTCGGCAAGGGCAGCGAGCGCGAACTGATGATGCGCGAACGCTGCCTGGCGACCGGCTTGCCGCTGGTCTATGCGCACTTGGTCGGCGGCCAGGACGAAATCGTTTTCGAGGGCCATTCATTTGCCCTGCAGGCCGACGGGCTGCTTGCTGGCCGGGCCGAGAGTTTTAAGGAAAATCTGTTTTTTGCGCAGGCGGGACGGGCGCAGGGTGCTATTGAACTGGTAGCGGACAGCGTGCCTTTGCGCAGCCCCGAGGCTGACCTCTGGGATGCGCTGGTGCTGGGCGTGCGCGACTACCTGGGCAAGAACGGCTTTCCCGGCGCCATTCTGGGCCTGTCGGGCGGTATCGACTCGGCGCTGGTGCTGGCCATCGCGGTCGATGCCCTGGGAGCGGACAAGGTGCGCACGGTGATGATGCCGTCGCCCTACACGGCCGACATTTCCTGGATCGACGCGCGCGACATGGCCGAACGCATGGGGGTGCGCTACGACGAGATATCCATCGTTCCCGAATTTGAAGCCTTCAAGGCCTCGCTGGCCGGCGAGTTCAAGGGGCTGGCCGAGGACACCACCGAGGAAAACATCCAGGCGCGCATCCGGGGCGTGTTTCTGATGGCGCTGTCCAACAAGTTCGGCTCGATTGTCCTGACCACCGGCAACAAGAGCGAAATGGCGACCGGCTACTGCACGCTGTATGGCGACATGGCCGGCGGCTTCGCGGTCATCAAGGACCTGCTCAAAACCACGGTGTTCCGCCTGGCCCGCTGGCGCAACGAGAACGACCCCTACGGCACCGCAAGCAGCCCGATCCCGGAGCGCATCATCACGCGCCCGCCCAGCGCCGAGCTGCGTGCCGACCAGACCGACCAGGATAGTTTGCCCCCCTACGACGTGCTCGACGACATCCTCAAGCGCTACATGGAAAACGACCAGAGCGTCGACGCCATCGTGGACGCAGGCTTCGAGCGGGCTGTGGTCGAGCGCGTGGCCCGGCTCATCCGCATCAATGAATACAAACGCCGTCAGGCGCCGGTCGGCATCCGTGTGAGCCACAGGAGTTTCGGCAAGGATTGGCGTTATCCTATTACCAGCAAGTTTGGCGCCTGACGACCGGTAGCGATTCACAATCGTTACATCTCCGACCTCAGTCAGCCTTTACCATTTAGTTTTCAGACCCATAGAGAGATTTTCGTGAAACAAATTACCGCCATCCTCAAGCCCTTCAAACTGGAAGAAGTCCGCGAAGCTCTTGCGGAATGCGGCGTGACTGGCCTGACCGTGACCGAGGTCAAGGGCTTTGGACGCCAGAAAGGCCATACCGAGCTTTATCGTGGCGCCGAGTATGTGGTTGACTTCCTGCCCAAGGTCAAGGTCGAAGTGGTCGTCAAGACCGACGACGTTGATCGCTGCGTCGAAGCCATCGTGCGCGCGGCGCGCACCGGCAAGATTGGCGACGGCAAGATTTTTGTCACCAGCGTCGAGCGCGTGTTGCGCATTCGCACTGGCGAAGAAGACGAATCGGCAATCTAAGCCGGCTCAGATCTGGTCCAGCTGCACCGTCGTCAACGCTGTGCCGGCCGCCTGCACCAGTTCGGTCATGAGCAGTTCCGCATCGTTGCCGGTGCGGATCAGTCCCATCTGCCATTCATTCATGAAGCCGCTCGTGACCGCAGAATCCAGGAAGGTGAGCAGGCTGTCGTAAAAGCCGCCCAGGTTGAGAAGGCCGACCGGCTTGTCGTGGTAGCCGAGCTGGCGCCAGGTCCAGACCTCAAAGAATTCTTCGAGCGTACCAATGCCGCCGGGCAGCGCCAGAAATGCGTCGGCATGCTCGGCCATGATGCGCTTGCGCTCATGCATGTTTTCCACGACATGCAGTTCTGTGCAGCCGGTGTGCGCCCATTCCTTTTCGACCAGCGCCTTTGGAATCACGCCGATGACCCGCGCGCCAGCCGCCAGCGCCGCATCGGCCAGGATGCCCATCAGGCCATTGTGGCCGCCGCCATACACCAGCTGGCCGCCATGGCGGCCAATCCAGGTGCCGACCTGCCGCGCCAGCGCGGCAAATTCAGGGCTGTTGCCGGGACGCGAACCGCAGTACACGCACAAGGAAAATGAAGGTTTGTTCATATTGCCAGTTTCACGATTCATGCCCCAAGCCGGTCGGCCAGCGCCAGCGTCCAGGTGCCTGCGCAAAGCAGCAGGCAGAGCAGAACCGCAGCGCTGCCCATGTCCTTGGCGCGTTTGGACAGTTCATGCCATTCAGGCCCGATGCGGTCGATGGCCGCCTCGATGCCGGTGTTGAGCAATTCGACAATCAACACCAGCATGACGGTTCCTGCGAGCAAGATCGTTTCCACCCAGTTGCGGCCCAGCCAGAAGGCGGCCGGCACCAGCACCAGCGAGACTAGCGCCTCTTGCCGGAAAGCCGTTTCCCTCCACGCGGCGCGAAGGCCGGCCAAGGAGAAGCCGGCGGCATGCCACATACGGCTCAGGCCATGGCGGTTTTTCTGAGCGCTGGCGGGGGAAGGAAACGGAACTTGTTCAGGCATGAAGATCATTGTTGCGGCGCAGCATGATAATGCGCTTTCAGGACGGCTTTGAGCCCGCAGCCTTTGCGGATGCCGTGCGCTTGGCTTTGGGTGGGGTGATCGAGGTGATCAGCCGGGTGCCGGCCCAGGCGTCGTGCCAGAACTGCTGCTGCGGATGAAAGCGCGCCAGGATGGCCCAGATGGCCACCCAGCCCATGGTCAGAACGGCACCGTCCGCAGCCGACAGGCCTAGTATCCAGCTTGCTGCCAATGCCGGCAGAAACCACATCCAGCTGAGCAGGTAGCGAAGCAGGGCACGTTGCTGGGTGATGGGCTGGCCATTCATACCAACAACGCGGATGTGCCAGGTTTTCATGGCAAGTGTCTGGCCCTTGGCCCAGAACCAGACAAAGTAGACGGCAAAAACCATGAATACGAAAGCCTGCAACCCATGGCGGTTGTCCAGCGCATTGCGCGTCTGGCTCAGTGTGCCGAACAGGTAGCCGGCGATGAACACCACGCCGAACATGAGCATGCCTTCATACATCCAGCAGGCCATGCGCCTCAGAATTGACGGTATTTGAATATTTTTTGCAATCAAGGGGGCAACTTATGGTGAATACGGACAGGATGCCATTGCACTGACTGGGGCAAACAATGCCGGGCCGGTTCTTTATCGCTGCGGTGCCGTCTCGTTTGCTGGCGCAGGCGGCGTCGTCGGAGCAAGCACTGGCACTGCGGGCAAAGGACCAATTTTAGGAGCAGGCTTGAAAGCCTGTTGGCTGGCAGCCTGTTCGGGAACGGTGGCGAGTTTTTGCGGCGCCACGGGCTTGACGGCAGTGGCCGCGCCGCTTGGCCTGGGACTTGCCGTGGCGGCGAGTTTTTGTTTTTCCTCAGGGCTCAAGGCTTGGTAGGCCTCCCACTTGGCCTTTTTTTCTTCTGGCGTCAGTTGCCGGGACAATTCCAGCGTTTTGCCGAAATTCAGCCGGGCCTGGGCGCGCTGCTGCGGGCTGAGTGCCACCCATTCATTCATGCGGCTGTTCAGCGTGGCCTGGGCCTGGGGCGAGAGGGCGCCGTAGTTTTTTGAAATCTCCAGCCACTTGCGTTTTTGCGGCTCGCTCATGCTGGTGTTCCAGCTTGACGCCAGCGGTGCCAGGGTCTGTTGCTGCGATGGCGTCAACTCGGACCAGGCTGGTCCGGAGGCTGGGGGCTTGCCCAAAGCCGGTGCACTGGCTGGCGTCGAAGGTTGCTGAATCTGTGACGAAGCGACGGGTGGCCAAGCCAGCAGGATGGCAAGCGCCAGGCCCAGCAAGACTGCACGCATTGGGGCCAGCGCTCGGTGCGCCATGGGCCCGTCAAGAATGCCGGAGGGCAGCGCCCCTGAAAAATCAGCCGGTAGCGTCATTGGGGGTTGGCAGGCTGGCGTCCTGTTTGAAGGAACTGGACAAAACCAGGGTCTGCAAATGCGGCCGGCGGCAAGTCATCGGTCAGCAGCGCAGCGTCCACTTCGGCCAGTTCCTGGGTCCAGTTGTCACTTTGAAACGAATTGATAGCCAACAGGCCAGCAACCAATGCAATCAAGGGCAGCACCGAGCCAATCCGGCTCCACCAGCTCAAGCCTTCGCCGGACCCCCAGGTCAGCGCCGCGCTGCCTCTTGAGTGAACCACCCCGCCGGCAGTCTGGGTAGTGGTGATCTTGCGCTGGGATACCGCTTGGACGCGGGCGGACCGCAGCCGTTCGGAAATGTCGTGGGGTAGCTCGGCCGTACCGGCCGACAGATAGGACGCAGTTTTGAGTCCAAACCGGTCCTGCAAAAGAGCAGCTTTTTTTGGGGGCGAAATCTTCATAGTTTTATTCCTTTGGCGCTCAGGGCTTTGCTGAGGGCGTGAACTGCACGAGAACAGTGTGTCTTGACGCTGCCTTCTGAGCAACCCATGGCGGCGGCCGTTTCGGCCACATCCATTTCCTCCCAATAACGCATCAGAAAGGCTTCCCGTTGACGGTCTGGAAGCGCCTGAATCTGAACTTCTATGGAATGCAAAATCTGAGCCCGTTCGGTAGCATCCTGCGCACTTTCTGTCCCCTCAGAGTTGGTCAAGCTCTCCAAAGTTTCCAGAAGATCGAAATCTCCATCATCTCCGGACGCGGAAAATTCGCTCATATTGGAAAAAAGGGCGTTTCGCGTCTTGCGGCGCCGGAACCAGTCCAGTGTCGTATTTGAAAGGATTCGCTGAAACAGCATGGGCAATTGGGCCGCCGGCTTGTCGCCGTAGTGCTGGGCCAGTTTCATCATGCTGTCCTGAACGATGTCAAGTGCTGCTTCTTCGTCGCGGACGTGATAAATGCTTCGCTTGAAGGCCCGCTTTTCAACGCTTTTCAGGAAGTCGGAAAGTTCTTGTTCAGTTGCCAACGGTGTGAGTCCTGGTTGTCCATCGTTGTCAGTGTGCTCAGGACTTGATGTGTTGTTACATGGGCTTCAGGCCGATGCCCAGCGCGAAATTATCGCATTGCGCCTGCGCCTGCCCCAGGCGTGCCGTCTCCCGCATCGGTGGGTTCATGACGGCAGGCGGGCTGCGCTCGGTGTCATAATGCGGCCTGCACATCAAAAGGCAAACGGGTCATGGCTCGGCGGATTATGTTTCTGCTTATGGTTTTGGCCTCAAGTCTCGACGCAGCTTCACAAGAGCGGGCCAAGAGGCACCCTAGGTATTTCGTTAGAGAAATTCACAAAGGTTCATCATGGAAATCAATAAAGCGGAAATCGCTTCCGCAGCAGCAGCATCTGCCCCCACCAGTTCTCAAGACCTGCGCGGTGCTGAAATCCTCGTCAAGTCGCTTCAGGCTGAAGGTGTCAAGTACATCTGGGGCTATCCGGGTGGCGCGGTTCTTCATATTTACGACGCTTTTTACAAGCAGGACTCGATTCAGCATGTGCTGGTGCGCCACGAGCAGGCTGCGGTGCATGCCGCCGATGGCTACGCCCGCGCCACCGGCGATGTGGGCGTGGCCCTGGTCACCTCGGGCCCGGGCCTGACCAATGCCGTGACCGGCATTGCGACCGCCTACATGGACAGCATTCCGATGGTCATCATCAGCGGCCAGGTGCCGACGGCCGCCATCGGCCTGGATGCCTTCCAGGAATGCGACACCGTGGGCATTACGCGCCCCATCGTTAAGCATAACTTCTTGGTAAAAGACGTGCGCGACATGGCTTCCACCATGAAAAAAGCTTTTCACATTGCCCGTACCGGCCGCCCCGGCCCGGTGGTGGTGGATATTCCCAAGGATGTCTCGTTCAACAAGACCCTGTACACCGGCTATCCGAAGAACGTCGAGATGCGTTCTTACAATCCGGTTCGCAAAGGTCATGCCGGCCAGATCCGCAAGGCGCTGCACCTGCTGATGGCTGCCAAGCGGCCCTATATCTATACCGGTGGCGGTGTGCTGCTGAGCAATGCATCGCAGGAATTGCGCACCCTGGTGGACATGCTGGGTTACCCCTGCACCAATACGCTGATGGGCCTGGGCGCCTATCCGGCCAGCGACAGGAAATTCCTGGGCATGCTTGGAATGCACGGGACGCTCGAAGCCAACAATGCCATGCAGAACTGCGATGTGCTGCTGGCCGTCGGCGCCCGTTTCGACGACCGCGTGATCGGCAACCCCAAGCATTTCGCCCAGAACGAACGCAAAATCATTCACATTGACATTGATCCTTCGAGTATTTCGAAGCGCGTCAAGGTGGACATTCCCATCGTCGGCGATGTCAAGGATGTGCTGACGGAACTGATCGCCATGATCCGCGAGTCGGGCCTGAAGCCCGATGCCGATGCGCTCGGCGGCTGGTGGAGCACGATCGATGAATGGCGCAAGCGCGACTGCATGAAGTACAGCCTGGGCTCGGGTGACGTCATCAAGCCGCAGTACGTGGTCGAGACGCTCTGGAACATGACCAAGGACGCTGATACCTATATCACCTCGGACGTGGGCCAGCACCAGATGTGGGCCGCGCAATATTACAAATTCGACGAACCGCGCCGCTGGATCAATTCCGGCGGCCTGGGCACCATGGGCGTGGGCATTCCCTACGCCATGGGCATCAAGCTGGCCAAGCCGGATTCGGAAGTGTTTTGCATCACCGGCGAAGGCTCGGTGCAGATGTGCATTCAGGAGCTTTCAACCTGCCTGCAATACAACACGCCCATCAAGATCGTGTCGCTCAATAACCGCTACCTTGGCATGGTGCGTCAGTGGCAGGAAATCGAATACGCCGGGCGCTACAGCAGCAGCTATATGGACGCGCTGCCCAATTTTGTCAAGCTTGCAGAAGCCTACGGGCATGTCGGCATGCTGATTGAAAAACCGCAGGATGTGGAGCCCGCGTTGCGCGAAGCGCGCAAGCTCAAGGACCGCACCGTGTTCATGGACTTCCGCACCGATCCGACGGAAAACGTGTTCCCGATGGTCAAGGCCGGCAAGGGCATCACGGAAATGCTGCTGGGGTCAGAAGACCTCTGAGCGCATCGATTCCCTTACTTTACTTTTTTACCCCGTCAACTGACGAATCTATTGACTGCCGAGTCTGCGCATTACCGTGCGCAGTGGAGGGCAGCGAAAAGAGGAATCTTCTTATGAAACACATCATTGCAGTTTTGCTGGAAAACGAGCCGGGCGCTCTTTCCCGCGTGGTTGGCCTGTTTTCGGCACGCGGCTACAACATCGAGAGCCTGACCGTCGCGCCGACCGAAGACCCGACCCTGTCGCGCATGACCATTCAGACCTCGGGATCGGACGACGTGATCGAGCAGATCACCAAGCACCTGAACCGCCTGATTGAAGTGGTCAAGGTGGTCGACCTGACCGAAGGCTCTTACACCGAGCGTGAACTCATGATGGTCAAGGTGCGTGCAGTCGGCAAGGAGCGCGAAGAGATGAAGCGAATGGCTGATATATTTCGCGGGCGAATCATCGATGTGACCGAGAAAAGCTACACGATTGAACTGACGGGCGACCAGACCAAGAACGATGCGTTCCTGGAGGCCATCGACCGCAGCGCCATTTTGGAGACGGTGCGAACCGGTTCGAGCGGCATTGGCCGCGGCGAGCGAATTCTGAGGGTCTGATATGACCGGAATCCGGGTATCGGATCTGGCAGTTTTTATTTTTTTGCTGATTATTTAGGAGCGACAGATGAAAGTTTTTTACGACAAGGATTGCGATTTAAGCCTGATCAAGGGCAAGACGGTCGCCATCATCGGCTACGGTAGCCAGGGCCATGCACACGCCCAGAACCTGAATGACAGCGGCGTCAAGGTTGTCGTAGGCTTGCGCAAGGGCGGCGCTTCGTGGCCCAAGGTTGAAAAAGCCGGCCTTCAGGTCGCTGAAGTCGCTGATGCAGTCAAGTCTGCCGACGTGGTCATGATCCTGTTGCCCGACGAGCAAATCGGCGCGGTCTACAAGAATGACGTGGCCCCCAACATAAAGCAGGGCGCTTCCCTGGTGTTCGCCCACGGCTTCAATGTGCATTACGGTGCCGTGATTCCCCGCGATGATCTGGACGTCTGGATGGTCGCCCCCAAGGCTCCCGGCCACACGGTGCGCAACACTTACACCCAAGGCGGCGGCGTGCCTCACCTCGTGGCCGTTCACCAGGACAAGTCCGGCAAGGCCCGCGATCTGGCCCTGAGCTACGCCATGGCCAATGGCGGCGGCAAGGCCGGCATCATCGAAACCAATTTCCGCGAAGAAACCGAAACCGACCTGTTCGGCGAGCAGGCTGTTCTGTGCGGCGGTGCGGTTGAGCTGATCAAGGCTGGCTTTGAAACGCTGGTGGAAGCCGGCTACGCGCCTGAAATGGCCTATTTCGAGTGCCTGCACGAACTCAAGCTGATCGTGGATCTGATTTACGAAGGCGGCATTGCCAACATGAACTACTCCATCTCGAACAATGCCGAGTATGGCGAGTACGTCACCGGCCCGCGCATCGTGACCGAAGACACCAAGAACGCCATGCGCGCCGTGCTGAAAGACATCCAGACTGGCGAATACGCCAAGAGCTTCCTGCTGGAAAACATCGCTGGTGCTCCAACCCTGATCAGCCGCCGCCGCTTGAACGCCGAGCACCAGATCGAGCAAGTGGGCGGAAAGCTTCGCGCCATGATGCCGTGGATTGCCAAGAACAAACTGGTTGATCAGACGCGCAACTGATTTTTTCGACCACCACGGTTTTTTCAAAAGCCGCGCAAAGCCCTTGCGCGGCTTTTTCAATGGTGGCGGCAAAAATGCTGCGATCCAAAAACGGGTCTTATCCTTGCCAATCTGCACCGGTATGCTTGGCCCGCTGTTCACAAGGCATTGTCTTGTGCGCAGCCATAACTCGCTGCACTATGAATTCAATAGCTATTTGCACGCACCAGTCGTGCCTGAGGAGTACTTTTTATGCATGACGGCGAGGAAAACCTGACAACACGGGCGGAAGTTGTGCTGCGCAAGCGGCGCAAAGGCATCTACATATTGCCAAATCTGTTTACCCTTGCGGCGCTATTTGGCGGGTTTTACGCCATCGTTATGGCCATGAACGGGCGCTTCGATCTGGCAGCCATTGGCGTATTTTGTGCCATGGTGCTCGACAGCCTGGATGGCCGGATCGCGCGTATGACCAATACCCAGAGCGCTTTTGGCGAGCAAATGGACTCGCTTTCAGACATGGTGTCGTTTGGCGCTGCGCCCGCCTTGATTGCTTATGTCTGGTCACTGACCAGCCTGGGTCGTTGGGGCTGGATTGGCGCATTTGTTTATTGCGCTTGCGCAGCATTGCGGCTCGCGCGCTTCAATGTCAACACGGCCGTAGTCGACAAGCGTTTCTTTCAGGGTTTGCCTTCTCCCGCCGCCGCTGCGCTGGTTGCGGGTTATATCTGGCTGATGAACGACCTGGGAATCAAGGGTGTGGATGTGCGCTGGATCACCTTCGGATTGATGCTGTATGCCGGCCTGACCATGGTCACCAACGTGCCTTTTTACAGCTTCAAGGATGTCCAGATGAAGCGCAGCGTCCCATTCGTCGTCATTGTGCTGATCGCACTCGGTATTGCCATCATCAACATCGATCCTCCGACGATCATTTTTGGCCTGTTCGTGATTTATGGCTTGTCGGGTTACGCGTTGTACGGCTGGCGCAAGGCCAAGGGCCAGCAGACAAGTTTGATTTCAACCTCTACCGACGAGCCTGACGAACGTGGGCTGCACAAATGAATTGTGGTACATTGTTTTGATGAAAAAAATTTCGCT
Organism: Polaromonas sp. DSP2-3-2b2; assembly: GCF_049895905.1. Classification (NCBI taxonomy): domain Bacteria; kingdom Pseudomonadati; phylum Pseudomonadota; class Betaproteobacteria; order Burkholderiales; family Comamonadaceae; genus Polaromonas; species Polaromonas sp. DSP2-3-2b2. Next base: position 51,774 of record NZ_JAFCTH010000002.1, on the reverse strand, counting down.
AGCACTACTGCTATCTGCCAACGGGCGGAGACGGTAGCGCACGCGCACACCTGATTTCCATGGCCCGTTTGCACCAGCAACGGGCCGTTTTTTTTTGGGTTGCTGGTTTCCTCCAATAGAAAACGCACCGCGACTGAAACCTGCAGACGATTGACCCCTAGATAACCTTTCTCAGCCCTGCTGCATTTTTGCAGTTTGTGCAAACCTCATCCAAACCGAGAGACTTCCCATGACCGACAAACTCATTATTTTCGACACCACCTTGCGCGATGGCGAGCAATCGCCTGGCGCTTCCATGACACGTGACGAGAAATTGCGAATTGCCCGGCAACTGGAGCGGCTGAAGGTCGATGTGATCGAGGCCGGTTTTGCCGCCAGTTCGAACGGCGACTTCGAATGTGTCAAGGCGATTGCAGAAGTCATCAAGGATTCCACCATCTGCTCGCTGGCGCGCGCCAACGACCGCGACATTTCGCGCGCCGCAGAAGCGCTGAAGCCGGCCAATTCTGGACGATTGCACCTCTTTCTGGCGACCAGTGCGCTGCACATGGAAAAAAAGCTGCGCATGACGCCCGACCAGGTGTTTGAGCAGGCCAGGCTTTCCGTGCGTTTTGCGCGCAACCTGATGGACGACATCGAGTTCAGTCCCGAAGACGGCTACCGCTCCGACCCCGACTTCCTGTGCCGCGTCATCGAGGCGGTCATCAACGAAGGCGCAACCACCATCAATGTTCCCGATACTGTGGGCTATGCGATTCCCGAACTCTACGGCAACTTTATCAAGAACCTGCGCGAACGTATCCCCAACAGCGACAAGGCGGTGTGGTCGGTGCATTGCCACAACGACCTGGGCATGGCCGTTGCCAATTCACTCGCTGGCGTGAAGATCGGCGGCGCCCGGCAGGTGGAATGCACCATCAACGGCCTGGGCGAGCGCGCAGGCAATTGTTCACTTGAAGAAGTGGTGATGGCGGTGAAAACACGCAAGGATTACTTTGGCCTCGAACTTGGCATTGACACGCAGCAGATACTGGCGGCCAGTCGCTTGGTGAGCCAGACGACCGGTTTTGTGGTGCAGCCCAACAAGGCCGTTGTGGGAGCCAACGCGTTTGCCCACGCGTCGGGCATTCACCAGGATGGCGTGCTCAAGGCACGCGACACCTACGAGATCATGCGCGCCGAAGACGTGGGCTGGTCCGCCAACAAGATCGTGCTGGGCAAGTTGAGTGGGCGAAACGCCTTCAAGCAGCGCCTCCAGGAACTCGGTGTTGCAATGGAAAGCGAGACCGACATCAACAATGCCTTCATCAAGTTCAAGGATCTTGCCGACCGAAAAAGCGAAATTTTTGACGAGGATATTCTTGCCCTGGTCAGCGATGAAAGCGTTACCCACAGCAATGAGCAGTACGGTTTTGTATCCCTGTCCCAGCACAGCGAAACTGGCGAGCGTCCGCAGGCTTGCGTGGTTTTCACGGTCGCAGGAAAAGAGGTCAAGGGCCAGTCCGATGGAAACGGACCGGTAGATGCATCGCTCAAGGCGATTGAGACGCATGTCAAAAGCGGTGCTGAAATGGTGCTTTATTCGGTCAATGCCATCAGCGGCTCAACCGAAAGCCAGGGCGAAGTGACCGTGCGCTTACAAAATAGCGGGCGCGTTGTGAATGGCGTCGGCTCTGATCCTGACATTGTGGTGGCGTCGGCCAAAGCTTATTTGAGCGCCTTGAATAAACTTCAAAGTAAAGCTGACAGGGTTGCCGCGCAGGGATAATATCTCTTTGTCTGGGCAATACCCTTTAGATTCAATGGCTTAGGTCGGGTCTGCCGGGTAAGCAAAGGCATGAAGCCAGACATTCTGGTAGTTATTTAAAAAAGTCACGCAAGCTCCTGATATTGCGTGACTTTTTCTATTTCTATACACTTCAGCCTCTTTCTTTATCGCAACCCAAACAGGCAATATTTACCATGTCGAAACAGCTTTTGAGTCGCGCACTAAAAATCGTGGGATTCTTTGCTTTGTCGTTTGCTCTGGTGGCACCGACTGCCCAAGCGGCGCCGGAAAAATCGTCGTCCAAGCGAGCGATTGTCAAGAAGCCCCATGTCGAAAAATCGAAAGCGTCCCAAAAAGTAGCATCCGTTCGCAAGAATGTACGCTTTGAAACCAGCGTCAAGTTAGCCCGTGCCAAGCGGCCTTCCCTTATTCAGGCGCTGATTCCCGCCATCCCTTCGTTTGGCCAGATGGCTGGCCTGCACAGCGCGATCGACCCGCTGGATCTGAAGTCCAGTGTGGCGCTGGTGATTGACCAGGACACGCGTGAAGTGCTGTTCAGCAAGAACGAACATGCGGTGCTTCCGATTGCGTCCCTGACCAAGTTGATGACTGGTGTAATCATCAGCGGAGCCAGGCTCCCGATGGATGAGATGATCACCGTGACGCAGGATGACGTTGACACTGAAAAACACAGCCGCTCGCGGCTCAGCGTCGGCACCACGCTGTCACGTGGCGAGATGCTGCACCTGGCGCTGATGTCGAGCGAAAACCGGGCCGCCCACGCCCTGGGCCGCACCTATCCCGGCGGCATGGCCACTTTTGTCAGCCTGATGAATGCCAAGGCAAAAATGCTGGGCATGCACGACACCAGCTACGCCGAGCCCACCGGTCTTTCCAGCCGCAACCAGTCCAGCGCACAAGACCTGGCTGCACTGGTCAATGCCGCTCATGGTGACCCGGTGCTGCGCGAATTGTCGACGTCTCCGGGTTTCCAGGTGGCGGTTGGCAGCCGCACCCTTCAGTACAACAACACCAACCGGCTGGTAAAAAACCCGGATTGGGACATTGGTCTGCAGAAAACTGGGTATATCAACGAAGCCGGCCAGTGCCTGGTCATGCAGACCAAAATTGCCGGCCGTAAACTGATCATGGTGTTTCTGGATTCTGCCGGCAAGCTGAGCCGCCTGGCCGACGCAGAGCGTGTGCGGCGCTGGGTCGAAGCCAATCCGGTGGCGGATCAGAAAGTCAAGCTTAGCGCTTCCGACAAGCAGATCACCGGTTGATTGCCAGCTTTCGGAAATATTAAAACCAGATGCCTGATGCGGGTTTTGCCAAAAACCGCATCAGGCATTGTGCTTTATGATGCTATGGTATTCATAGCTTAAGACGCTCGTGCACTGTGCGTGAAAGCCACTTTTATCTTGAAGTACAGCCCAGCGCCGTCGAAATCTCGTTGGCTGTGGCCTGCAGCTTGGGCAGCCAGCTTTCATCGAGCCGGTCAGCAGGCGCCGAAATCGACAAGCCTGCCACCAGCTTGTTCTGGTCGTTATAAATGCCGGCAGCCATGCAGCGAACGCCCAGCTCCAGTTCCTCGTTGTCCCGCGCATATCCGTATTGACGGGCTTTTGACAATTCGCGTTCCAGCACGGCCAGCTCGGTGATGCTGTTGCGTGTTTGCCCGGGCAAACCCGTTCGGGTTGCGTAGGCGCGCAGGCGCTGCGGATCGTCGGACGCCAGGAACAGCTTGCCTACCGACGTCAGGTGCAGCGGTGCCCGGCCGCCTATGGTGCGTACCACCTGCATGCCCGAGCGTTCGCCATAAGTGCGCTCGACATACAGGATTTCGTCGCTTTGGCGCATGCTCAGGTTGACGGGTTGCTGCGTCAGTTTGTGCAGTTCGCGCATGGGAGCAAGCGCCGCTTCTCGGACATTGAGGCGCGCCTTGACCAGGTTGCCAAGTTCGAGCAGCCGCATGCCCAGGCGGTAGTTTCCCGCTGCCGGCCGTTCCACGAAGCGGCCCGAGGCCAGGTCATTCAAAATTCGGTGCGCCGTGGAGGGATGCAGGCCGGATTGTTCGCTGATTTCCTTGAGGGAAACGGCTTCTTCACGGTTGGCCAGAATATCGAGCAGGGTAAAAATTCGCTCGATCACCTGGACGGTCGGTTTGACGGGAAGATCGTTATCGGGTTTTGTCATGTGCAGGCTTTCTGCTGCAAATTTTACCTTGTGAAATTTGCTTGTGCATTGCTGAATCTGCATGTGGCTGCACTGCTGAACGGAGCGGCGAGCCTAGCCGGGACCGGCGCTGATCGTTCGTGAGTCACTCCAGCAGCCGTTGAGCAGTATCTCGTTGGGCCTGAAGCCGAGCTTGTAATTCATCTTGGGACTCTGGGCGATCCAGTAACCCAGATAGACAAACGGCAAGCCAAGTTGCCGGGCCTGCTCGATCTGCCAGAGCACGCTGTAGTTTCCGTAGCCAGTGCCTGCTTCGGGCTCATAGAAGGTGTAGACCGCTGAAATGCCGTCTTCCAGCACATCGAGAATCGACACCATCTTCAGCGCGCCGGCCTCGCCGTTGGGCAGGGGCTCGCGAAATTCCACCAACCTTGAATTGACGCGGCTTTGGAGCAGGAACTGGGTGTACTGATCAATGCTGTCGTGGTCCATGCCACCACCAGCATGGCGGCTGTTCTGGTAGCGCAGGTACAACTGGTAGTGTTCCGGCAGAAAACACAGTTTGAGGCTGCTGGCCTTGAGGGCCTGGTGCCGCTTCCATGCGCGCCGCTGGCTGCGGTCTGGCACAAAGGTGTTGACTGGCACGCGCAGCGGCACGCAGGCCTGGCATCCGTCGCAGTAGGGCCGGTAGGTGAACATGCCGCTGCGCCGGAAACCCTGGGTGACCAGTTCTGAATAAGCGTCGTTGTGGATCAGGTGGCTGGGGGTTGCGACCTGCGAACGCGCCTGTCGGCCCGGCAGGTAGCTGCAAGGGTAGGGCGCCGTTGCGTAGAACTGCAGGGTGTGCAGCGGCAGGTCTTTTAGGTGCGTCACGGTGTTGCGGGCAATGGGGTAGCTGTCGCCTTCAGAATTTGCTGCCAGTATAGGGAATCGAATTGCCATGCGGGCGCGTTGGCATTCACGTTGCAGCGCAGGTGATCGGCAAACGCAGCGCGGCTGATTTCGGCCGCGCCGAGTGAGGCAAGATGGCCGGTGTTTTGCTGGCAGTCGATCATCGTGACGCCTGTGGCGCAGCAAAAAGACACCAGCGCGGCCAAGGCGATTTTGGAGGCGTCGGTCTGGTGCGCAAACATCGATTCGCCAAAGACCATAGTGCCCAGGTTGACGCAGTACAGGCCGCCGGCCAATTCTCCGTTGATCCAGGTTTCCACGCTGTGGGCGTGGCCGGCGCGGTGCAGTTCGGCATACGCCTGCTCCATTTCCGAAACAATCCAGGTGCCGGACTGGCCGATCCTGGATTTGCTGGCGCAGGCGCTGATGACGCGCTCGAAAGCGCTGTCAAACCTGATTTCGCACCGGGCATCGCTGATGAAGTGAGCAAGGCGCTTGCGCAGCGACCGGTGCAGCCTGAAGTCGGCGGTTCGCAGCACCATGCGCGGATCGGGACTCCACCAGAGCACGGGCTGCCCCAGGCTGAACCAGGGAAAAATGCCGTTTGAATAAGCTCGGAGCAAGGTGGGTGCATCGAGAGTTTCGCCGGCCGCCAGCAGGCCGGGTGCCGGGTCGGCCGTGCCCCAGGCCTGTTCCAGCGGTGGAAAAGCCTGACCGGCCGCAAGCCATGGCAGCGGTGGCAAGGCGGCCTGGGAAGTACCCTTCGCAAGAGGCATGAGAAGCTTCGGTGTAAAAGGTCGTGGACAGTCTGAAATCGATTTTTAAATGCTATGAAATAAATAGCTGCTTACGCACGTCATATAGGCGTAAAAGCCTTATTTTGTTCCAAAAATACGGTCGCCGGCATCGCCCAGGCCCGGCAGGATGTAGCCATGATCGTTGAGTTGACGGTCGATCGCCGCAGTGTAGATCGCCACGTCGGGATGCGCCTTTTGCAAGGCTGCAACGCCTTCCGGACAGGTCAGAAGGCAGACAAACTTGATGGATTTGGGCTTGAGCTGTTTGAGCCGGTCCACCGCCGCAATGGCCGAGTTGCCGGTGGCCAGCATCGGGTCAACGATGACGATGTCGCGCTCTTCCATTTCCTGCGGCATCTTGAAGTAATACTCGACCGGAGCCAATGTGTCCGGGTCGCGGTACAGGCCGATGTGGCCGACGCGGGCGCCGGGAACGACGTTCAGGAAACCATCGAGAAAACCGTTGCCAGCACGCAGGATGGACACCAGAACGAGCTTCTTGCCATCGATGATCTTGCCGGTCATGGTTTCCAGGGGCGTTTGCACTTCAATGTCCTGAAGCGGCATGTCGCGGGTGACTTCATAGGCCATCAGGTTGCTCAGCTCGCTGAGCAGGGTGCGAAAAGTGCTGGTCGAAGCGTTCTTGCGGCGCATCAGCGTCAGCTTGTGCTGCACCAGCGGGTGGTCGATCAGGTGAACATTGCTCATGGATAAAAGGCTTTCTTGTGGTGGTTCGATGTGTGGTTCAGCGTTTTTTGCCGCCAAACAGGCTGCCCAGTACACCACGAATGATTTCGCGTCCCACGGCCCCGCCCATGGTGCGAACAGCGGACTTGGCCATGCTTTGCGCCAGGCCATCGTATTTGGCGCCGCGCGGCCCGGTGGTGCCGAACAGCATGTCGTTCAGGCCGCCCAGCATGCCACCCGAAGCCGATTGCCCAGCCGCACCACCATTGGGCAATGCGGCCGCTGTAGCTGCGGCGCTTGAACGTTCCTGGAGCATTTCATGGGCCGATGCGCGGTCGACTTCCTTTTCATAGACGCCGGCCACCAGCGAATCCTGCAGGAGTTGCTGGCGTTGCTGCGCAGAGATCGGGCCCAGCTGGCTGCCGGGCGGCAGCACAAAGACGCGCTCGGTCACGCTGGGCCTGCCCTTGGCGTCGAGGAAGCTCACCAGCGCTTCACCCACCGCCAGTTCGGTGATCGCGGTTTCTATGTCCAGTCCAGGCTTTTGCCGCATCGTCTGGGCAGTGGCCTTGACGGCTTTCTGGTCGCGCGGGGTGTAGGCGCGCAAAGCATGCTGCACCCGGTTGCCGAGCTGGGCCAGCACCGAATCAGGAATGTCCAGCGGGTTTTGCGTCACGAAATAAACGCCCACGCCCTTGGAGCGCACCAGCCGCACCACCAACTCGATGCGCTCGACCAGCGCCTTGGGTGCATCGGTGAACAGCAAATGGGCTTCGTCAAAGAAAAACACCAGCTTGGGCTTGTCCGGATCGCCGATTTCAGGCAACTGCTCGAACAGCTCCGACAGCATCCACAGCAGGAAAGTCGCGTAAAGCCGGGGCGAATGCATCAGCTTGTCGGCCGCCAGGATGTTGATGACGCCATGCCCTGCGCTGTCGGTCTGCATGAAGTCGCTGATGTTGAGCATTGGCTCGCCAAAGAATTTGTCACCGCCCTGGGTTTCGATCTGCATCAGTCCGCGCTGGATGGCGCCCACGCTGGCGGCGCTGACATTGCCGTATTGCGTGGTGAACTGGCTGGCGTTGTCCCCCACATGCTGCAGCATGGCGCGAAGGTCCTTCAGATCAAGCAGCAACAGGCCGTTGTCGTCGGCAATCTTGAAGACCAGGTTCAGGACGCCGGCTTGCGTTTCATTCAGGTTGAGCATGCGGCCCAGCAGCAGCGGCCCCATGTCGGACACGGTGGCACGCACCGGATGGCCCTGCTCGCCGAACACGTCCCACAGCGTGGCCGGACAGGCCAGGGGTTCGGGCAGTCCCAAGCCGCGTTCCTTCAGGATGCCGGCCAGTTTTTCACCCACGATGCCGGCCTGGCTGATGCCGGTCAGGTCGCCTTTCACATCGGCCATGAAGACCGGCACGCCGATTCTGGAAAAGCTTTCAGCCAGGGTTTGCAGCGTGACGGTTTTGCCGGTTCCCGTGGCGCCGGTGATCAAGCCGTGCCGGTTCGCCAGCGCCGGCAGCAGCTCGCATTGCGTCAGGGAATTTTTACCAACAAGAATCGGCTCGGCCATGATGTGGAGGTCCTGGTGAAACTTGCCTGAAGGCGAGGCAAGCGAAAAGTAAAATGGATGGTGTAGATTAAATCAATTGCTGAAGGATTTTCCGTGGCTGGTCATAGTAAATGGGCGAATATTCAACACCGCAAGGGTCGCCAGGACGACAAACGCGGCAAGGTCTGGACGCGGGTGATCCGCGAAATCATGGTGGCGGCGCGCCTGGGCGGCGGCGACCTGGCGACCAATCCGCGCCTGCGCCTGGCGGTTGAAAAGGCCAAGGCGGCCAATCTGGCAGCCGACACGGTCAAGCGCAACATCGACAAGGCCACGGGCAACCTGGAAGGCGTTCACTATGAAGAAGTCCGCTATGAAGGCTATGGCATTGGCGGCGCGGCCATTTTGGTGGACTGCATGACCGACAACAAGGTCCGTACCGTCGCCGAAGTCCGCCATGCGTTTTCCAAGCACGGCGGCAACATGGGCACCGAAGGCTCGGTGGTGTTCCAGTTCAAGCATTGCGGCCAGCTGATCTTTGCGCCCGGCACGAACGAGGACCGCGTCATGGAAATTGCACTGGAGGCCGGTGCCGACGATGTGATTGCACATGACGATGGCGCCATCGAAGTGCTGACGCCTTACACCGCGCTGGAAACCGTCAAGAATGCTTTGGAAGCCGCCGGCTTGAAGCCTGAACTGGCCGAAGTCACCATGCGCGCTGACAACACCATCGAACTGAGCGGCGACGATGCCCAGAAAATGCAAAAGCTGCTCGATGTGCTGGAAGACATGGACGACACCCAGGAGGTCTTTCACAATGCCGAACTTTCCGAATAAGCCCCTTTTTGCCAACACAACAACAATGAAAGTCACAGCATGAAAGTCTTGGTGGTAGGCGGCGGCGGCCGCGAACATGCGCTGGCCTGGAAACTGGCCCAGTCGCCCAAGGTGCAGGCGGTGTATGTCGCGCCGGGCAATGGTGGAACCGCCCTAGATTCCCGGCTTGAGAACATAAATATCACGGACCCGCAAGCCCTGCGGGCGTGGGCAGCTACTGAAAAGATAGCGCTAACGGTCGTTGGCCCTGAGCAGCCATTGGCCGCCGGCATTGTCGATGAGTTTCGCCAGCACGGTCTGCGGATATTTGGCCCGACCAAGGCGGCGGCGCAGCTGGAAAGCTCCAAGGCCTTTTCCAAGGCTTTCATGAAGCGCCACCATATTCCGACGGCGGACTATGAAACCTTCAATGACGCAGCGGCCGCGCATGCCTATGTTGATGAAAAAGGCGCACCCATCGTGGTCAAGGCAGATGGCCTGGCCGCCGGCAAGGGCGTGGTGGTGGCCATGACCCTGCGCGAGGCGCACGAAGCCATCGAATTCATGCTGGCCCCCGACCCCGAATTCAACCCACTGGGCGTCACGCACAACGAGGGCGGTGCTCGCGTCGTCATCGAGGAATTCCTGCAGGGCGAGGAAGCCAGTTTCATCGTCATGTGCGACGGCAAGAACGTCGCCGTCCTGGCCACCAGCCAGGACCATAAGCGTTTGCTCGACGGCGACCAGGGCCCGAACACGGGCGGCATGGGTGCTTATTCGCCAGCCCCGGTGGTCACGCCCGATGTCCATGCCCGGGCGATGCGTGAAATCATCCTGCCCACCATCAAGGGCATGGAAAAAGACGGCATTCCGTTTACCGGCTTCCTGTACGCCGGCCTGATGATCGATGCGCAAGGCAAGCCCAAGACGCTGGAATTCAACTGCCGCATGGGCGACCCGGAAACCCAGCCCATCATGATGCGGCTGAAAACCGATCTTTTCGATGTGATGATGGCGGCTACCTCGGGAACGCTCGACAAGGTGGAAATGGACTGGGACCGGCGTCCGGCCCTTGGCGTGGTGATGGCCGCGCACGGTTATCCGCTGCACCCGCGCAAGGGCGATGTCATCCACGGCCTCCCCCCGGCCAGTGAAGACGCCATGGTGTTTCACGCGGGAACGCAGCGCCAGGACGGCGCCACGCTCACTTCCGGCGGCCGCGTGCTGTGCGTAACGGCGCTCGGCGGTACGGTCAAGGCCGCGCAGCAGCGCGCCTACGAAGTCGCCCGGGGGATTGATTTCGATGGCACGCAGTACCGCAAGGACATCGGTCACCGGGCTATCAAGTCCTGAATGCCGCTCATGTCCAGCATCGACCTTTCAACCGTGCGCAGTTTTTTGCTGGGTTTGCAAGAGCGCATCACCTGTGCGATTGCCGAGGTGGATGGCCAGCCATTCGTGGCCGACCATTGGCAAAAGGAACCTGGTGAAACGCTGCAGGGCAATGGCATCACCAAAATCCTGGAGCAGGGCCAGGTGTTTGAGCGGGCAGGCTGCGGCTTTTCCCATGTACGCGGCCCCAGGCTGCCGCCCTCTGCAACCCAGCACCGGCCCGAACTGGCTGGCGCACCGTTTGAGGCCATGGGTGTTTCCCTGGTGTTTCATCCGCGCAATCCCTATGTGCCGACGGTGCACATGAATGTCCGGATGCTTGCGGCAACGCCGCTTGGCCAAGACGCTGAACCGGTTTGCTGGTTTGGCGGCGGCATGGACCTGACGCCTTTTTACGGCTTTGACGAAGATGCCGTGCATTTCCATCAGGTGTGCAAGGACGCACTGGCGCCATTTGGCGACGATAAATACCCGCGCTTCAAGCAGTGGTGCGATGAGTATTTTTACCTCAAGCACCGGCAGGAGCAGCGCGGCATCGGCGGCGTGTTCTTCGATGACTTTCAGGAGCTTGGCTTGGCGCAGAGCTTTGCGATGATGCAAGGCGTTGGCGATTCCTTCCTGCAGGCGTATCTGCCGATTGTCGAACGCCGCAAGGACATCCCCTTTGGCCAGCGTGAGCGCGATTTCCAGTTGTACCGCCGGGGCCGCTATGTGGAGTTCAACCTGGTCTGGGACCGGGGCACCCATTTCGGCCTGCAGTCGGGTGGACGAACCGAATCGATCCTGATGTCCATGCCGCCGCTGGCAAGCTGGACCTACCAGCGGCCAAATGAAGCCGGATCGCCTGAAGCACGCCTGTATTCAGAGTTTCTTGCCAGGCGGGACTGGGTTTGAGTACTAACGCGAGCGGCCAGCCCCGATGCATCGGCGTGTTTGGTGGTGCGTTTGACCCGCCGCACAATGCCCATGTCGCATTGGCCAGGGCAGCGCTGGCGCAGTTCGATCTTGATGTGCTGCACGTCATCCCGACCGGCCAGGCATGGCACAAGGCCAGGGCGCTCAGCGCCCCCGAACACCGGCTGGCCATGGCCCGGCTGGCGTTCGGCAGCATTGATGGCGTCATGGTGGACGCGCGCGAATTGCAGCGCACGGGCCCTACCTTTACCATTGATACCTTGAAGGCCTTGCAAGCCGAGAATCCCGGGTGCCAGCTCTACCTGTTCATAGGCGCAGACCAGTTCGCCACCTTTGCCCAATGGCATCAATGGAGGGAGATTCTTGAAATCGCTATAATTTGCATAGCTGACCGCACAGAATCCGCGCTGACTCAAATCCAGTTTGATGCTTACGCGCCGCACCATCACCGCTTTTTCCTTCTCAAGTTGCCCTTGATGCCGGTCAGCGCGACCCAGATTCGCCAAATGATGGCTTCGGGCGCGACCACCGCTAAAGAAGCCAGGAAATTGGTTCCTGACGCGGTCGCACGTTATATTTCGCTCTATCACCTGTACGGCCACGGTTAATTTTCACCTTATTGAAGCAAAGCATTGCATGACCCCTATCACTGTCAAAACCTCAAGCACCGAGGGCAAAAAAGATGTCCAAAAACTGCAGCGCGCCATCATTGACGGGCTGGAAGATGTCAAGGCACAAGACATCCAGGTGTTTGATACCGAGCACATCACGTCACTTTTCGAGCGCGTGATCGTTGCCTCAGGAACGTCCAACCGCCAGACCAAGGCGCTTGCCGCCAGCGTGCGCGACGCCGTGCGGGACGCCGGTTTTGCCAAGCCACGCATTGAGGGCGAAGACAACGGCGAGTGGATCATCGTTGACTGCGGCGCGGCTGTTGCCCACATCATGCAGCCCACGATTCGTCAGTACTACAACCTGGAAGAGCTCTGGGGCGACAAGCCCATCAAGCTCAAGCTCGGAGCCCCCGCGCCGCTGCCAAAAGCCTCCAAGGTTGAAGCGAAAGCAGAAGTCAAGCCTGCCCGGTCGCGTGCTGGCGCTGCAAGTAAGCCCAGGTCAGCCGCTGCCAAGCCCTCCAAGGCTGCAAAAAATGCGCCTGATGAATCGCCGCTGGACGCGAAAAAAATCGCACGCACCGATGATGGAACGTATGTCGGCCGGGTCGGCAAGACCAACGACTGGACCGCCAAGCGCAATGCCAGTACACCTGCTGCCGAGCCTGAAGCGAAACCCCTCAAGGCGCGCAAACCGGCCAGGGCTGCCAAGCCCGAAACCCGGCCCGAAGTGACCAAACCAGCCGTTAGAAAAGCACCTGCCAAAACGCCGCTTGTCAAAATTCCCGTGGCCAAAAAAGTGGCCGCCAGGAAGGCCACTGCCACGACAACTGCCAAAACGCCTGCAGCCAGGAAGCCCGCTGCGAAGAAAACCACGCCTCGGAGCGAATGAGGCTGACCATCGTAGCGGTCGGCCAGAAGGTGCCCGATTGGGCCCAGACGGCTTACGACGACTACGCCAAACGCTTTCCTCCAGAACTGAAGGTTGAGTTAAAGGCCGTCAAGACCGAACCGAGGGGCTCCAAAACCCTGGAAAACCTGCTTGCTGCTGAGCGTGCCCGGATCGAAGGTGCCATTTCCCGAGGCTGCCGGGTCGTGGCACTGGACGAGCGCGGGACGGCCGTGACCACCATGGCGCTGGCGGAAAACCTCAAGAATTGGCAGCTTTCTGGCGACGACGTAGCCATCGTGATTGGCGGGCCGGACGGGCTGGATGCCGGCTTCAAGCAGTCCGCCCATCAGCGAATTCGCCTTTCTGACCTGACCCTGCCGCATGCCATGGTGCGCGTATTGCTGATCGAGCAGCTTTATCGCGCCTGGAGCATCACGATCAATCACCCGTATCATCGCGAGTAGTTTTTTGAGGTCTGTTCAGCATGGTGAAGTTTGTATATCTGGCCTCTCAAAGCCCAAGGCGGCGTCAGTTGCTGGAACAATTGGGCGTTCGGTACGAACTGCTGCTGCCCGACGCAGATGAAGATGCTGAAGCGCTGGAAGCCGCCTTTGAAAACGAGGCGCCAGCACGCTACGTCAAGCGCGTGACAGGACTCAAGCTCGATGCCGCTTCAGCGCGCCTGGCTCGGCGCCAGCTTCAGCCAGCGCCTATTGTGTGCTCTGACACCACTGTGGCCCTGGGGCGAACCATTTACGGAAAGCCCGACGATGCTGGACATGCCGAACGCATGTTGTCTGAACTTTCCGCCAAAACGCACCGAGTTTTGACCGCAGTTCAAGTTCAGTACGGCTCCCGGCGTTTTGCGGTACTCAGCACATCGCGGGTGAGTTTTGAAGCCATGACCGGCGATCAAATCAGTCGCTATGCAGCCACTGGCGAACCTCTTGGCAAAGCGGGCGCTTATGCCATACAGGGCAGAGTGTCCATGCATATTACCCGGATCAACGGCAGTTACAGCGGCATCATGGGGCTGCCATTATGGGAAACTGCCGCGTTGCTTCGGGCTGCTGGACTTGATATTTAGCCTTACTGTCTGAGAACAATGCAACAAGAAATTCTGATCAACTGGTCGCCTCAAGAGACACGCGTTGCCGTGGTGGAGCATGCAACTGTCCAGGAATTGCATGTTGAGCGAACGCTTGAGCGTGGCCTGGTCGGCAACGTGTATCTTGGAAAGATCGTCCGTGTGCTGCCGGGAATGCAGTCTGCGTTCATCGACATAGGCCTAGACCGTGCCGCGTTTTTGCACGTGGCCGACTTGATGAGCAGTATCAACAGCCGCCATGCCGAGCCTGAATCGCAGCTTGCGGGAACGGCCATATCGTCAGGAAATGCATCCTTCCAGCCGATCGAGAAGCAGTTGTTTGAAGGACAAGCGTTGATGGTGCAGGTTCTTAAAGACCCGATGGGCACCAAGGGCGCACGGTTGACGGCGCAAATTAGCATTGCGGGCCGTTTACTGGTCTTTTTACCCCAAGACAACCACATTGGTGTTTCGCAAAAAATTCCTCCTCTCCAGCGCGAAGAGTTACGCCAGCGGGTTCAGTCTTTGGTCGCCGATATGGGAGGCGGTTTCATTCTTAGAACCAATGGCGAGGATGCTACGGACATTGAACTGGCTGAAGACATTGCTTATTTACGAAAAACCTGGCTTCGTATCAAGCAGGCTTCTTTGCGCATGCCGGCGGCGTCTGTTTTGCACCAGGATTTGAGCCTTTTGCAGCGCGTGCTGCGCGACATGGCGCTGGAAAATACACAGACTATTCGGATCGATTCGCGTGAACAGTTTGAAAAACTCAAGGCTTTTGCCCTGGAGTTCATGCCCTCAACTGTCCCCAAGCTACAGCTTTACAGTGGTGAGAGGCCTATTTTTGACTTGTTCAACATTGACGAGGAAATTGCAAAAGCGCTTGGCCGCCGGGTAGACCTTAAGTCCGGTGGCTATCTGGTCGTTGACCAGACCGAAGCATTGACGACAGTTGACGTGAACACTGGTGGATTTGTTGGCGCCCGCAACTTTGAAGAAACCATTTACAAGACGAATCTGGAGGCCGCACAGGCCATTGCCCGACAACTCCGACTGCGTAACCTGGGCGGTATCGTGATTGTCGATTTCATTGACATGGGCAAGGAAAGCCACCGCGATGTCGTATTGGCTGAGTTCAAAAAACAACTGGAGCGCGATCGCGTCAAAACCGCTGTGAATGGATTTTCAGCCTTGGGATTGCTTGAAATGACACGCAAGCGAACCCGGGAGTCACTGGCGCATCAGTTGTGCGAACCTTGCAATGCCTGTAGTGGAAAAGGCATTGTCAAAACGGCCCGTAGCGTGACCTACGACATCCTGCGTGAAATCTTGCGTGAAGCACGCCAGTTCAATCCACGGGAATTCAGAATCGTGGCTTCGCCCAAAGTGATCGAGTTGTTTCTGGATGAGGAAAGCCAGCACCTTGCAAGTCTGAGCGACTTCATTTGCAAACCCATTTCCCTGCAGGCCGAAGCGGTGATGGCCCAGGAGCAATACGACATCGTATTGCTTTGATCCCCCGGCGATTCACCGCAAACATGCTGGCCGGCGCCTTCCTTATGCCTGGCAAGCGCATGGCGCAGTTCTCGCATCCAACCCGCGGCTGCCGATCAGCGCGCCGCGTATTGCGGCAGCAGCGCATCGGCCTGGCGTTGCTCCAGCGGCAACGGTTCGCCGTGCAACCGGGCTGCCAGCAGTTCGCCACACAAGGCCGCGAATGTCAGGCCGCGCGAACCCATGCCGCTGCACACCCACGCATTGGTCAGGCCGTCGAGCGGGCCGAGCGACGGCAGGCGGCTGGGCGTGGCGCAGCGAATGCCGGCCCAGCCCTGCACCTGTCCGTTTTCAAATTGAGGCGTCAGCGCCTGCGCGGCGGCGGGCAGCAGGGTTTGCAGCTTACTGAAGTTGTATTTTTGGTCATCGGACCGTAGTTCAGTGCTGATGTTGTCACGCTCGAAACTGGAGCCGGTGACCCAGGCTAGCCCTTCTTCCAGCAGCACGGCCGGCACTAGGCTGCCATGGCCGTTGACCGGGAAAACCGGCATGGCCTTTTTCGTGTCCGGCGCATGCAGGCCCCACGAGGCCTGGCCGCGAATGGCCTGCAGCGCCAGCGGATGGACCAGGCCCGCCGATTCGGCCAGGAGGCGGCTGGCGTGTCCCGCTGCCACCACGACCAACTCGGCGCTGGCCAGTTCCCGGCCGGCGTCATCGCGCGCCTGCCAGCCATCGGCTTGCCGTGCCAGCTGGCTGACGGCCACGTTGCCGCGCCATGCCACGCCCGGCGTTGCCAGCCAGGCCCGGACCAGGCGGGCGGGCTTGATCCAGCCGGCCCGCGCATGCCACAGCGCCGGGGTGTCGGGCGGCAGGCCGCCGTGGGCCAGCTGTTCGGGCGATGCCACGCTGGTCCAGTCGCCTGCTGCATTGGCCAGCGCCTGTCCGGTACGCCATGCGGCAGGCAACTGGCGCGAATGTTCCACGCAATGCTCCAGCACACCGCTCAAGCTCCAGTCGAGACCGCTTTCCAGCAGGCTACCGGCCTGTTGCAGCATCGCCCGGATGCCGCTGCGCGACAGGCGCGACAGCAAACTGTCGTCGGGTGACACATGCGGCGCCAGCACGCCGGCCAGCAAGCCAGAAGCGCCAGCGGCAGGCGTGCTGGCGGCGTCCAGAACCGTGACCTGCCAGCCGCGCCGCGCCAGGCTGGCCGCCACGGCGGCTCCGGCCAGGCCCGAGCCAATGACGATGCAGCGCGCCGCTTGTGTTCGCACTGGTGCGGGCCGGGATTTTTTGGGTTCCCACGCGGGCTGGTATTGCCCCTGCAGGTTGTCGCGCTTGGGCGGTATGCCAGGGATTTTTTTGATAATGAAGCCGCATTGCGCCAGCGCGTCGCGCACGCTGCGCGCAATCGTCCAGGTGGCGATGCGCGTGCCTCGGCGGCAGCAGCGCGCCACGGCCTTAAACGTATGCACGTCCCAGATGTCAGGGTTGCACTGCGGACTGAAGCCGTCGAGGTAGACCGAATCAGCTTCAAAAGTGGGTTCGCGCAGCATCGCCTTGGCGTCGCCGATGCACAGCGTGAGCAGCACCTGGCCGCCCTCGAACACCAGCCGGTGCATACCGGGCAGCAGGCCCCAGAGCTGGTCCTTCAAAGCCTGCGCGAAAGGAATCAGTTCAGGATGCGTCAGGGCGCTGCGCAACACATCGTCGGCGCTGGCTGGATAGGCCTCGGTCGAGACGAAATGCAGCAGGCGAGGGCGCTGCGGGTCGGCCCTCCAGGCGGCCCAGGTGACCAGGAAATTGAGCCCCAGGCCAAAGCCGGTTTCCAGCACGCACCATTGCGGCTGGCCGCGCCAGGCTTCGGGCAGGCCGCAGCCCTTGAGGAAGACTTCACGCGCCTGTTCCAGTCCGCCCGCTTCGCTGCGGTAGCGGTCGCCAAAGCGCGGGCTGTAGGGGCTGCCGCCCGCCGTGCCGTCGTCCCGCCATTCAATACGCTCGGCCATCCGCCGCGCTCAGGCGCTGGGGGAGGTGGGTGGAACGTAGCCCTGCACCGCATCGGCGCCGTCGCCGAAGAAGTGTTTTTCCATCTGCCGCGCCAGGTACTGGCGGGCTCTGGCGTCGGCCAGGTTGAGCCGGTTTTCATTGACCAGCATGGTTTGCTGCTTCATCCAGTCGGCCCAAGCCTGCTTGCTGACCTCTTCCCAGATGCGCTTGCCCAGCGGGCCGGGGTACGGTGGAAAATCAAGGCCTTCGGCTTCCTTGCCGAGCTTGATGCAATTGACGAGACGCGCCATATTAGAAGTTCTTTCTTGCTTTTTAAAGTTGTGGAAGATTTTTTGATAAAAACGAATTTCTATTCGTTTTTATCAGGAGTGCTTGCATCCGGTATCCATTTTGTCCGCATTCCGCGGCTTTTTTGGAGCATGGCGCAAACCACGGGGTCGCGTCGTCACTTTATCAACCTTTGTATTCACACCGCCGGGGCAATAGTTCGGGTAGCCTTGGCATGGGGCGGATACGGTCTGAATCAAGCTTTCAGGG
Organism: Polaromonas sp. DSP2-3-2b2; assembly: GCF_049895905.1. Lineage (NCBI taxonomy): Bacteria > Pseudomonadati > Pseudomonadota > Betaproteobacteria > Burkholderiales > Comamonadaceae > Polaromonas > Polaromonas sp. DSP2-3-2b2. The sequence goes on along the minus strand of NZ_JAFCTH010000002.1, from coordinate 34,147 downwards.
TAGGCCGCGATGCCCTCCAGGTCGGCGTAAAGGCAGCCTGAAAGACCGCGTTGCAAATCAGGAGAGTGACGTCAATTCGTTTTAACTGTAAAATACGACTCCAACCCACGACAGGCAAGCGCGAAAAGCTATTAAAAATATAGCATTAGCGTTTGTCGGGCCGGGCTCTCAGTGGTCTGGCAGCCGATCCACCCCCCTTGGTGACGCCGACTGGCAAAGTGCTTGAATTTGGGGAAGGAACCCCCAGATTTGTTACATGAACGCCACAAAACCAAACGCCCGTAAAACCGATTTGACCGTGACCCATGTGCTCGCTGAGTTGCTTGAGCGCCTGGAGCGCAGTGCGGTGCCTGTCGGCGCCGAACAGTACCGATCGGTCGTGCAGCATCTGGTCAGCGAACTGGGTGAAGTCGAGCCGGGAACGGCACTCGGCGCCCTGCTCGACAGCCATCCTGCCGCCGCCGAAGTGTACGAGAACGTCAATTACCAGCATGCCGGGCTTTGCCGCTCGGCGCTGGACGCTTCGCTCGCTGCGGAGCTGCAAGCCAAAGAGGTTCTGGACCGCGCGATGCGCCGGGCCATGGACCGTTCCAACCCATCACATAAGGAAGACCCCACCCATGGCAAGAGCTGACGCCAAAACCGCCGTACTCGCAGACGGCCTGCGCTACAAATCCAAAGTTTCCGGTTCGCCCTTTGCGGCCACCACGTCCTTCGGCGCGGCCACCATGTCGTGCTTCATGTGCGGCAAGCACCGTGCCCGTTCCCTGATGGGTACCCGCAAGGTGCTGGGCAAGTCCCAGGCCGTATGCTCGCCTTCATGCAAGGGGCTTGATGAAGCGCTTGAGGCCGCAGCCGCTGCTTCGGCAGCCGCAGCAGCGTCGTCCGCCGCCTGAGGTCCTGCCGGGCCCCTGCGGGGGGCTCGCTGGTTTGACCCGGCCTTGATTTTCGGGCGCTTGGCAGCGCATAGAGCGCTGCCGGGCATGTCGAAACCACTGGCAACCATCGGCAAGCGACTTTGAAAGGGAAATTTTTCATGAATCCCCATTCCAGAACAATCTCCGTGTTGCAGCCTGACGAGGCTACTGACCATATTCGCGGACCCGCGTCCGCGCCGGTCACTCTGCTTGAATATGGCGATTTCGAGTGCCCGGCCTGTTGCCAGGCTTACGGCGCGGTGAACATCCTGCGGGCGCATTTTGGCGACCAGCTGCGCTTCGTGTTTCGCCATTTTCCCCTGCGTGAAGTGCATCCGCATTCCGAACTGGCCGCTGAAGCGGCCGAGGCGGCCGGTGCACAAGGCAAGTTCTGGTCGATGTACGACCTGCTGTTCACCCATGCGCAGCATCTGAAGGAAAAGCATCTGCTGGACCATGCCGCTCAGATCGGGTTGGACATGGCGCGCTTCCGCAATGAAATGACCGACCATGTCTATCTTCAGCGGGTGCAGGAGCATGTATTGGGCGGCCGGCATCTAAGCGTGCGGTCAACGCCGGCGTTTTACGTCAACGGCGTTTTCACCGACGTGTCCTTCGGCCTGCAGCACCTGCATGACGCGGTTGACAAGGCATTGCCACGCAGCTGATCGCCCTGCCGTGAAGGTGCCACCGGTGGACCGATAATGGTCCGCTTCTGAGTCACGTCCGCAAGGGGTGAATCGCATCAAACCCCCCATTAGGATCATTCCGTGAGAAAAACATTCCTCCTCAACATCGAAGGCAAGAACCGTGACCGGCTGGTCGAGGCCAGCAAGCACGACATCCGCAAATACGTCAAGCGTGAACGCAGCCGGGCCTTGCCTGCAGGCGTGGATTTCTGGGATTTCGACTGCAAGTTCGGCAACAACGAAGCCGCTGCGGCCGTGGTGCACTTTGCCACGCTCATGAACCTGATCGACACCGCCGTGCAGGAAGGCGCCGAGCAGTTTTACGTCGAGGTCGTCACCAAGCATGGCCACCGCAGCGCCCGTCCGCAGGGGGCCGAAGCCGTTTCCGGCGACGACGAAGACTTCGAATAAGCCTCGCCCAAGCTCTGCTTTTGCAGGGCTTATTCGCCTTGCACCGGTTTTGTCTGGCCGGCCGCTTCGCGCAGCTTGTCCTTCTTGCTCGGGCGCTTGCCCTTGACGCCGCCCACCGAAAGCGGATCGGCGGCATTGGGCTGAAGGATTTCAACAGGCTCGAAACCGGCGACCTGCTCGCGCAGCACGCTCAGGCGCTGGCGCTTTTCGATCAGCCGAAAATGCGCCTGGGTAGCGGCGCTGACAAAGCTGATGGCCATGCCGCTTTCACCCGCCCGGCCGGTACGGCCGATGCGGTGCGTGTAGTCGCTTGACGAGCGCGGCAGGTCGTAGTTGACCACCACCGGCAGCTGAACAATATCGAGGCCCCGCGCGGCCACGTCGGTGGCCACCACCACCTGCACCAGTTTTTGCTTGAAATCGAGCAACACCTGGCTGCGCTTGCCCTGGCTCAGTTCGCCGTGAAAGGGCTCGGCCTCGATGTCAGCCTTGCGCAGCTTGTCGGCCACGATCTCGGCCGCATGCTTGGTGGCGACGAACACCAGCACCCGGCTCCATTTCTCGGTCTGCACCAGGTGGCGCAGCAACTGCGTGCGCCGGCTCGGATCAACTTCGATGGCGCGCTGCGTGATGTCGGGTTCGGCCTGGGGCGCGGCCTGCACCTCGATGCGCAGGGGCCCCTGCAGCATGCTGGCGGCCAGCGTCTCGATGGCCGGCGGAAAGGTCGCCGAGAAAAACAGGCTCTGACGCTGCGTCGGCAGCAATTGCAGGATGCGGCCCAACTCCTCGCCAAACCCGAGGTCCAGCAGCCGGTCGGCTTCATCGAGCACCAGGGTTTCAACGGCGTCCAGTGTCAGCGCCTTGTGGTCGATCAGGTCGATCAGCCGGCCCGGCGTGGCGACGATGATGTCGGCGCCGCCGCGCAGGTTCATCATCTGCGGATTGATCGACACGCCGCCAAACACCACCGCGACCTTGATGCGCTGCGGAAGGTATTTGGCCAGGCTGACGATGGCTTCACCCACCTGGGCGGCAAGTTCGCGCGTCGGCACCAGCACCAGGCCGCGAATGCGCCGCTTGGCGCCGGCGGGCGATTCGGCCAGCCGATGCAGCAAGGGCAGGGCGAACGCCGCCGTTTTGCCCGAGCCGGTCTGGGCCGAGGCCACGATGTCGCGGCCCTGCAAAATGGCTGGAATCGCCGCCGCCTGGACCGCCGTGGGCGCAAGGTAGGCCATTTCGGCAATCGCGCGCGACAGAACGGGCAGCAGGGCCGGCGAAAAGCCGAGGGATGAAAATGGCATGGAAAAGGTGCTCGGAAAGAAGGCAAAAAGCGAAGACGCCGACAGCCGGTTGGGGGCTGCGACCAGTGTCGCCAGAACCCGCAAGTTTAAGCCCGGCCTTTTCAGCGCGCGCCCGCGATGCCAGAACCTATCTCAAGCCTGGATCGGGTAACGCATCAGGATGCTATGAAATACATAGCTCCTTGCGCTTGCGGGGTATGCGCAAAAGCCTGTTTTTGCTTAAATCCAGCGCAAATTGCATGGCGGTCTGCCGGCGTGCCGCCCGAACGCAGCAGCGGTTGATGCCGCCTGGCATGTGCTGGCTTTCCGGACCCGGCATCGTCAGACGCTTCTTACCCTGGCTACGCTGGCCAGCCTACGAAGAAAGCCACCAGCTTTCGTTACCACGGCTGTTTCAACCGGCCTTCTTAACCAGGGAACAAGCATGCTGGCAATGAACTACCGTAGCCCTTACCGGGTACGCGCGGAGCGAAATCGGCCCGACGGTGATTTCCGCCGATCTGGACCTGGGCGACGCGGTGCTGCTGACCGACGCCTAGCCGACCGGCGCATGCAAGGGCGTCACTGAGCGGCGGGTGCGGCAGTTAGCGGCACATGTTGTAGCCGCCGGTTTCCAGGTGGAAATGGTCGCGGTGCACCGCGTTGTAATCAGGGCCGAGCACGCCGTTGAAAAACTGGCAGGCGCCGTTGTGCGCATCGGTCAGCATCAGCGTTTGTGGACCTGGGGCTGAACTGGCTGCAGCGTGCGGCCAGTTTTTCAGCACCGTGATTTTTTGGCCGTTTTCCAGCGTGAAGCCGGCAATGTCCAGCGCATTGGCCGTGGCATGCCGGCTCCGCGCGACGCTCGGCGCATCGGGTGAATCGCCTTCGCCACGGTTGACGTTGCGGCAGGCGTAACTGCCCAGGTGGTCAATGGCGGCCACGCGCTGGCCGAAATGCTGCTGCGCGCTAGCCTGCAGCGCATGCTTTTCCCACATGAAAAACGACAGCGCCATCGGGCAACTGAGCGAGACCGGTGCGCCGATGCGAATGCCTGCGCTTCTCAAACGCACGGCATTCTCAAAACCGCAGCCTGGCGCCGTGGTGCGGTCCGGCAGCACGTCGAACTGCATGCCGGTCTGCGCCAGCGCTGTCAGGCAATGTCCGGGGTCGCTGCGGGCGCGCGAGAGTTTGTAGGATGTCAGCATGTCTGGCGCTGCCATGACATCAAGCGGAGCCCAGGGGTTGAAGCGCTCGGGAATCGCCAGGCGCCCGCTGTAAAGCCCATACGCTGCCGCAGCGACAAGGCTCCACAAAACGACCGCAATCCAGTGCGACTTGCGCGGGCGGTCACGCAGCGCAGAAGGAGAAGGACGAAGAGGCATTGTTTTTTTCTTGGCAGCCGCACAGCGGCATGGATATTTGTATCACGGTGAAAGTTGTGCGACCCGGTAAGTCTTTTTGGAATGTGAAAATTTTCTCGATGCACCACGGCCTGCATAAGCCCGGGGAGCCGTCCAGCCCTTCGCTGCACTGTGGGTGCGGGAACCTGTCTTCCCTGTGACAGGCGCAATGCCATGATGACCCGTTGTCAAGGAAATGGTTCAGGCCACATGGCCCGTCAAAGCGTCAGCCAACCGCCAGCGTGTGGCCTGATGCACGGGTCAGCAGGCTGGTCAAAGTTTTGTAGACTGACTGTTTTAAAAAAGTGCACCTTTATGGCCGTTTATAAAAAAACAGAAAAGGGCATGAATGAACTGCTTGCCCCGGCACCAAACATTGATGCTCGACTGGTCAGTGTGCTGATTCTGGTGGACGGCGTCCGTGATTCGGCGCAAGTCAACCGGCTGGCCCAAGAGGCTAGCCTGCCGGTCGATGCGCTGGAGATGTTGCTTCACGGCGGCTTCATCGACCGGAAATTCAAGGGCAGCGCCGCACCCGCCGAAGTCAAAACACCAACCCCTGCCGAGCCGGTGGTGCCTGAAAAAGCGGCGGCCACCAGCAAGCTTGAAAAATTCAATGCGCTCTATGCCTACCTGGTCGACGAAACCAAGGCCTTGCTGGGGCTTCGCGGTTTCATCTACCAGCTCCGCATTGAACGCGCATCCACGCTGCTGAAGCTGAAGGCATTGATCGAGCCGATCGGCCGGGCGATTGAAAAGAAGCATGGCTATGAAATTTCGAGGAATTTCGTGCGCGAAAGTGAGCGTCTGGCCGTTGCAGCGATTGCCGAGCGCGACATCTAGGGCACCTTACGCATCCATCATTTGCGCCTATGGCCCTATGGCTTGCGTTGAGAGCAAGGCCGCTAACATTTTTTTTACTACTAAATTCGTAGCAGCTCGCGCATAAAGGACATGCGAAAAATGGCTATTTAATGCTAAAAAGTTGCTTTAGCGCAGCACATAACCCGCCAGCACGCTCTGCACTTCATAAATGCTCAGCTTCTTGTTGAAACGCTTTTGCACCGGCAGGGCGGTGCCTGAAATCCAGATTTTCAACTCGGCGTCCAGGTCGAAATGGCCGCCGGTCTCAATGCTGAAATGCGTGATGCTTTTGTAGGGAAACGAGTGGTATTCGACCTTGCTGCCCGTCATCCCCTGCTTGTCCACCAGCACCAGGCGCTTGTTGGTAAAGACAAAATAGTCGCGGATCAGCTGGTAGGCATGCTCGACCTGCTCGCCGGCGGCCAAAATCTGGCTGAACTCCTGTTGAATCTTGTCGGCATCGATTTTCGATGCGTTGCCCATCATTCCGTCCAGCAAACCCATGGTGAAATCCTTCAAAAAAACAGTTGGTCTGGCGATGTTATGCGCTCAAGCGCGCTCCTTCGCTGGAATTGAAGGCGCGGGCTTTATGCGGCGCTCCAGATTTTTCCGTCAGGAACCCGGCAAGCCCACGCGCCCCCGGCCTTTGCGCTTGAGCAGCAGGCGCAGCGCCAGGTAGGCAGCAGCGCTGCCCGCGTACACGATGGCGCGTTGCTTCAGGCTGGGATGGCCTGGATATTCGCTGGCGACCTCGCGGGTGACCGCAGTTGGGAGTGAAGAGAACGGGCGGATGATGACCAGGTCGCTCTGGCGTGGCGGATCGGGCAGGTTTGTAGCTTGCTTGCCCGGCTTGTTTTGTCCGCTGGCGATGCCAGACGATTCAGTCGGCAGGTCAGCAGCGTCTGGCTTGCGGTTGCCGGCGAGCGAACCATGTTCATTGGCATACACCCAGGTGAATTCGGCGCCCAGCAAAAAGATTTGCGCCGAGTAATACACCCACACCAGCAGCACCACCAGCGAACCGGCGGCCGCAAAGGACGAGGTGACGCTGCTTTTGCCGATGTACAGGCTGATCAGCCACTTGCCCACCTCAAACAGCACGGCGGTGACGAACGCGCCTGTCCACACGTCGCGCCAGCCGACCTTGACCTGGGGCATGACCTTGAAAATCATCGCGAACAAGATCGTGGCAATGCCGATGGAAAACACGACGTTGATGACGAAAAGCAGCGTTTCCCAGCCCTGCAGCAGCCCGCTGGCCCATGAGCCCACGGCCGCAAGCCCGGCGCTGCTCACCAGTGACACCAGCAGCAAAAAGCCCAGCCCCAAAATGAAGCCCAGCGACAGCAGGCGGCTTCGCACCCAGGCCCAGATGCCTGAAGCCTGCGGTGCTGCCTTGGGCGCCCGCCAGATCCGGTCCAGGGAACTTTGCAGCTCGGCAAATACCGTGGTCGCGCCAATCACCAGCACCACGATGCTGATGGCCGTGGCCACCAGGCCTTTCGTGGGCTGGTTGGCGCTTTCGATCAAGGCCTGTATGCCCTGCGCGCCTTCCTGGCCGACCAGGCCGGACAACTGGCCAACGATTTCGCCCTGCACCGCCTCGCGGCCCCAGACAAAGCCGGCCACCGCAATCACGATGATCATCAAGGGCGCAATCGAAAACACCGTGTAGTAGGAAATGGCCGCACCCATGCTGGGCGCGTAATCGTCGATCCAGGCCATGACCGATTTTTTGGCAAGCTGATAGAAATGTTGGAGTTTCATGGTTTGTCCGGCGCCTTGGAGAATCAAGGACTGCCGGGAACTAGTGTGTCAAGCGCCGGCTGGCGGCATCGTCGGCCTGAACTCACGAATGCTGTAGGCGGCGGGCGATTCTGCGTCGCCTTCGTCGCCTGATGCAGCGCTCAATGGGTGATGACGGGCGTGGATTGACTTTTCGGCGCATGGTCCAGGTCGGGCCGCCGCCACGGGTCCACATGCGTCATCAGGTTCAGTACCCGGTGGCGCTTGAGCACGCGCTGGCGCGCTTCGACGGCAATGTCATGGCCGGCTTCCACCGTGAGGGTGGCATCAACCTCGATGTGCGCATCGACCACGATCATGTCGCCCATCTTGCGCGTGCGCACGTCATGCACGTCGCTGACGCCGGGCGTCTCCATCAGCGTGCGGCGAATCGCCTCGACTTCCTGCTCGTCAACGGCTCGGTCCATCAGGTCGTGCATGGCTTCCCAGCCGAATTCCCAGCCCATCTTGGCAACCATGAAGCCGACGATCAGCGCTGCAATCGGGTCCAGGATCGGGTAGCCCGCCAGGTTGCCAATGATGCCGATGCCCACCACCAGCGACGATGCCGCATCCGAGCGCGCATGCCAGGCGTTGGCCACCAGCATGCTCGACTTGACGCGCTTGGCCACCGCCAGCATGTAGCGAAACAGCGTTTCCTTGGCAACCAGGGCGATGCCGACCACCCACAGGGCGCTGGCATGGACCTGCGGGATGGACTCGGGGGACTGCAGCTTGCCCACAGCCGCCCACAGCATGGCGCCGCCCACCGCCAGAAGAATCAGGCCCAGCGCCAGCGAGGCGGCGGTCTCGAACCGCTGGTGGCCGTAGGGATGGTCAACGTCCGCGTCCTTCTTGCTGTGGTGGCCGGCAAACAGCACGACAAAGTCAGACACCAGGTCCGACAGCGAATGAATGCCGTCGGCAATCAAGGCCTGCGATTTTGTCAGCATGCCGGCGCTGATCTGCGCGGCCGACAGGACGATGTTCACGCCCACGCTGACCCAGGTGCTGCGCGAGGCGGCCGCCGCGCGCTCGGCCGGGCTGTGCTGGGTGTCTTCGGTGTCGTCGGCGAGGTCGTTGAATTTCATGGCGGATGGGGTTCGGTGGCGAGCGGATGCCCGATATTCAGACAAAGAGCTTACCTTGCCTGCTGCGGCTTAAGGCTGCCTGAGTGCGCGCGGCCTTGCTTAAGAAATCGCTAAGAACGCCGCCGCATCATGAGAACAAGCCCCAAACAAGGAGTTTTCATGAAGCTGTCATTCCCGCATCCATCGCCGTTTCAAGCCTTGCTGGCGGCCGCCGTCCTGACCTGCGCCGCCATCGCCCCCGTGGCCTATGCCACGACGCCCGCCGAACAGCTGGCCGGCTACACGGCCCAGGCCGGAGCGCCTGCGGTGCCTGCGCGCGGCCAGCAGTTTTTCAACACGCGCCACGGCCGCGACTGGAGCTGCGCCTCCTGCCATGGCGCCTTGCCGACCCAGACTGGCAAGCATGCGTCCACCGGAAAATCCATCAGCGCGCTGGCGCCGGCCTTCAACCCTGAGCGTTTCACCGACTCAGCCAAGACCGAGAAATGGTTTCGCCGCAACTGCAACGACGTGGCCGCCCGCGAATGCACGGCCGCCGAAAAGGCCGATGTGCTGGCCTGGCTGATGGCGCTCAAGCGCTGACGGCCGGCACTTCATCTACTGCACAAGGAAGCACACCATGTCATTTCGATTTTCTTCGCTGGCCACCCAGCTCACGTTCGGCCTGCTCGCCGCCCTCGGCATCCTGCAGGCAGCCGTGGCCGACAGCGACCGGCGCATGGTGCCGCTGCTGCCCAAGTACCAGCAGGAGTGCGCCGCCTGCCACCTGGCCTATCCGCCCGGCATGCTGCCGGCGGCTTCCTGGAAGCGGGTGATGGCCGGCCTGCCCAGGCATTACGGCACCGACGCATCGCTGGACCCGGCGACCGTCAAGGAACTCTCGACCTGGCTGGGCGCCAACGCCGGTTCTTACAAGCGCGTCAGCGAGGAGCCGCCGCAGGACCGTATCACCACCTCAAGCTGGTTCGAGCGCAAGCACCACGAGGTCGCGCCGCAGGTGTGGAAACGGGCAGCGATTGGCAGCCGGGCCAACTGCGCGGCCTGCCACACCGGCGCCGACAAGGGCGATTTCGACGACGACAACATCCGCATCCCCAAATAAGAAATGACAAAGCCATGACTGCCAACACCTTTCCTCCTTCACAAACTTCACAGCCGTCCAGTCCACCCGCCAGCGCGCAGGCGCAGCCGCCCCGTCCGCAAAGCCGCCGCGTGGTCGATGCCACCACGCGCATGCTGCACTGGCTGATGGCGCTGAGTTTCACCGGCGCCTACCTCACCGCCGACGGCGAGCGCTGGCGGCTGGTGCATGTGTCGCTGGGCTACACCCTGGCCGGGCTGCTGGTGGCGCGCGTCTTGTGGGGTCTGTTCGGGCCGCGCCAGGCGCGCTTGTCCATGCTGTGGCGCAAGTTGCAGGGCCTGCCGGCCTGGCTCAAGTCCTTGCCCACGGTGACATCACCCGCCGCGTTGCAGCCAGTCTGGCGCCAGGGCCAGAACCTCATGATGGCGCTGGTCGTGGTGCTGATCCTGGGTGCGGTTATTCCGCTGACGCTCAGCGGCTATGCGGTCTGGGACGAGTGGGGCGGCGAATGGCTCGAAGACGTGCATGAGTTTTTCGGCAATGCCCTGCTCATGATGGTGCTGGCGCATATCGGGCTGATTGCCCTGTTGAGCCTGCTGCGGCGCAAGAATCAGGCGCTGCCCATGCTGACCGGCCGCACCGCCGGCCCTGGCCCCGATCTGGCCAAGCGCAACCACGGCTTGCTGGCCGCGCTGGTGCTGGCCTGCGTGCTGGGCTTTTGGGGCTGGCAGTGGAGCGATGCGCCGCAAAACACCGGCGCTGATGCGGTGCAGCTTGATAATCGCCGCAACCATGACAACGACTGAAAGAGACCCCCATGCGCATCCTGCTGGCTGAAGACGATGGATTGCTGGGCGACGGCCTGCGGGCCGGGCTGCGCCAGCTTGGCTTTCAGGTGGACTGGGTGCGCGATGGCGAAGCCGCCGAGCGTGAACTGCGCGCCCAGCCCTACGAAGCCGCCGTGCTCGACCTAGGCCTGCCGCGCAAGGACGGGCTGGATGTGCTGGCGGCCATCCGCCGCTCTGGCATCAAGACGCCGGTGCTGGTGCTGACCGCCCGCGACGCCGTGCCCGACCGGATACGTGGCCTGGACCTGGGTGCCGATGACTACGTAGTCAAGCCGGTCGATCTGCACGAACTGGCCGCGCGGTTGCGCGCGCTGGTGCGCCGCGCCCACGGCCAGCCGCAGGAATGTTTGAGCGCGCAGGACCTCGTGCTGGACCCGGCCTCGCGCACCGTGCGCAAGGCGGGCGAGCAGGTAGCGCTTTCAACGCGCGAATTCGACCTGCTGCAGGCCTTCATGCTGGGCGCCGACCGGGTGCTGTCGCGCGAGCAGCTGGAGCAGCAGCTCTACAGCTGGGGCCAGGAGGTGGAAAGCAACGCCATCGAGGTGCATGTTCACAATTTGCGGCGCAAGCTGGGCCCGGCACTGATCCACACGGTGCGCGGCGTGGGCTACATGCTGCAGCGCGATATGCCTGCATCATGATCCGGCCACCGCGTTCGCTGCAAAACCGGCTGCTGCTGCTGGTGATTTCCGGCGTGGCGCTGGTCTGGCTGGTCACTTCCGTGCTGACCTGGTATGACGTGCGCCACGAGCTGGACGAGCTGCTCGACGGCCACTTGGCCCAGGCAGCAGCCCTGCTGGTGGTGCAGCAGGCGCAGGAGATTGAACAGGACGAACAGGGAAACGACCGCGACCGGGAACTGGACGCGCCCACGCTGCACCGCTATGCGCCCAAGGTGGCGTTCCAGGTTTTTCATGAAGGCCGGCTGGCCATGCGTTCGGCCAATGCGCCGGTGGCGCCGATGGTCGAGGCAGCCCAGGATTTCAAGTCCGGGTTCAAGACCGTCGCGCTTCAGGGTCAGGCATGGCGCGTGTTTGCGGCCCACGGCGCCGAGCGCGATGTGCAGGTCTATGTCGGCGAGCAGACGGGTTCGCGCAACGATATTTTGTGGGCGGTGCTGCGCAGCACCCTGTGGCCCATGGTCATTGCGCTGCCGCTGCTGGTGGGTGCGGTGTGGTGGGCGGTGCGCCTGGGCGTGCAGCCGATGCGCCAGCTGGGCCACGTCCTGGCCGAGCGCCAGCCGCAGGCGCTGAGCCCGGTCACGCTGGCGCAGGCACCGTCCGAGATGGCGCCGATGATCGACGCCTTGAACAGCCTGTTCGAGCGCATCGGGCAACTGCTCGAATCCGAGCGCCGCTTCACCGCCGACGCCGCGCATGAACTGCGCACGCCGATTGCCGCCATCCGCATGCAGGCGCAGGTGGCCATGGGGGAGGCCGACGATGCCCTGCGGCGGCATGCACTTGAAGGCACGCTGGAAGGCTGCGACCGGGCCACGCGGCTGGTCGGGCAGTTGCTCAGCCTGTCCCGGCTGGAGGCCGCCGAGTTACCCGCCATGGCCAATGTTGATTTGCGGGCATTGGCCCAGCGCGTGGTGGCCGAGCTGGCACCGAAAGCGATCGGCAAGCAGCAGTCGCTCGAATTCGAAGGCAGCGAGCCTTGCCTCATGCCCGGCAACGAAACGCTGCTGGCCGTGCTGGTGCGCAACCTGGTGGACAACGCCGTACGCTACAGTCCGCCGGCAGCGCGCATCCGGGTGAGCGTGCTGCGGCAGGTTGGGCAGATCGTGCTGAGCGTTGAAGACAGCGGGCCGGGGCTGGATGCCGCCGACCGCCAGCGCCTGGGCGAGCGATTCTTCCGCGTGACTGGCAGCGTGGAGAGCGGCAGCGGCCTGGGCTGGTCCATCGTGCGGCGTATCGCAGCGGTGCACCAGATGACGACTGACGTGGGCTGCCCGACGGCGCTGGGCGGTCTTTCTGTGCACCTTGTTTATGATCAATAATGCCGTTTGCGCAATAAAAGCGTGCATTGGTAGCTATTAAAAATATAGCAAATAGCCAGTCTGAATTCACAAACCCCCCGGGAAAGGTCGTTTTTTTTCGGCCTTGCCCGCAACACACAAAGCGATATCGCCATGAAACCACTCAGCCGCCACGTCGAACGCCATCGCACCGACCGCATCGGCTGGCTGCGCGCCGCCGTGCTGGGCGCCAATGACGGCATTGTCTCGACCGCCAGCCTGGTCCTTGGCGTGGTAGCCGCCGGCGCCACCCCGCAGGCCGTTTTGGTGGCCGGCGTGGCTGGGCTGATGGCCGGGGCCATGTCGATGGCGGCGGGGGAATATGTCTCGGTGTTTTCGCAGGCGGACACTGAAAAAGCCGAACTCGAACGCGAGCGCCGCGAAATCGAACTGCATCCCGAGGCGGAACATTCCGAACTGGCGGGCATCTACATGAAGCGCGGCTTGAGCCCCGAGCTGGCCCGGCAGGTAGCCGGGCAACTGATGAAGCACGATGCGCTGGGCGCCCATGTGCGCGACGAATTGGGCATTTCCGACACCATGAGCGCCAACCCGGTCCAGGCAGCGCTGGCGTCGGCTGCCAGTTTTGCCGTGGGGGCGGCGCTGCCGCTGGCCGTCATCGCCCTGGCGCCGGCGCAAGGGCTGGTGGTTTGGGTGGCCGTCACCTCGCTGCTATTCCTGGCGCTGCTGGGCGCCCTGGCTGCCCGTGCGGGCGGCGCGGGCATGTTGGCTGGCGCCTGGCGCGTCACTTTCTGGGGCGCGCTGGCCATGGCGATCACCGCCGGGGTTGGCGCGTTGTTTGGCGCTGTCGTTTAGGCGCGGTGTGCTGGGCCAGCCGCCGGATACAACTGGCGCAGCACGGACGAGGTGATGCGCAACAGCACCGCCTGCGCAGCGCCGGCCGAGGCGTCTGCATCAGACAAAGGGAGCCGCAGCGCCCGCCACAGGCGGCCCACGGCGGCTCCCTCGGCGGCCACTGCCTGCTCGACTTCGGTCTGCCAGAAAGCTGGCGCCTCGCTTTGCGCAAAATGGCCGCGCCCGCGCCCGAAATGCGCCACCGTCAGGTAGCGCAGCACGCTGGCCACCAGCAGCGTGCGCAGGAATTCATCGGTGAACCGCAGCGTGGTCTGTTCCCGGTCGGTGCTTGAATTAAAGCCCCAGGCCGCGCCAGCGAAACCCAGTGCGCCGACCACGCTGCCCAGCAGCGCGCCGGCGCCCAGGCTCAAGCCGCCGGCCATCAGGTCCGCCGACAAGCCGGTCGCCGCGCCCGACAGCACCGCGCCGAGCAAGCCCGCCTGCGCCTTGTCGATGGGCGCGCGAACCGCAAAATACTCGCGCACCCGCTGGTTGATGCGGGTCGCTTCGCCGGGATCGATCCGGTGCAGCGCCAGCAGCTGGCGCGTGGTCGCGGCAATGCCGTCGTTGAGCCGCTCCATCAAAAGGCCCATGGCCTGGTCCTGACGCTGCAGCTTGCCCGCTTTGCGCAGGCCGGTGGCCTGCAGCGCTGAATGGAGCAGCGACCGGCCCTCTGGCAGGGCCGCCTGTCTGTCCCGAGCGGCCGCCGCCAGCTGCTGCGCCGTCAGCCGCATGGCCTCCTGAAAGCGTTCTTCATTGTTCGCGTCCCAGGCGGCCAGCAGTCGCGCGTAGCCGGCGGCCTTCTCCAGCGCGATCCACTGGCCGACGGCTTCATAAAAAACGCGCTCATGCACCCAGCACCGGGCAAAGGCGTCGAGCGCGAGCACCTTGCGCACGATGGGGAATGCTTCCAGGTGCCGGCTCCAGCGCATGAGTTCTGCCTGTTCCTCTGGTGCCGGGCGCGGCGGCCCCATCTGGTTGAGCAGCACCACCACCGGCTTGCCCAGCCACTGCAGGATCTTCATCTCGGCTGCCAGGTAGCCGGCATCGCCCGGATTTTCCGCCGAATTGACCAGGTAAAGCACTACGTCGGCTGCGTCGCGGGCGGTGCGCAGCGCCTGCTGGCTGAGCCAGAAAGGGCGGTCGCGGTAGCGGTCCAGCACCTCCCGCAAAAACCAGCCAATCGGGTTGTCGGCCATGCCGAGCCGCTTGAGCAGGCGCACCGAATCGCCAAAACCGGGCGTGTCCCACAGCAGCAGGGCATCGCCGGCGCTGGTCGCGAGCAGCGGATGCGCGTCGGACGACAGGGTGACATGGGCGGCATCGCGCACTTCGCCAACATCCATGCCCAGCAGCGTCCGGGCCAGCGTGGTCTTGCCGTTGTTGGTGTGCGAAACCAGCGCCAGCTGAATCTGGACCGGGGCGGCGTTGTTCATGCGGCCGCCGACAGGGTCAGCCCGGCCCCGCTGTCCAGAGGATGCGCCTCGGGATGGAGCAGGTTGACAAAGGTGGCAGGCGCCTTGTGAAAGCTGCAGAACTGGCGCCACAGGGCGATGCGCTCAGCCATTCTTTCGGGGCCGCCGGCTTGCGCGCCGACCCGTTCCAGGTAGCCCGATTCATCGACCAGCACGGCAATGCCGCGCGCCGATTCGCGCACCAGGTGGTCGAGCAAGGCGCCATGGTTTTCCTTTTCGGGCGTGGCCGCCAGGCTGAACAGGACCGCCGTGACCGTGGCGTCGCTGTCGTTCAGCTTGACCTCGCGAAGCGCATCGCGCGGCTCGTCGCCATAGGCCATCGACGGGCGCAGCATCAGCCGCGCCTGCTCACCGAGCAGCCGGGCCGCCAGTTGGCTCAAGCCCTTGTCGCGCGCTTCATCGACTGCAAAACTGTAGGGCAGCACCCGCAGCGTGCCGGGCGCGCCGCCGAGTGCCTTGAGCAGCCGGCGGAAATAGGGCTGCTCCAGGTCCAGCGGAAAATCCCGGGTCCATTGCCTGACGCGCCACTGGGCAGCGCCGGCCAGCAGCAGGCGCGGCAGCACGACCAGCAGCAACAGCGTGGCGGCATACAAATGTACCCAGCGGGCGCCACCGAGAGGCGAGGAGGGCGCTTGTTCGAATCGAAGCGCTTCAATATCGGCCAGCGAAAAGCCCTGCAGCGGAAAAATCGCCATGGCCGGCATGAACAGCGCCGACAGCAGCGCATGGACCTGCCCGGCATTCAGAAAAGTGCTTTCCCAGCCCGCCGAATACTGCGCGAAGTAGCCGCGTGCATACAGCGAAAGCACCGCGCCAATGGCAAACAGCGCCGAACCCAGGTGCAGGGTGCGGCCCAGCCGGGCCAGCGTCAGCCGGCGGCTGAGCCCGGGCCATTCGGTCATGAACGCCAGCAAGGCACTGGCAAGCACGGGCGGCAGCTTGCGCGGCAGGCGTGTCCGGCCCAGGTTGAGCAGGCGGACCAGGCCCGGTGCGGATTTCTTGAGTTTGCCGAACGGCAACAAGGGCCAGACCAGCAGGCCCGCATAGACCGCCAGGTTCCAGCCGATGATCAGCAGCAGCGGTGCCGACAGCAGGTCAACGCGGTGCGGGTCGGTGATCTGGTCCAGGAAAATGCCGGCCAGAAGGGCCAGGGCCGGCAGCCCGGTCAAGAGCAGATTGAGCGCCCCGGGCAGCCGAAGCATGGGGCCAAACGCCGCATGCCGCTCAGACATGCGCTTGAGGATTTGCCCGGCGCGCTGGTGCAGGAAGTCGTCAGCCGTGACTTGCGATCCTGCGTAGGACGCCTGCCACTGGGCCAGTTCCATGGCGCTGCGGCTCGCATGGCGGCGGTCGTCTTCGCTCAGGATGTCGTGCGCGTGATCTGCCGCTTCAATGGCGCGGACCATCACCACCTCCCGAGCCGCCTGTTCATTCATGCATTACTTCCAGGGCGCAGCATGGCTGAAATGACCGGCGGCGTGCGGGTGCTTACTCGGGCAGCATGACCTGGTTGTTCACGCTGAACTGATAGTCGCGAAAGATGTGCTCGGCGCTCAGGCCCAGATAGGTGCCGTCGGCCAGAAGGCGCGTCGTGTCCTTGAGACGGTAGGTGCTGCTGCCGCAGGTCCAGACGTTGTAGTTGCGCATGTGGGTGCACAGGCAGGTCTTGTCCATGACCACGATGTTCTTGCCGTCCGGGTGGATGGCGATTTGCTGGTTGTAGGCGGTGATGTAGGCGCAGTTGCCATTGCCGTCCAGCAGGTAGCCGTAGGACTCGCAATTGGGCCGGATGCCCGAGCCAATGGCCGGGGAATTCTTCAGCATGCGCATCGGATAGCCGGTTGGCGAGATGGTGTTGACCTCGATGTCGGCTTCGCTGGCGCGGAAGTATTCCTGCTTGTCCTTGGCCGGCAGGCCGCATTCGTTGGCGACGGTGAAGCGCGTCGCCACCTGTACCGCCGCCGCGCCGTTTTCCAGGAAACCGACCGCGTCGCTGCCGGTGAAGATGCCGCCGGCGGCGATCAGCGGAATGTCAAGCTGCTCGGCCTTCAGGAAGGCGGCAATCTCGGCCACGATGGTGGCCAGGTCGTATTTTTCCCAGTCCAGGCCAAAACCCAGGTGGCCGCCCGCCAGCGGGCCTTCGACGATCACGTAGTCGGGCCGCCGGTCCAGGCGCGATGTCTTGCGCAGGAACAGCTGCAGGGCGCGAACCGACGACACGATGATGCCTAGCTTGGCATCGCGAAAGCGCGCGTGTTCGGCCATCAGGCCGAACGAGCCCAGGTGCAGGCCGGCGCTCAGCGTGATGCCGTCAATGCCCGCGTCCAGCGCCGAATTGAGCCGCACTTCCAGCGTGTCGCGTGGCGAATTCATCGTCAGCTTTTCCATCACGTTGACGAACACCATGCCGTCGCCGCGCTTGGCTTCCATGGTTTTCCCGACATGCAGCTTGGTGGCTTCAGCCAGCTGGCCCAGGTCGAACTGCACGCTGCTCTTGTCGGAGTTGGCGATGTTGCTTTTGTAGAACTTCGTCTTGCCCTTGACGAATTCGGTATCAAAGCGCCGGTCGGACACGTCATGAATCAGCGCGTCGGAAATATGCCCGATACCGCCCAGGCGCGCCGCCTCCAGCGCCAGCTCGGCGGTGGAAATGTCAACGCCCATTCCGCCAATGATGATTGGCACCAGTTCCTTTTGGCCAAGTTTCAGGCGGAAGTCATCAACTCTTTTCATCGGAATCCTTGTGGCTAGGTGGGGTGAAGGCGCTTTCGTGCGCTTGAGCATTCCACAGCAATTTACGAGTCTGGGGGAATGCGTTTGTCAATACCCATAATGGTAATGCCTTGAACGGCCAGAGTCAGGACCGGCATGGAGTAAACGTCCGGGAAACAGGATTTGGATCAATGACTGTGCATTGCGTGGCCGTGCTGCAGGGCCTTGGCCGGTGCCGCTGAGCGGCGTTTTGCGTAATGGGGTGTTTGCGCCGCTTTCTTTTCATCAACCGCCAGACGCGAACACTGTCATTCGCAATGGCGGTGCTGGCCGGCACCGGCATCAGTTTTCTGCCGGACAGCCTGAGCCGGGCCGAACTGCAGGCGCAATCCCTGGTCTTGGTGCTGCCGGGCTGGGCGCCCAAGCCCGGCATGGTGCATGCCGTTTTTCCTTCGCGGCGTGGCCAGATACCTGCTGTGCGCAGCTTCCTGGACTTTCTGGGCCAGCACATGCGGGGCGATGAACTGTTCGGCACTGCATCGCCGCCTTTTTCATGAGCCCTGCTTTTTTATGCCAAATCGGAACTTTGCGCAATCACAGCGGGCTTGGGTAGCTATTTAAAAAATAGCATTAAATAGGTTCGGCGCTGTCTGCTTTGTAAAATTCAATCGAATTTCTTTATTCGATTTAATTAATAAATTAAGAGAAATATATTCTTTTGAGTTTTAAAGGTTTCGCGCCAGAATACGCGCTTCGCAAGCGGCGCATCAGCTATCCTTTCCAACTTTTCCTTCAGCCTTCCTGGAACCCGCATGACCTCTAAATTCAAGATCGCCCTGGCAACGCTGGCTTTGGCCGCCAGCGGCATCGTTTCAAGCCAGACCCTGCTGAACGGCTCGTATGACGTGGCGCGCGAGTTCTACAAAGACTACAACGCCGCCTTCGTCGCCCACTACAAGAAAACCACAGGCAAGGACGTGAAGATCGACCAGTCGCATGCCGGTTCCAGCGCCGTGGCGCGTTCGGTGGCCGACGGCCTGGACGCCGATGTGGTGACCATGAACACCTCGACCGACGTCGAATTCCTGGCCAATGCCGGCGTCGTGGCCAAGGACTGGGCCAAGCGCTTTCCGGGCAATGCCTCACCGACCACCTCGACCATGCTGTTCCTCGTGCGCAATGGCAATCCCAAGGGCATCAAGGACTGGGACGACCTGGTCAAGCCCGATATCAAGGTGATCGTGGTCAACCCCAAGACCGGCGGCAACGGCCGCTACACCTACCTGGCCGCCTGGGGCTACGCCAAGAAAAAGGGCGCGACCGACGCGCAGGCCGCCGAATTCGTCGGCAAGCTGTACAAGAACGTGCCGGTGCTGGGCAAGGGCGGGCGCGACGCGACTACGGCCTTCGTGCAGCGCAACATTGGCGATGTGCTGGTGACCTTCGAGTCGGAAGTGGTGTCGGTGAACAAGGAGTTCGGCGAAGGCAAGGTCGATGCGGTCTATCCGTCCATCAGCATCCTGGCCGAAAACCCGGTGGCGGTGGTGGAGCGCACCGTGGCCAAGAAGGGCACGGCTGCATTGGCCAAGGCTTACCTCGATTACCTGTATTCAGACGAAGGCCAGGAAATTGCCGCCAGGCATGCCATGCGCCCGTATTCGCAGGCGATCCTGAAAAAACATGTCGCCACCTTCAAGCTGATCCAGCTTTTCACGGTGCAGGAAATGTTCGGCTCGCTGAGCGAAGCGCAAAAAGTCCATTTCAATGACGGTGGCCAGTTCGACAAGCTCTACACCGTTCGCTAAAGCATGAATTCCTTGACTTCCGGGGCGCCATCCGCCGGGGTGGCGCCCCCTTTTCGTGCCAGCGCCAAAAGAACGCCGCAGCGCGTGTTGCCGGGTTTCAGGCTGACGTTGGGCTACACGGTGCTCTACCTCAGCCTGATCGTGCTGATTCCGATCACCGCGCTGTTCTTCAAGACCTTCACGCTGACCTGGGAGCAGTTCGTATTCGCCGTCACGTCGCCGCGTGTCATGGCGTCTTACCGGCTGACGTTTGGCGCGTCCTTGATTGCCGCGCTGGTCAACCTGGTGTTTGGCCTGCTGCTGGCCTGGGTGCTGGTGCGCTACAAGTTTCCGGGTAAAAAAATCGTCGATGCGCTGGTCGATCTGCCGTTCGCGCTGCCGACCGCCGTGGCCGGCATCTCGCTGACGGCTTTGCTGGCCGGCAATGGCTGGCTGGGCCAGTACCTGGAGCCCATGGGCATCAAGCTGGCCTTCACTCCGGCCGGCGTGGTGATTGCGCTGATTTTCGTCGGCATGCCGTTTGTCGTGCGTACGGTGCAGCCGGTGCTTGAAGACGCGGAAAAGGAGCTTGAGGAAGCCGCCACGGCGCTGGGCGCGAATCGTTTCCAGATTTTCACCAAGGTGATTTTTCCGCACATCGCGCCGGCTTTGTTGACGGGTTTTGCCATGGCGTTTGCGCGCGCGATTGGTGAATACGGATCGGTGATTTTCATCGCTGGCAACATGCCGATGGTGTCCGAGATCACGCCGCTGATCATCATCGGCAAACTGGAACAGTACGACTATGCTGGCGCCACCGCTGTGGCGGTGGTGATGCTGGTGATTTCCTTCGTCCTGCTGCTGGTGATCAATGCGCTGCAAACCTGGCAGCGCAAAACCACCGGAGCCGCATCATGAGCAGTCCGTCTTCCCAACCAATTCGCCGGGCCAAGTCCGGCACCACTGAAGCGCCGTGGGTCCGCTACCTGCTCATCACGGTGGCGCTGCTGTTCGTGCTGCTGTTCCTGATCCTGCCGCTGGCTGCCGTGTTCACCGAGGCGCTGCGCAAGGGTTTTGGCGCCTACCTTGAGGCCCTGAAGGAGCCCGACGCCTGGTCGGCCATCCAGCTCACCTTGATTGCCGCCGCGATTGCCGTGCCGCTGAACCTGGTGTTTGGCGTGGCCGCCGCCTGGGCGATTGCCAAGTACGAGTTTCGCGGCAAGTCCTTTCTGACGACCTTGGTCGATCTGCCGTTCTCGGTTTCGCCGGTCGTGGCCGGCCTGATGTACGTGCTGCTGTTCGGCGCGCAGGGCTGGTTCGGGCCGTGGCTGCAGGCGCATGACATCAAGATCATCTTTGCCGTGCCGGGCATCGTGCTGGCAACCGTGTTTGTGACCTTTCCCTTCATCGCGCGCGAGCTGATTCCGCTGATGCAGGCGCAGGGCAACGACGAGGAGCAGGCCGCCATCGTGCTGGGCGCTACCGGCTGGCAGACCTTCTGGCGCGTCACGCTGCCCAACATCAAGTGGGGCCTGATTTACGGCGTGATTTTGTGCAATGCGCGCGCCATGGGCGAGTTCGGCGCGGTGTCGGTGGTGTCCGGCCATATTCGCGGGCAGACCAACACCTTGCCGCTGCATGTGGAAATTCTCTACAACGAATACCAGTCGGTCGCCGCCTTCGCCGTGGCGTCGCTGCTGGCCATCCTGGCGCTGGTCACGCTGGCCATCAAGTCGGTAGCCGAATGGCGCCATGATGCTGAAATGAAAGCGGCGGCTCAATTGCCGCCCGAGCGGCCGCAAGCTGTTGCTGGCATTCGTTGAAAACACGCTGGAAAAAATAAATCATGGGTATCGAAATTCGCAACGTCAGCAAGCAGTTCGGCAACTTCCAGGCCTTGAGTGACGTGAGCCTGGACATTGAAGCGGGCGAACTCGTCGCCTTGCTCGGCCCCTCGGGCTGCGGCAAGACCACGCTGCTGCGCATCATCGCCGGGCTGGAAACGCCAGACCAGGGCAGCATTTTTTTCAGCGGCGAGGACACCACCGACGTGCATGTGCGCGAGCGCGGGGTCGGTTTTGTGTTCCAGCATTACGCGCTGTTTCGCCACATGACGGTGTTCGAGAACGTCGCCTTCGGCCTGCGCGTCAAGCCGCGCAGCCAGCGTCCGAGTGAAGCGCAGATCAAGGAAAAGGTGCATTCGCTGCTCAGCCTGGTGCAGCTCGACTGGCTGGCCGACCGCTTTCCGTCGCAACTGTCCGGTGGCCAGCGCCAGCGCATCGCCCTGGCGCGGGCGCTGGCGGTCGAGCCCAAGGTGCTGCTGCTCGACGAGCCCTTCGGCGCGCTCGATGCCAAGGTGCGCAAGGAGTTGCGCCGCTGGCTGCGCCGCCTGCACGACGACCTGCATGTCACCAGCATTTTTGTCACGCACGACCAGGAAGAAGCACTGGAAGTCGCCGACCGCGTGGTGTTGATGAACGCCGGCAAGGTCGAGCAGATCGGCTCACCGCAGCAGGTCTGGGACCATCCGGCGAGTCCGTTTGTCTATGGTTTTTTGGGCGACGTGAACCTGTTCCATGGCCGCGCCCATGAAGGCGAGGTGCATCTGGAAGGCTTGACACTGGACTCGCCCGAGCACAGCGGCGCGCAAAACGCCAAGGCCTTTGCCTATGTGCGGCCGCACGATTTCGAGGTGGCGCGTTATGCGCCCGGCGCCGACGGCATGCATGCCACGCTGGACCGCGCGATTGTCATCGGGCCGATTGCCCGGCTGGAGCTGATTCCGGTTGACGCGCCCAAGCAGTCCGCCGACTCCCTGATTGAAGTGCAAATGCCATCGCAAAAGTTCAGGGACATGGGGCTGAAGGAGGGCGACAAGCTGGTGCTGATGCCGCGCAAGGCGCGTGTTTTTGTCGAGGCGGGCGAAGGCATTTGAGGCCAGGGGCTGCCTGGGCCCGTCAGAGCGTATTCGTTTTTACCGGAAAACGAAATTTCAGCATCAAATATGCATCTGGCGCTTGCTTGGCAAGCGTAAGCAGCTATAAATTCAGTAGCAAAAAGCTTATCAATCCCATCGAGTGGTGCGTCCTGCATGTGCAGGACAAAGACCTTTGCAGGTGCGATTGAGCCGCCGGACTATTCCGGGGCCTAAACGCTGGCGGGAACTAATCCCGGGCGGGTTCAACGAACCATCGGACAATCCATAAATTGACTAAACAAAGAGGGACTTGAATGTTTTTGACGTATTTCGACACCATGCCGCGCCGCTTGCTGGCTCTGACGGCTGCGGTGTGCGCGCTGCTGCTGGCTTTTGGTCTTTATCTGCAGCATGTGGTGGGGCTGGAGCCTTGCCCGATGTGCATCGTGCAGCGCTATGCGCTGGTGCTGGTCGCCATCGTTGCGGGCGTGAGTGCCTTGAGCGCCCGGCGCAATTTCCTGATCAGCGGGGCTAGTGTGCTGGTGTTGCTGTCGGGTTTTGGCGCTTTCGTGGCGGCGCGGCAAAGTTTTTTGCAGTGGTATCCGCCGGAAATCGTTTCCTGCGGCCGTGATTTCTACGGAATGATCGAAACCTTTCCGCTCAAACGCTCGATTCCGATGATCTTCAAGGGCAGTGGCGACTGCACCGCGATTGACTGGACTTTTCTGGGCGGCTCGATTGCCAACTGGTCCTTTGTCAGCTTTGTCTTGATAGGCGCAGTGGCGCTGATGCTGCTCGTCAGACAGGCCCGCCAGCGCTGATACGGCGCCTGGGCTGCCATCGTTGCTTTAATTGCTATTGAAAATATAGCTGCCTACGCTTGTGCTGTATGCGCAAGCGGGTGATTTTATGTAAAAAATGCCAGTCAGCGCCGGGCTGACTGGCATGGGCTTGAACAGGCGCTTTTTCGGGACGCCCCCGGCCGCTTTAGATCACCTTGGCAATCGATGCGCAGACATAGTCGATGTTCTTGCTGTTCAGCGCGGCCACGCACATGCGGCCGGTGTCTAGGCCGTACACGCCAAACTCATTGCGCAGGCGCACCATCTGGTCCTTGTTCAAACCGGAATAGCTGAACATGCCGATCTGCTTCGTGATGAAGCCCATGTCTTCCATCACGCCGGCCGCCTTCAGGCCATCGACCAGCTTGTGGCGCATGGCCTTGATGCGCACGCGCATTTCGCCCAGTTCCTTTTCCCACAGCGCGCGCAGCTCGGGCGTGTTCAGCACCATGGCGACCACCGTGCCGCCGTGGATCGGCGGGTTGCTGTAATTGGTGCGAATGACGATCTTGAGCTGGCTCAGCACGCGGCCCGTTTCTTCCTTGTCGCTGCACACCACGCTCAGCGCGCCGACGCGCTCGCCATACAGGCTGAAACTCTTGGAAAACGAGGTGGAGACAAAAAAGCTCAGGCCGGCGGCGACAAACTTGCCTACCACCGCGCCATCTTCAGTCAGGCCGTAGCCGAAACCCTGGTAGGCCATGTCCAGGAAGGGCGTCAGGTTCCTGGCCTTGACGGCGGCGATCACGTCGTCCCATTGTTCAGGGGTGATGTCGTAACCGGTCGGGTTGTGGCAGCAGGCATGCAGCACGACGATGGTGCCGGCAAGCGCGGCGTTCAGCGCGGCCAGCATGCCGTCGAAGTTGATACCGCGCGTGGCCGCGTCGTAATACGGATAACTTTCGACCGTGAAGCCGGCGTTCGTGAACAGTGCGCGGTGGTTTTCCCAGCTCGGGTCGCTGATCAGGACCTTGGCATTTGGGTTCAGGTGCTTCAAAAAGTCGGCGCCGACCTTCAGGCCGCCGGTGCCGCCGATGCACTGCACCGTGGCGACGCGGCCCGAGATGACGGGCTCGCTGTCGGCGCCAAACACCAGGGCCTTGACGGCCGAGTCGTAGGCGGCAAGGCCGTCGATGGGCAGGTAGCCGCGGGCCTTGGGCGATTCCATCATCTGCTTTTCAGCAATCCGGACGCATTCGAGCAGCGGGAGCTTGCCGTTGTCGTCGTAGTAAACGCCCACGCCCAGGTTGACCTTGGCAGGGTTGGTGTCGGCGCCAAACTGTTCGTTCAGGCCCAGGATCGGGTCGCGCGGTGCCATTTCGACGGCGGTAAACAAAGACATGGAATATCCTTAAGTGTGAAAAATGTGCCTTGAACAAGTCGATCAAGGCGAATAGCACCGGTGGTCGTCCCGGCAGCGGTCTGGTCGTCGGAAGGCGGGGATTGCAATTCCCGACTTCGCCCGAATGTCATAGTGTGTTTAATTGCCCCGGATTTTAACGGGGCCTGAATAGGGTTTTTATGCTAGACATCATGGAAGTCACGGCTGACGCGACGGACGCCGGCGGCGTAGGCCAGTTCATCCGTTTTCCGGATTCGCCGTTCGAGCTGTTTCAGCCCTACCTGCCGGCCGGCGACCAGCCGCAGGCCATCGACAAGCTGGTGGAAGGCGTGCGGGACGGCGAGGTTTTTCAGACCCTGCTCGGCGTGACCGGCTCGGGCAAGACCTTCACCATGGCCAATGTGATTGCGCGGCTGGGCCGCCCAGCCATCGTGTTTGCGCCGAACAAGACACTGGCCGCTCAGCTGTACAGCGAATTCCGCGAGTTCTTCCCGAAAAACGCGGTCGAGTATTTCGTCAGCTACTACGACTACTACCAGCCCGAGGCCTATGTGCCGCAGCGCGACCTGTTCATTGAAAAGGACTCGGCCATCAACGAGCACATCGAACAGATGAGGCTGTCGGCGACCAAAAGCGTGCTGGAGCGGCGCGACACCATCATCGTCGCCACCGTCAGCGCCATTTACGGCATTGGTGCGCCCGAGGATTACACGCAGATGCGTTTCATTGCCCGCATTGGCGACAAGATGGGCCAGCGCGACGTGATTGCGCGGCTGATCCGCATGCAGTACAGCCGCAATGACGCTGATTTTTCACGCGGCACCTTCCGCGTGCGTGGCGATGTGATCGACGTTTTTCCGGCCGAGCATTCGGAACTGGCGATCCGCATCGAGCTGTTTGACGACGAAATTGAAACCCTGCAACTGTTCGACCCGCTGACCGGCCGCATCCGGCAGAAAATCCCGCGCTTCGTGGTGTACCCGAAAAGTCATTACGTCACGCCGCGCGACAAGGTGATGACGGCGGTGGAAACCATCAAGCTGGAGTTGTCGGAGCGGGTAGGGCAGTTCATCGCTGAAGGCAAGCTGATCGAGGCCCAGCGTATCGAGCAGCGCACCCGGTTCGACCTGGAAATGCTGGGCGAGATCGGCCACTGCAAGGGGATTGAAAACTACACCCGCCACCTGAGCGGCGCGCCGCCGGGCTCGGCGCCTTCGACCCTGTGTGATTACATGCCCAAGGATGCGGTGATGTTTCTTGACGAAAGCCACGTCATGATTGGCCAGCTCAACGCCATGTACAACGGCGACCGGTCGCGCAAGACGACGCTGGTCGAATACGGTTTCAGACTGCCCAGCGCGCTGGACAACCGGCCGCTCAAGTTCGAGGAATTCGAAACCAAGATGCGGCAGGCGATTTTTGTCTCCGCCACGCCGGCGGCTTACGAAAACGAGCATGCCGGACAGGTGGTTGAGCAGGTCGTGCGGCCGACCGGGCTGGTCGATCCGCAGGTGGAGGTGCGCCCGGCAACGCATCAGGTCGATGACGTGCTGCAGGAAATCCGGATTCGCGTGGAGATCAACGAACGCGTGCTGATCACCACGCTGACCAAGCGCATGGCCGAGCAACTCACCGACTACCTGACCGAAAACGGCGTCAAGGTGCGCTATCTGCACAGCGATGTGGAAACGGTCGAGCGGGTCGAGATTTTGCGCGACCTGCGGCTAGGAACTTTCGATGTGCTGGTCGGCATCAACCTGCTGCGCGAGGGGCTGGACATTCCCGAGGTGTCGCTGGTGGCGATTCTGGACGCCGACAAGGAAGGCTTCCTGCGCTCGGAGCGCAGCCTGATCCAGACGATTGGCCGCGCCGCTCGCAACCTGAACGGCCGGGCGATTTTGTACGCCGATCGGGTCACCGACTCGATGAAGATGGCGATGGGCGAAACCGAACGCCGGCGCAACAAGCAACTGGCCTTCAACACCCTGCACGGCATCACACCGCGCAGCATCGTCAAGCGCATCAAGGACCTGATCGACGGCGTGTACAGCGAAAAATCTGGCAAGGATGCGCAAAAGCTGGAAATGCAAAAGGCGCTGGTCGAGGACATGAGCGAAAAAGACATTGCGCGTGAAATCAAGCGGCTTGAAAAGCAGATGGTCGAACATGCAAAAAACCTGGAGTTCGAAAAGGCAGCCCGTGTGCGCGACCAGCTGCATGTGCTGAAGGAGCAGGCTTTTGGTGCGCCCGGAACTGACAATGTGGTGCCAATTTCCTCGGTGGCTTGAAGTTGCCATGGCCCGATCGAGTCTTTGGGGTGTTGATTTGATTGGGGTTATTACCGCGAGCCACGGTGCACCGGCGTGCGAAAAATGACCCTGCATGGTATACTTGATTAAATTAGTCAGGAACCTGAAAGCAACAAAAAAAACTTCCGTCAGCTCTGAAGTTGGCCGGAATGTTGAGGGACAGTTCCCTGAAAGCCACAAGCTTTCGGGGCCAAAACGACAGTCAAGCACACTTGAAGGAGCTTGTTATGCGTCTTACAACCAAAGGCCGTTTCGCGGTCACCGCGATGATTGACTTGGGGCTGCGCCAGAATAACGGTCCGGTTACGCTGGCAGCGATCAGCCAGCGTCAGCAGATCTCGCTGTCCTACTTGGAGCAGTTGTTCGGCAAGCTGCGCCGCCATGAACTGGTCGAGTCCACCCGTGGACCGGGCGGCGGCTATACGCTGGGCCGCAAGGCGTCTGAAATCACTGTCGCCGACATCATCGTGTCGGTAGACGAACCCATTGACGCCACCCAGTGCGGCGGCAAGGAAAATTGCCAGGACGATGGCACCCGCTGCATGACGCATGACCTCTGGTCTTCGCTGAACACCCGCATGGTCGAGTTCCTTGATTCGGTCAGCTTGCAAAAGCTGGTCGATGACCAACTGGCTAAGGGCGTGATGGTTGAAAGCACGCCACAGGTCAAAAAGGCCGTTTTTGCATCGCCCATCGGCAAGCCATTACGCGTGAATGCGCCTAATTCCGTGTTCGCACTGGGCAACGCTTTTTCCAAATCCTGACGGATTCGAAACACATCGCCGCCTCACCACCGTTTTACCAAGTCGCCAGCCCGTAAAAATAAGAAAGTTTGCTTTATGGAAACCCCACACTTCCCGATTTACATGGACTACAGCTCTACCAATCCTTGCGATCCTCGGGTGGTGGATGCGATGGTTCCCTGGTTGCGCGAGCATTTTGGCAATCCCGCGTCACGCAGTCACGCCTGGGGCTGGGAGGCTGAGGCCGTGGTGGAAAAATCTCGCGAGCAGGTAGCTGCATTGATCGGCGCCGACCCGCGCGAGATTGTCTGGACCAGCGGCGCGACCGAATCGAACAACCTGGCGCTCAAGGGCGCGGCGCATTTCTACAAGTCCAAGGGCAAGCACCTCATCACGGTCAGGACCGAGCACAAGGCCGTGCTTGACACCTGCCGCGAACTGGAGCGCCAAGGCTTTGAGGTTACTTATCTGGATGTCCAGGCTGACGGTTTGCTGAACCTGGACGTGCTCAAGGCGGCGATTCGCCCTGACACGATTTTGGTCAGCGTCATGTTCGTCAATAACGAAATCGGCGTGATCCAGGACATGGCCGCCATCGGTACGATCTGCCGCGAAAAAGGCATCATTTTCCACTCGGACGCCGCGCAAGCCACCGGCCGCGTTGACATCGATTTGGCCAGCCTGCCGATCGATTTGATGAGCCTGACCTCGCACAAGACCTACGGGCCCAAGGGCATTGGCGCACTGTATGTGCGTCGCAAGCCGCGGGTGCGCTTGGAAGCGCAGATGCACGGTGGCGGTCACGAGCGCGGCATGCGTTCAGGCACCTTGCCGACGCACCAAATCGCCGGCATGGGTGAGGCTTACCGCATTGCCAAGGCCGAGATGCATGAGGAAAACCAGCGTATCCGGGTATTGCATGAGCGCATGCTCAACGGCCTGAAGGATGTCGAGGAAGTGTTTCTCAATGGCCACGCTGAAAAGCGCGTGCCGCACAACCTGAACATGAGCTTCAACTATGTCGAAGGCGAGTCGCTGATCATGGGCATCAAGGGCCTGGCAGTGTCGAGCGGTTCCGCCTGCACCTCGGCCAGCCTGGAGCCCAGCTATGTGCTGCGCGCCTTGGGCCGCAGCGACGAGCTGGCACACAGCAGCCTGCGCATGACGATTGGTCGCTGGACGACGGAAGAAGAAATCGACTACGCCGTTGCCACCATCAAGGAAAACGTGGCTAAGCTGCGCGACCTGTCGCCGCTGTGGGAAATGTTCAAGGATGGCGTTGACCTGTCCACCATCCAGTGGGCGGCCCACTAATCAAACAGGCATTCAGATGGCGCTGAACCCGTCATTTGCCCGATAACCAGAATTCAAGGAGTTAATTCAATGGCTTACAGCGAAAAAGTGGTGGATCACTATGAAAATCCCCGGAATGTCGGCTCTTTTGAAAAAGGCGATGAAACGGTAGGCACCGGCATGGTCGGCGCACCGGCTTGTGGCGACGTGATGAAGCTGCAGATCAAGGTGAACCCGGTCACCGGCGTGATTGAGGATGCGCGCTTCAAAACCTACGGCTGCGGCTCGGCCATTGCCTCCAGTTCACTCGTGACCGAATGGGTCAAGGGCAAGACGCTGGACCAGGCGGCGAGTATCAAGAACAGTGCCATTGCCGAGGAACTGGCATTGCCGCCTGTGAAAATTCACTGCTCCATCCTCGCGGAAGACGCCATCAAGGCGGCGGTGAACGATTACAAGCAAAAGCACCTGCCGGCCGCTGCATCCGCGCACTGATCAACCTGTTTATTTCGAGCGATTTACATGTCCGTTACCCTTACCGACGCAGCCGCCCGCCACGTGACCCGCTACATCAGCAAACGTGGCAGGGGCGTGGGTGTGCGCTTGGGCGTCAAGACCACTGGCTGTTCCGGCCTGGCTTACAAGCTGGAATATGCCGATGAAATCGCGCCCGAAGATGTCGTGTTCGAAGACAACGGCGTGAAGGTGCTGGTCGATCCCAAAAGCATGGCCTATATCGACGGCACCCAGCTTGACTTTGTGCGCGAAGGCCTGAATGAAGGCTTCAAGTTCATCAATCCCAACGAGCGTGACCGCTGCGGCTGCGGCGAGAGTTTTCGCGTCTGAGCGGCAAACGGACAACATTCTTACCGCGCCGCATCGCGCGTCCAATTTCTCAAACGCCGCCTTCACTGACCGTGCTGGCGGCTTTTTCATTCCATGAACCTTCAATCCAACGACTTCGAGCTTTTTGGCGTTCCCATGCAGTTTGCCCAGGACCGGGCGCAACTCGATGCGCGCTGGAAAGAGCTGCAGCGCGAAGCCCATCCTGACAAGTTTACAGGGCAGGGACCAGCGGCGCAGCGTCTGGCCATGCAATGGTCTGTCCGAATCAACGAGGCGTATCAGCGGCTCAAGGACCCGCTCAAGCGAGCCAGTTATTTGTGCGAACTGCACGGCGCGCCGATCAATGCCGAGAACAACACCACCATGCCTGGCGTCTTCCTGATGCAGCAAATGGAATGGCGCGAAGCGCTGGAAGATGCCGAGAGCATCGATGATCTGGATAAAATTGCCCTGGAGTCCAAGACCGGTCAGCATGAACAGCTATTAAAAATAGAGCAAACGCTGGATCAGGAAAAAGATTTTTCCGAAGCCGCGCAACAGGTCAGAAGCCTCATGTTCATCGAACGCTTTGCCCGCGAGGTCGATGCCCGCATCGATCTGCTGGAACAATAAGACATTCACGAAACTCAGTAAAGAACAGCGCCATGGCACTTTTGCAATTATCCGAACCCGGCCAGACGCCAGACCCGCACCAGCGGCGAATCGCCATCGGCATTGACCTCGGCACCACCCATTCGCTGGTGGCCAGTGTGCGCAATGGGCTGTCAGAGTGCCTGCCCGATGACCAGGGACAGGTATTGTTGCCAAGCGTCGTGCGTTACCTTGAGGGCGGGCGGACGCAAATTGGCTCTGATGCGCTCACGGCCCAGGTTGACGACCCGTGCAACACGATTTCTTCGGTCAAGCGGCTGATGGGGAGGGGCATTGACGACATTGGCAACCGCGAGCAGATGCCTTACCGCTTCATCGACAAGCCCGGCATGGTCACGCTGCAAACCGTGGCCGGTGAAAAAAGCCCGGTCGAAGTCAGTGCCGAGATTCTGGCGTCGCTCAGGCAGCGTGCCGAGGACACTTTTGACGATGACATCTATGGCGCCG
The DNA here is from genome assembly GCF_049895905.1 of Polaromonas sp. DSP2-3-2b2. Lineage (NCBI taxonomy): Bacteria > Pseudomonadati > Pseudomonadota > Betaproteobacteria > Burkholderiales > Comamonadaceae > Polaromonas > Polaromonas sp. DSP2-3-2b2. The sequence continues at coordinate 3,542 of NZ_JAFCTH010000002.1, read as the reverse complement.
TGATCACCGTGCCCGCCTATTTTGACGATGCCCAGCGCCAGGCGACGAAGGATGCGGCGCAACTGGCCCGATTGAACGTGCTGCGCCTGATCAACGAGCCGACCGCCGCAGCCATTGCCTACGGACTGGACAATGCCAGCGAAGGCGTCTATGCGGTCTATGACCTGGGCGGTGGAACGTTTGACATTTCCATCCTGCGCTTGTCCCAAGGGGTGTTCGAAGTGGTCTCGACCGGCGGGGATTCCGCGCTGGGTGGCGATGATTACGACCGCGCCCTGGTTGACTGGACCCTGGCCAAGGGCGGGGTGACCGCCGATACGCTGAGCGCGTCTGACAAGGCTGTCCTGCAGAAAACAGCGCGTGCTTGCAAAGAGGCGTTGTCCACGGCCTCATCGGTACCCTTTTCTGTTCGCTTGTCCAAGGCATCCATCACTTTTGAAATGAAGGCCGCTGATTTTGAAGCAGCCTCGGCGCATCTTACCCAGCACACCCTGGCTGCCGTGCGCAAGGCCTTGCGCGACGCCGGCCTTAACCGTGACGAAATCGATGGCGTGGTGATGGTTGGCGGATCAACCCGCATGCCGCAGGTGCGCAAGGCCGTCGCAACTTTTTTCGGACGCGAACCGCTGGTCAATCTCAACCCCGACGAAGTGGTGGCGCTGGGGGCGGCCATTTCTGCTAATCAACTGGCGGGAAACAATGCGGGCGACGACCTCTTGCTGCTCGATGTGATTCCCCTGTCGCTGGGCGTTGAAACCATGGGCGGGCTGGTCGAGCGCATCGTGCCGCGCAACCAGACCATTCCCACGGCCATGGCGCAGGATTTCACCACTTACCAGGATGGCCAGACCGCGTTGGCGCTGCATGTGGTGCAGGGCGAGCGCGATCTGGTGGCTGACTGCCGCAGTCTGGCGCGTTTTGAACTGCGCGGTATTCCGCCCATGGTCGCTGGCGCCGCGCGCATCCGCGTGACGTTCACGGTGGATGCCGATGGCCTGCTCAGCGTCAATGCCAGGGAACAGATCAGCGGCGTCGAAGCGCAAATCGACGTGAAGCCTTCGTATGGCCTGTCGGACGATGAAATCGCCCGCATGCTGCAAGACAGTTTTTCAACCGCCCAGCAAGACATGCGCGCGCGTGCGCTGGTGGAGGCGCAGGTCGATGCGGACCGCATGATCCTGGCGATTCAAGGCGCACTGCACGCTGATGCGGACCTGCTCAGTTCAAGCGACCGTGCGCAGACGGCCAGCTTGATTGCTGCGCTGGCCGATGCCCGTGTCAACGGCGATGCCGCGTCCATCGAGGCCGCAACGCAGGCGCTTGCCAAAGGAACCGAAGCTTTTGCAGCCCAGCGCATGAACCGGGGCATCCAGAAAGCCCTGGCCGGAAAGAACATCGAGTCGGTCTGAACACGTTGCCGCACTCTTATTACCCACAGATCGACACCATGCCAATCATCAAGATTCTTCCCCATCCCGAATACTGTCCGCAAGGCGCTGAAATCTTGGCGCCGGCAGGTACTTCCATCTGCGAAGCGCTGCTCGACAACAAGATCAACATCGAGCATGCCTGTGACCTGAGTTGCGCCTGCACGACCTGCCATGTCATCGTGCGCGAGGGATTCAGGTCGCTCAATGCGATGGACGAAAGCGAGGAAGACCTGCTCGACCGGGCCTGGGGCCTGGAGCCCAATTCACGCCTGAGCTGCCAGGCTTTTCTGGCGCAGTCGGATGTCACCGTGGAAATCCCCAGGTATTCAATCAACCATGCCAAGGAAAACCACTAAATGCGTTCAATGCGAGAACCCTGACCATGCGCCAAATTGTTCTAGATACTGAAACCACGGGCCTTTCTGCCGAAAACGGCGACCGCATCATTGAAATCGGCTGCGTGGAACTGGTCGCGCGCAAGTTAACCGGCAGCAACAAGCACTTTTACCTCAATCCCGGCCGCGACAGCCACGAAGATGCACTGAAGGTTCATGGCATCAGCAATGAATTCCTGAAAGACAAGCCCAAGTTTTCAGCCGTGGCGGACGAACTGCTTGACTACCTGCAAGGCGCCGAGGTGATCATTCACAACGCACCTTTCGATGTGAGTTTCCTGAACAAGGAACTCGAATTGATCGGCCGGGAACACATCATGCATTGGGTGGCGAAGGTCACGGACAGCCTGATGATGGCCAAGGAGATGTTCCCGGGCAAGCGAAATTCGCTCAATGCCCTGTGCGATCGCCTTGAAGTCGACAATTCGGGCCGTACCCTGCACGGAGCCTTGCTGGACGCCGAATTGCTGGCAGATGTGTACATCAACCTGACACGCGGCCAGAACAGCCTGATGATGGACATCGGCGGCCCGGTGGATGCAGGCGATGACGAACCCATGATTGACCTGCGCCTTTTCGACCTGCCGGTTATGGTGGCGAGCGACAAGGAAATGGAGGCACATGAAAAAGTCCTGGCGATGCTCGACAAGGCCAGCCGAGGAAAAACGATCTGGCGGGTAGAAACCTCAGCAATCGTAAATAATGCCTGAAAAGCGGCATATAATCGAAAGCTGACCGATAGGGCGGTTAGCTCAGGGGTAGAGCACTGCATTCACACTGCAGGGGTCGCAAGTTCGAAACTTGCACCGCCCACCAAAATAAATAATGAAATCAAGGACTTAGCTTTATGGCCAAGTCCTTTTTTTATGCCTGTACGGAAATAGTACGGAAAAGCTTTTCTGTTTCTCTTGCCATTTCATCCAATAAATTTGTAGATGTCAGTGTTGATCGGTGCCAAGAGGGATCAAGTAGGTGACAAAAACCATGACGTTGATCGGGCAGTCGAACACTCCTTTAGCGGTAGTTTCTTAAAGCCGAAGATAAAGGTTGATTTCCTGGCCGGCGTTCAAAGCGCCCAGCAGCGTGGCGAGTTCGGCTGGTGGGGCAGTTTCTGCAAAGGCTGCCTAGCAGCGCGCAAGCCAACAGCCCGGGGTCAGCTGCGCGCGCACCGCGCGTAGCAGGCGCGGCCAGCACGGCAGCGCCTGCTGCGCTGCTTGTTTTTTTTTCCACTTCAGGTGGTGCTGACTGTTGGCGCCAACGCGGTTTTGATCTAGGCTACCGATTTCAACTAACCCATGTGAGGCCAGCAAGATCCAACGCTGAGCCTGGATTTTTCGGGTGTGCGGATGGGGAAGTTATTTTCGGCAGCTTGGATCAATTCGTCGTCGGCACCAACACCCTTCCTGAAATGGCGGATGTTTAAACCACAAGATTTGGCTGAAAATCGCGCCAAACTTCGGCAATGCAGCGAAACCCGTCGGTGGCAAGTACCCGCTTTACGGTAACCCAATTGCACGATTTGGGGTATCGTTCAGCAGTCGTTCACGGCAGTCTCCAACGTGGCCAAAGCGGGCATACGCCACAGTTAAAAGCGGACGCTCAACTAAAGTGGACCCCGGATTTGAGACAGCGGTTTAAGCAGGACACTGTCGCAAGAAATGGGTAAATCATGAGTGAATCGAAGAAACGCAAAGTGCACCTGCCGGAGTTCAAGGCG